>CAXSED010000018.1:0-50816 GCA_964236475.1 uncultured Chthoniobacterales bacterium
GTTCCGGCGAGACGTTCGGCGAGAGCGCGGCGGTGTGTTGGGTCGTGGACACGAGCCTTGATTTCGATGTTGGATGGCATGATGAATCGGAGACCCATCAACCTATGCACGCCAATTCGCCGCGCAAACGCCCCGTGACACCGCCCGTCTGCCCCGTGTGCGGCGAGGACGTGCCGCGCGACGCGCTCGCCTGCCCCGAATGCGGGGCAGACCATCTCTCCGGCTGGCGTGAAGACGCCGCCGTTTACGACGGCACCGGGCTGACGGACGAAGGCGGCTTCGATTACGACGAGTACGTGGCGCGGGAATTCGGCGGGCCGTCGGCCAAGCCACCAGGCATCAAGCCGTTGTGGTGGATCACGGCGCTGGTGCTGCTGGCGGCTTTCGGGTGGGTCGTCGCGCGGCAGGTGTTCTTTTTTTGATTTCCACCGAGGGAGGAAACAAGGAAGCCGCGAGGGTTTCGACGCGGGCGAGCACGGCTTTCGGATCGAGCTTGCCCTTGAACCAGACGAGCTGGTCCGCGAACTCGTCGAGCTTGATCCCGGCAGCGTCGAGGTTGAGCCGTTCGCTGACCGCCAGCACGATGTCGCGCCGGCCCGAGCGGCGCACCAGGGCGAATTTCTTGCGCAAGTAATCGGGCCGCCAGTAGCCGACGATTTCCACGAGCACGCTGCGGCCATCGGGATGCACGACGCGAAAATCCGGGATGATCGCGCTGCCCGGCACGGGGACGAGATCGACTTCGCGCTCCAGTTTCCAGGGCGTGTCCAGTTTTTCCCAGCGCGCGGCGAAAGCTTCTTCGAGGATGGAATCGAATTCCTTGGGCGGCGCGTAGTGGCTGACGAGGCCGCAGGCGGCGTCGAGCGCGAAGGTGTCGGCGGCGGGGGTGTCCTCGCGGACGCGGGCAGAAGGGGCGGCGTCTTCGGGGAACACGCGCGGCTTGAGGCTGGCGTGCAGGCTCCATTTCGTGACGTGCAGCAGCGCAGGCAGGAGTTTCGCCATGGCGAGGCCGTAGCGCGTGCTCGGCGCGAAGAGGCTGGCCGGGCCGTCCACGCGCAGGGTGAACCCGTGGTCGGCATCGCCTTCGATGAGCGTCATCAGGCCGAAGAGTTTGACGTAGCGGAAGAGTTGTTTGTAGCGGGCAGGTTCGTTGCGGTGCGCGGTGATGAGGAGATCGTGTGCGCGGTAGAAGACGCCCTGCGCTTGGGCGAGATTGAAGCGATGGATCAACGCGTCGGGCGTGGGCGGGTCGAAGGCGGTCAGGACCTGGCGCGGGGGCAGATCGGCGAAGAGGCCGGCGGCGATTTCGGGCGCGGTGATGAGGCCGCCACGTTCGAGCGCAAGAGTGTCGGCGGCAAGTTGGAGCAAGGCAGCGCGCCGGGCGCGGGTGGGCGCGGCGGCGGCCCCGAGCGCGAAAACGCGGCGGCGCAGTTCGGGTGGGTCGAGCGG
This sequence comes from uncultured Chthoniobacterales bacterium, assembly GCA_964236475.1. Lineage (GTDB taxonomy): Bacteria > Verrucomicrobiota > Verrucomicrobiia > Chthoniobacterales > SZAS-18 > CAHJWO01. Next base: position 1,450 of record CAXSED010000018.1, read on the forward strand.
GGCGACGGTCTCGAAGGTGGAGAAATCGTTTTGCAGGAGGTGGGCGAGGCCGCGCTTGACCTTGAAGGCGGTGTCCTCGCCCTCGAAGGCGGCGAGGGTTTCGTCGAGCGCGGCGCGGCGTTGGCCGACGGCTTCGGTGAAAAGCGCGATGAGTTCGCTGGCGAGGGCGCGGGTGTCGGCGTCGAGCGGCAGGCGGTGCGGGACGAGCGCGCCGTGGCGGCGGCGGGTGAGGAGCAGATCGGACGGCAGCATGGCGGCAGCGGAGTTTCGCGCAGAGCACGCTGCACCGCAAAGGGCGGCAGGATATGCCTGCAAATCTTTTCGTCCCCTGCGCCGCATCATCGGAAGCCGCATTAGAGCTTCCAGCACGGAAAACCCCTCCGTAGAATCCCCGTCCTAACCCATGGAGCGGACCAAGGAGCACGTTCAATTTCTCGACCACCTTCGCGGGTTGGCTATTCTCGGGGTCTTTGCGTATCACTCGCTCGGGGCCGCTTACGGGATCAACCAACTCCCGTGGGGCCGTTGGTTCCGCAGCCTGGCGGTGCCGCCTTCGTTTTTTGTGCTCCTGCCGGCGACGTTTGGCTGGGCCGGGGTCGCCGTGTTTTTCGTGGTGAGCGGATTTTGTATTCATCTGAGCCACCTGCGAAGTTCCGCCGGGAATTGGCGTGGGTTTTTCGTCCGGCGGTTTTTCCGCATCTACCCGCCTTATTTCCTCGCGGTCATTTTCTTCGGGGTGTTTTTTCCGGGGACGCGGCTGCCGATCCTTGCCGGGCACGGGCGCGGCCAGATGATTAGCCACCTGCTGCTGTTCAACAATCTTTCGGCGGAAGCGGACCTCGGGGTGAACCCGTCTTTCTGGAGCATCGCGGTGGAGGCGCAGCTTTATCTGATCTATCCCCTGCTGCTCGCGTTGGTCCACCGGATCGGGTGGCGGCGATCCTTGGCCGTGCTCGGAGCGCTGGAAATTTCCATGCGCGGATATGCGGGCGTCGCCGGGGCCTGGGGGCACGAGGTTCCACGCTGGTTCGACGGGTCGCCGCTCTTCTTCTGGGGCAGTTGGGCCACGGGGGCCGCGTTGGCGGACGCCTTTGCTGCGCGGCGGCCCCTACCGTTCGTGGGGTGGTCGGCGAGCGCGTTTCTCGTGCTGGCGGTCGGCACGTTTTTCGTCAAGCCGCTCGCTCCGTTTTCCTTCCCTTGTTTTGCCGTGCTGACTACGATCCTCGTCGCCCGGCGATTGGAACGTCCGCAGGCGGTTTCCATCCGGGGTTTGGCGGGCGCGCATCTCCGCGCCCTGGGAATTTGCAGCTACAGCCTCTACCTGTTTCACCAGCCTTTGCTGAGCGCGCTGACGCAACAGACACAGAAGTTGGGCGTCTTCGTGCAGCAGCCGTTCGGCCTGTGGTTCGTTTGCCTGGGCAGTTATCCCCTCTTCTTCGGTCTGTCGTGGTGGTGTTACCGGCAGTGCGAGGTCCGCAGCATCGCCGTGGGCACACTGTTTTTGCATGCAATCCCCCGGCGCGCCGTTTGACTACGAGCGGCGGCGGCGGGACGTGCCTTCCTCGCTCGTGTTCTCGGCGATGATCTCGTAGAGGATGGCGCGCTTGCCCTCCATGGGTCGGAGGATGCGCCCGAGCCGCTGGATATATTCGCGCTGCGCGCCGGTGCCCGAGAGCACGATGGCCACGCTGGCTTCCGGCACGTCCACGCCCTCGTTGAGCACGCGTGAACTGACGATGACCGGATACGCGCCGGAGCGGAAAAGGGCGAGCGTTTCGTGGCGTTCCTTGACGGGCGTGACGTGCGTGATGGCAGGCACGAGGAATTCGTCGGCCACGCGGTAGACCGTCGCCGTGTCGTCGGTGAAAATGAGCGTGCGCCGACCGGCGTGGCGGGCGAGCAGTTCGTCGAGCACGCGGAATTTTTCCTCCGTGCCGAACGCGAGGAGCTTCGCCTCGCGGTGGGCCAACATCGCGGCGCGACCGGCGGGGCTGCCCGCGCTGGCGCGCACGAACCGCCGCCAACCCTCCAATGTACCGAGGTAGATCCGCCGGTCCAGCAGGAACGCGTTGCGCCGGGCCACGCATTCCTCGTAACGGGCGCGTTCGGCGGTGGTGAGCGCCACGCGGATTTTGATCTCGTCGAAGGGGGCCAGCGCGCCGCCCGCGAGTTCTTCCGGCGCGCGGGCATAAACGGTCGGGCCCACGAGGGTCGCCAGGTCGCGGTCGCGGCCGTCGGAGCGCTCGGGCGTGGCAGTCAGGCCGAGCCGGTAGGGCGCGATGGAATACTCCGCGATGACGCGCGTGTAACCGGCGGGCAGGTGGTGGACCTCATCGAAAATGAGCAGCGCGAAACGGTTGCCCAACCGCTCGGCCTCGGCGGCGGCGGAAACGTAGGTGGCGACGAGCAGGGTGGCGTCGAGATCGCGCGAACCGCCGCCCAGCAGCCCGACCTCGGTGCCCGGAAACGCCGCGCGCAGTCCCGCGTACCACTGGTGGAGCAAATCGAGCGTGGGCACGACGATCAACGTCGAGCGCGGCGTGGCGTCGAGCGCGAGGTGCGCGACGAGCGTCTTGCCTGCCCCAGTGGGCAGGACCACCACGCCGCGCCGACCGGCGGCCTTCCACGCGGCGAGGGCTTCCGCCTGGTGCGGATGCGGCGTATGGCGACCGGCAAACTTCAGCGGCAGATCGGCGAACGCGCGGGCCTGGTCCTCGACGACCGTGCCTTCGGCGGCGAGCGCTTCGATCAACGCACGGTAACGGTCGGCGGGGAGGCGGAAGCGTTCGACGCGGTCGTCCCATTCAGCGTGCTCTACCCAGGCCCGTCCGCGCGGCGGCGGGTGGAGCAGCAGCGTGCCACGATCATAGGTGAGAACGGAAGGACGAGGCACCAAGGAAGAAAGGATGAAGGATGAAGGATGAAGGCAGAGCATCACGAGGTGCGATGTCAGCTTAACATGGGAGGGGACGCGTTTCGCCTTTCCCTTTCATCCTTCATCCTTCATCCTTCATCCTTTCCGCCGATGCGTTTGCCCACCCTTTTTCTCTCCTGCCTGCTGCTGGTCGCCGCATGCAACCTCGCGCTGGCAGCACGTCGCCAGTTCCAGCTTCGCCTGCTGCCGCCCGCGCTGGCCGAAACCCACCCGGCGGACGCCTTCGCCGCCCGGCTCGACGCCATTTCCGACCCTGTCGAGCTGCGCCGTCTCGCCCTCGCGCGGCACCGGGCCTTGCTCGCTGCCGACCACACCACGCAGACCCTGCTTGGGTCGGTCGGGACCCTCAGCCGCTCCGAACTCATCCAGAGCGGGGTCGTCTGCCTGCTCGCGCTCGGCATTTATTTTTCCGGCCAACGAGCGCGCCGCTAATCAATCGATGACCCGCAGGACGCAATGTGACCCCACAGACGATTATGCTTGCAACGATTCCGTCGAGAGTTTTACTGTCACGGTCTTGTCACACCAATAGAGTTGTTTCCTCCGATGACGTCGATCAGGGTTTACCACGGTAAATCGTCGCCATGTCTGGACCATTCACTGTCACCGCTGTTTTTCATTCACGCCGTCGGGCTGCCTTCACTTTAGTGGAGATGCTCGTGGTGGTGGGCATCATTGTCATTTTGTTGGTGGCGACGCTCCCGGCCCTGCGTGGTCTGAACCAGTCGGAAAGCCGGCGCGGCGCGGTCGGCAACATGATGGGGGCGCTCGACCACGCACGGATGATGGCGATCAGCGACAGCCTGCCCACCTATGTCGTGTTCGCCTGCAAAACGTCCACCGGTGCGCAGATCAATGCCGACCACTGGGGCCGTTCCTACGCCATCTATCAGGACAGCGAAAACGCGGCGAATCCGCCCGTGCAGAAATCGCCGTGGATGAACCTGCCTACGGGCATGGCTTTCAAGGTGAGTGCCGACATCGCGCCTTCGATCCTCACCTGCTATATCAACAACATGTCGCCCCAGGTGACCGACCCGGAATTCGTGCTGAGCAAAGCGGTCGGCGACGGCAGCGCACAACTGCCTTACTGGAAGTTCGACAACATCGGCAACGTCACTGTGCCGGGTTCGGTCCAGACGCCGCAAAAGCCGGAAGACTACCTCAAAGTCCTGCTTTTCCCCGGATACATCGACGCCAACGGCAACGAAGTTGTCACCCACAATGTCGGCAGCGACACCAGCCAACAAAAACTGCAACTGGAAGAAATCGACGTGAACCCGGCCACCGGGCGCGCCAAGTACATCATCGACCCGACCAACAACCTGTCGACGCCCTCATCGACGCCCTAGCCATCGCCATGAAGACGTTACTCCTGCAACGACTGTTTCTCACCGCCCCACCCCGCCCCCGCCCCCGTCATCGCCTGCGCGCGTTCTCACTGATGGAGGTGACGCTGGCGCTCGGGATCGTGACGTTCGGCCTGGTCGGCGTCGTCGGCGTACTGCCCGCCGCGTTGAACAGCGGGCGACAGAGTTTTGATCAGAACCGCGCTGCCGCCATCGCCAACACGTTGTTCAGCAGTTTCCGCAGCCAATCGTTCAACAAGGTGTGTTACGTGGACGAGCAGCTTGACACCGATGGCACGACGCCTTCCGGCAGCGGTCCCACGACCATCGATTTCAAAGCGCCGCCCGTTGGCAATTCACCCAATTTTTACGTCAAATTCCTCAGCCTGGCCACGGACACGGGTGACCCGGCGGACCCTTTTGGGGCGCAACGCCGATTGTCGTTCTCGGCCACCCAGCCGCTCGGCGGTGCGGATTACCATGTCGTGCTCAATTTTTACGACGCGGCCAACCAAGCCGATGGCACGACCGTTCCTCCCAGCAACCAGCCTGACGGCATGGTCACCACCGGGCAAGCCTGCCGGGTAGAGATCGTCATCAACGCCATCAGTCGGCCCACTAATCAGTACCGCTTCGTGAGCACGATAGCCAACCGGTCCAACTGATCCTGCCGCCCGCTTCCATTCTAAATTCGGGGCGGCGCAGACGCCGCCCCTTTCTTTTTCCTTTGTCCACGTTTTCCTTCGTCCCAGTTTTCGCCACCCGCCGCCCTTTTCTGGAGCGGTCCGCCGGAGCAGGGTGGCGGCGTGTTCGGGCGTTTACGCTCATCGAGTTGCTCGTGGCCATGACCGTCACGCTGATCCTCGTCGTCGCGCTGATGCAGGTTTTCAAAGCGACGGCCAGCACCTGGCAGCACGGCGAGGCGCAGGTCGATGCGTACCGCGAGGCGCGCGCGGCATTGCAATTCATGGCGCGCGACCTGAGCGCCACCTTGCAAGCTTCCTACACCCAGACCAACAGCACACCCGGTTCGACCCCCCCGCCCCCGGTCATGCCGACCCTTGCCCTGCAACACGCGTCTGCCAGTTACAACGCCAACGGCGGCCCGAGCAACGAAGAGGTGTTTTGCCTGACGAATATCCCCAACAGCGGGGCGAGTACGTTGTGCGCCGTCGGATACTACTGCCAGTGGATGCCTGATGCGTTGCCAGCCGGCGATTCGCGTTTGCAACGCTGCCCGCAAGCCTATGCGCTGATGCGCCAGTCGCTCGACAGCAACGGCACGTTTCTGCGCATCAAGGCCGCCAAGGTCAGCCCGCTAACCTTTGACGACCTGTTCTCGCTGACGGCCACCCCCGTGCCCAGCGTGACGCAGCTCGCCGCCTACATCTGGGACCTGCGCTTCCGCATCGACACCGATCTAAACGAACAAACCTACGCTGACGGCAATGCGACCAAAGTTCCGAAGGACCACTCCGGGCACTATTATCAGGGGGCTGCCCAAGGGGCTACCACCACGTATCCGCCGACGTTGCCCGCTTACATCGAAATCCGCTTCAAGGCGTTGAGCGACATCGCCGGACGCCGACTCGAAGGGGCCAGTACTGGCGTGGGCAGGTCTACCTGGAACGACACCGGGGCGGATTCCAGTACCTCAGGGCTTTACAGCTCGATCATCCAGCCCAATGCCCAGCAATTTGTGCTGCGCGTACCGCTCATCAATGCCACCCCGTAATTCCTGTGCCTTGAACGCCATTGCCACCATCCCGGTTTTCGCTGCCCTGCGCCCCGCCGCGCACTGCCACCGCCGCGCGTTTGCATTAATCGTCACGCTGCTCATCCTGAGTCTGCTGGTCATCGTCGCGGTGAGTTATCTCTCTAGCATGGTCAACGAACGGCAGACTGCCGATGCCTTCAGTTCCAAGACCCGTGCTGAACAGGTTGCCCAGTCTGGGGTCGATAGCGCCATCGCCATGCTGACCGAGTCCTTCCGCGATTTCCCGGATTCTGCCACCGCTTGGGACATTGCACAAAGCACGAACAACGATAACACCGCCAACGAGGGCACCAGTCTTTACTTGCGAGCGGTGCCTGACGTGAGTAATCCCGTGCTCAGCGCGACACCGGCCCCGAATGCCACCCCGGGGCCCGCGAACCTTTCCAGCGACAGCAATCCGAACAATCCGGCGTGCAAAAACTTCGTCTTGCCGTTGGTTTCTGGCGTGCTGGGTGGCCGGGCACATGTGGTTTCCGATAAAGCGAACATTCTGCGGACGATGAACGTGACGCAGAGCGACCCGACGCAGCAGAATTTTAGCGATCTGAACGTCCGCCGTTACGCTGGCGATACCCAGGGGGTGATCGGTTCGCCTCCGGCTTCCCCCGCGGCCCCGTCATCGACTCCGAAGCCCGCCCGAGCGCTCTGGGTCAATCTGAAAGGCAACGATGGCCGAACGACGGGTCGCTACGCTTTCTGGGTCGATGACGAGAGCTTCCGGGCCAACAACAATTTCCTTAGCGCTGCTTCCACACCGCCCGACAACCCGGCGCGACCGCTGGTCACGCCTGCCCCCAACCCCACTCCCCAGCCTCGCAACCCTCTACCGGGTGACCTGACGCTGGTCGGACCCCTGACGCGGATCGGCGATAGCAACGCCGCCAACGATGCCAGCACGATCCTCAGCACCCGCTCGCTTTATCCCGGCAATTTTTTCCCTGATCCGATGGGATTCGCCCACGGATTTCCCACCCCTGCGGCATCACCCTCTCCCGGTGCTTCCGGCACTTCTCTGGTTGATACCATCCGGTATCTGACCACCAGCCAATCCGGCGCGCTTAACCTTACCCGCCACGGCACGCAACGGCTCAATTTGAACGATGTGGTCGTCGCGCCAGCTCCTGGTTCCGACCCGACAGTGCCCGCCACGCAACAAACGCTTCAAAACGAGGTCAACCAGATCGTCCAGACGCTCAAATTCCATCTGCCTTATTTCGGCGAGCGTTTCTATCGGCTGACGACGGATGCCGCCGCCACCACGCTCAACGACGCGACACAGGTGCCCGGAAGTCCCAAAAGCTCTCCCACCACGGTGGGCAACGACCACTCCGAGATCTACTATTACAAAGTGGCAGCCAACTTGATCGACTATTTGGACACCGATTCCCAGCCGACGATTATCGACTCGAATGGCAATGTCGTCGCGCAGACATCCGTGATCGGAGCAATAAATGGCGGCGGCAGTGCCAACGATATCTGGGCTCAAGGCAAGGAGGCCGCGCCTTATCTGCAAGAGGCAGCCGTGCGCATCCGGGCGAACATTACTCCCCACGCAGCGAACGGTACGGCCAGCACCGTGCCTCATTCGTTCGACCTGAGGATTGATTACTACCTTGAGTTCTGGAACATGAGCGACCGTGACATCTACGCGTCGCCGCCATCCGCAGGGAGCACGGCGGCGAATTTGCATGGAGCGACGGTGCTCGTCACGAACCAACCCACTTGGGAAATGACCTCTCCCTACGGCAACTTTCTCTGCGATGGCTCCAACCCTTTGCTGCTAACCTACCCGCCGTACATGGACTGTCAGGTCGACCTGACGAATGGGGTACAGTTAAATGGTGCCGGTCCTGCGCTGGCGGGCGGGGTGCTCTTCAAAGCAGGCACGGTTACGGTGGTCACCACAGACCCGGACTGCGCTACGTATGTCTTTACTCCTCCCAGCGGCCAGACCGGTCCATCCACCTCCGCGACAAGTCACTACGCCACGAATCCCAACACCACCTACTACTGCCCCAACCTGCTCAAGGGCACGCGCCACTATACCGGTACCAACACCATCACGTCCGGACACAAAGGCATTGAGCAAAAATTTCGCGCTCCAGGCTACACTTATGATTATGAGACTGAGGTCACCCTCGCCAACGGTTCCGGCTATCTGGACAGCGTGCCGTTTGCGTTAGCCGAACGTTACTACGGCACCACGTGGTATTCGGACACCGCACCCGGTTACGTCGATTATAGCTACAGCAGTGCATTGATGGGAAACTCCGCCGACAGCCATCTAAGCGATCACGCCGTGGCGATCACGCCGCGCATTTCCCAACTCGGCGACCCACGGACGAATAACGAGTCTTTGAGCATTAGCTCCGGCTACGTTCCGACGCCCAATCTAGCTGACCAAAGCCACTACTTCTATAGTCTCGGTGCTGATACTACGTTAGGTTATGTAAACCCCTCACAAAAACCCGACGCTGCTTCTACCGGGTCCTTCCCTTGGCCGGATTATTACACTCTCCCAACCGGCCAATACCCGACCTCGACCGACACCACACCTCCGATGAACGCCGTCAACGCGCCGATGGTGGTGGCCGATGGACCGATCACGTCAATCGGACAACTCGGCGACGTGTTCGATCCCGCCCGCCTGCCGGGGGTGAAGGGCGGGATCGCACTGAGCCGCGGTGGGGGCAGAACTTTCAAAATCGGTCAGCGCGACGACCGCTACTGCGGCGATCCCACCGGCAACGTCAACAACAATTCGGCGGATGCAGTCCCCGCCAGCAACGGCTGGGCCGCCTGGCGGTTGGCGGATGTTTTCAGCGTCGATGATAGCATTGAATTGCCCGCGCGCCTTAACATCAACGGTGTGCTCCGTGATAACGGCGCTGCTTTGCTCGCGGCGCTTTACGGCTTCAACTTCCAACCAATCACTAATTCGGCTGATCCTGTGATCCACGGCGATAACCACCTCGGAGCGGCGAGTCCTGCAGGAAAATCCCTCGACAGTGCCAGCACCTCCAACGGCTACTCGCAGCTTGTCAGCCAAATGATCACGCGGCTCAAGAACCCTAGCCCCAAAAGCTCCACCGGGTCTTCCGCATCTTATGAACCGAGCGGGCCATTTTTCGAACGTGGCGAACTCGGAGAAATTGGCGACAGCAACAACTCGGTCTTCGGCATGAGTGATCCGCTAGGTAATAGCCAAAGCGGCTCCAGCACGGCCCTCGTTGCCGGCGTGGACATGTACAAGGCTTATGACCATAGCCGCGAGGAACTTTTTCGCCGGATTTCTGAACTGATTTGCACGCGTGGCGACACATTCACCATCTACGCCGTGGGGCAAGCGATTACCCAACCTACTTTGAACGGCCCGACGAAGATCGCGGGGACACACCGAATGCGGGTCACCTTCCGTCTCGTGCCGATGAACTCGGATGGCAGCCTCTTTCACCCAGCCACCAATGCCCAGAACCAGCCCGTTGCGTTCGATATCGCCAGCCGGTTTGTCAAACCCAATCATTACGATGCCCAAATCCTTTCGGTTAACACTTTCTAATCGTTTCGCGCCTAGCCTGTTGGCGCTGTTAACCGTGTTGTTTGGATGGACTGGAGCCGCTTCTTCCCGTGCGCAAACACCTTCCCCTTCCCCTTCGCCTTCGGCCAAGCCGAAGCAGGCTTATGTCCGCATTTGGAACGTGTTACCACATCCGCCTCCCACGATCCTCGAAGTTTTGGCTGGCGATAAGCCATTTTCTATCGCTGCGCCGTGCAATTTCTACGCTGCATATACCCCGTTAGCGCCTGGAGGAGCGACCTTCACTCTGCGACGATTCGGTGAGACGAATAATCCGATCAAGAAGTTGCCGTTGACGCTGCCGGCGGATGTGTACATCACGATGCTGGTGATCAACAAGGACGGCCAACCTAGCGTTGAGTTAATCAACGATACGATTGATCCAAAGGCACCTGTGTCCGGGCGGCTTATCATCCGGCAACTCTTTCCGAACGCGCGGGTATCAGTGACCGTTGGATCGGCCGCCCCCGGCACGCCGATGAACTACGGCGAAATGGCTACCCTCGATAATCTGCCTCTCGGTGCGACGCCGCTCACCATGCAAGCAACAATTCCGGGCCTGGGGGTAAAATCGTGGAACCTGCCGTTGGACCTCAGTCAGTATCATCACAACACGCTGCTTATCTATCCCGATCCTTACGGCCGTTTCCGGCCGCGCTTGGCCGTGGACGGTCAGTCTGTCGCCGAACAGGGTGAAAGCCCGGGCGAAGTCCGATGATCGGCGCCTCGTTGTTTGTCCCTGGTCCGGTTTGCCGGTTTTTTGCTCTAAAACATGATGTGTCCTCTCCAAGTCCCTAGACTTGGCACGGGTCAGCCAGCTTTTCGTCAATCCCTATCATCCCGCTCTCACCGGAAAAAAAGCTTACCCCGCGAAAGACCTCAAGGTGACCCGCAGCCATCACATCTACGGATCGTCTCCCCTAGCTGACTTGCGCGGCGGGCGGTTCGTTGGTGACGAAGGTCCCGAGTCGTCAAGGTGCCGGGCGTCATAGTGACGCCATCGTCATCGCGCCGCCATCGAGGCAATCGCCGGGACCAACGTCAGACTACTAACCTCCCCCTGCGCGGACCAGAACTCGTGCTGTTTGTCAGGGATAAGTTTTACCGGCTTGTCAGGGCTTTCAGAGGCTGCGGTGACCGTTTCGCACTTTGAGCCAATCGCCACATTCGCCGGATCGGCCATGATGTGCGACGCTTCGCCCAACCGGCGGCCACGAGCCACCGCGCGCCCTTCCGATGCACCTGTTGGATAGAACGGCCCGATTTTTGCGCCACCAGTCGCGCGCCACACTTTTCGCCGGAGCGGTGGCGTTGGTGGGGATCATCGGTTTCATCGACTACATTACCGGCTACGAGGTCCCGATCTATCCTTTCTATGCCCTGCCCATCCTGCTGATGGTCTGGTTCAGCAGCCCACGCGCGACGGCGGTGATTTCCGTGCTCAGCGGTCTGGTGTGGTGGTGGGCGGATGCCGCCGCCGGCCATCAGTATTCCAACGAATGGCTGCGCTACTGGGACGTGTTGGTCCGCCTCATGTTCTTCTGCCTCGTCGCCTTCGCGGGAACGACCTTCAAGCAACACCGCGACGCCATGCGCGCCCGGGTCGAACTGCTCGAACGCTCCCAACGTCTGGAGCACGAGATCATTTCCATCAGCGAACGCGAACGCCAGAGCATCGGGCGCGATCTGCACGACGGCATGTGCCAGTACCTCGCCGCCATCGGGTTCACCGCCGACTTGCTCAAGCAGGACCTTGCCCGCGAGGCGCACACCCGCGCCGACACCGCCGGAGAGATTGCCCACCTTGTGCAGGACGCCTTGCGCCGCGTGCGCGAGGTGGCGCGCGGCCTCTCGCCCGTTGAGCGCGACGAGGGCGGCCTGGAACTCGCCCTAGAAGAGCTCGCGCTGAGCACCTCGCACCTCACCGGCATCGCCTGCACGTTCCTCTGCCCGGAGCCGGTCGGCGTGCCCGACAGCATCCTGGCCGTCCACCTCTTCCGCATCGCGCAGGAAGCCATCGGCAACGCCACCCGTCATGGCCGCGCGAAGACGGTCATCATCGCCCTGGAAGCCGGGGGCGGCGAGCTGTCCCTGCGCGTCAGCGACGACGGGGTCGGCTTCAACGCCACCACCGGCAAAACCGGCGGCATGGGTCTCAACACCATGCGTTACCGCGCCCGCGTGATCGGCGGCGCGCTGGAGATTTATCCTAACACCCCCTCGGGAACGGTGGTATCCTGCACCATCAGCGAGCACCCCGCCGCCCTTCTTTCTTCCCCTTCCTTATGATTGCCACCGCCGCCAAGGAACGCGTCCTCGTCGTAGACGATCACCCGCTGTTCCGCGACCGTCTCTCGCAGATCATCAACCACGAACTCGACATGGAGGTTTGCGGCGAGGCCGAGGACGTGAAACAGGCGCTCGAAATCTTGCAACACGCGCAGCCGGACCTGATGATCGTGGACATCAGCCTGCCCGGCACCGGCGGGCTGGAACTCATCAAGCAAAGCCGCGCACTCGCGGTCAAGACGCCGATCCTGGTCCTGTCGATGCACGACGAAACCCTCTACGCCGAGCGAGCCTTCCGCGCCGGGGCCAACGGCTACATCACCAAACGCCAGCCCGCCAGCGAGATCGTGACGGCCATCCGCCGCGTGCTCGCGGGCGAGGTCTACCTTTCGGCGGAAATGACGGCGGGCGTCCTGAGCACCCTGCCGCACGGCGGCCTCAAAAACATCCCCCGCCCCATCGACCGTCTGACCGACCGCGAACTGGAAGTGTTGGAACTCATTGGCCGGGGTCGGACCACGCGCGAGATCGCCGAAACGCTGACCCTCGGCGTGGCGACGATTGACACCTACCGGGCGCGCATCAAGGAGAAGATGAATTTCCGCAACGCCGTCGAGTTGCAGCATTTCGCGGTGCGCTGGTACAAGGAGCGGGAATGAGCGGCCCCTGGTTGGGTTGGGCACGCCGGATGCAGGCCATCGCTCAGAACGGTCTGACGTTTGCCAGGGACCCGTTCGACCAGGAACGCTACGAGCAGTTGCGTCAGCTTGCCGCCGAGGTGATGGCCGCCGGTTCCACCCTGCCCGTCGAGCGCGCGGTCGAGCTTTTCACTGCCGAGACTGGCTACGCCACGCCGAAGGTGGACGTGCGCGGCGTGGTTTTCCGCGACGACACGATCCTGTTGGTGAAGGAAAAATCCGACGGGTGCTGGTCGCTGCCCGGCGGTTGGGCGGACGTTAGTTCGTCCCCGGCGGAAAACGTCACCCGCGAAATCTTCGAGGAAACCGGCTTCCAAACCCGGGCGGTAAAACTCCTCGCGTTTTACGACCGCGAAAAACACCCGCACGACCCGCCTTACGTCCAGCACGTTTACAAGATTTTCGTGCGTTGCGAGATCGTGGGCGGCGAGGCCACCACCTCCAACGAAACGGACGCCGTCGGCTTTTTCGGCGAACATTCGCTTCCCGCGCTATCACTCGCGCGGGTCACGCCGTCGCAGATCGTCCGCTGCTTCGAGCACCACCGCCAGCCCGGGTTGCCGACGGATTTCGACTAGGTTCTGTCTGACGAATCTCTTCCGAGGTGGATGGCGACCTCCGGGCGCCATGGGGATTGCGCGCGTCTACAAATGGCGCCCGGAGGTCGCCATCCACCACGAGCAAATGAAAGACGCTCTAGGCTCTGTCTGACGGATCTTTTCCGGGGTGGATGGCGACCTCTGGGTGGCATGGGTGCTCGTTGCCGCCTAGCGGCCAAGCATTGCAGGCGGCTCTCGCCGCAGAAGATGACCGATGGCGCCCGGAGGTTGGCAGCCACCCCGAAATCTTCTCCGCCGGAAGTGGATTCGTCAGACAGAACCTAGCCCCTTGCCGGGGATGAAAATCTCGCGTGGGAAACCAAGGCAGACTGAAACATCTCCATCGGCACGGATAGTGCTAAAATCCTGCTCCCGTCTTTCTTGAATTGCACTCTCTGCACGTCCCACGCATAACACCCCTGGAATGAGAGTCGGCATCCTCAGCGAATTCTGCCTGGCGGGCAGCCACGGCAGCGGCGCGCAGATGCTGCGAATGATCGACCACGCCCGCCTGGATTACTTCCACGTCTACTGGTCCACCCGGCCCTTCGGCCTGAGCGAGCCGGGACGCTGTTCGCATCTCTTCGAGGACCCGCTTTTCTGGCGGCCTTTGCGGCTCAACCGCGCCATGGCAAAACTCCACGCTGCCGTCGGCCTCCGGGGCTGGCGCGACCACGTGCTCAACGCCCCCCTGTTCCGCCGCCTCGTCCCCGCCTCGCAACTCGGTTGCGACGTGGTCCACGCCTTCGCCACGAGCGAGGAATCCGCCCGCCGCTGCCTCTCGCTGATCGACCACCTGCGCCAGCCGTTCGTCGTTCACGTCATGGATGTGCAGCACGAAGACGGCCTCGACCCCGCGACGATGCCCGGTTTCGCCGAACTGCTCCGCCGCGCCTCGTCGGTGTTGGTCATCAACGCGGCCATCGAAACGGAGGTGCGCCGCTTCCCCGTCCGTGAAGTGGAAGTCGTGCCGTTCGGCCAAGCCGTCTACGATCTCCCGCCCCGCCCCGCGTCCTCCGACCCGGACGCCCGGCGCGTGTTTATCACCGGCGCCATCCACCATCGCGGGTTGGACATGCTGACGGCAGCTTGGCCGCGCGTCGCCGCACGCTTCCCCCGCGCCGAACTCGTCTACACCGGCACGCAGTTCGCCGCGTTTCCCGCCGCCCTGCGGCCCCACGTCAAGAACCTCGGCTTCGTCGAGCCGTCGCGCTACCTGGAAATCCTCCGCTCCAGCCACGTCGGCTACGTCCCCGGCCCCGTCGAACTCGGCTGCTACGGACGTTTTTCCATCCCCTCGCGCATCGCCGATTTTTACATGGCGGGCCTGCCGGTGGTGGCGTGCGTTGCGCCGGGCAGCGCCGCCGAACAATTCCTGCGCCCGACACTCGGTGACCACTTCGTCCAGATTCCGCGCGACGCCGACGAACTCGTCAGTCAACTCACCCTCTGGCTCGCCGACGAACCCCTGCGCGCTGCCGCCGGACTTCGCGCCCGCCGTTACGCGGAAACCCACCTTTCCAGCGCGCGCGTCGCCGAGCGCGTGGTCGCGCATCTGCAAGCGGCGTGTGCCGTCCCGACCGAAGCCGCCCCGGTCCTCGCCCGATGAAAATCACGTTCGTCGTCCACAACTACCCTCCTTTCACCGGCGGGATCGAAATCCACGCGGAACAGATGGCCCACGCCCTGTCCGCCCGGGGACACGAGGTCACGGTGGCCGCGCTCAACTTCGGGCGTCACCATGTGCGGGGCCGGTTCGCCGCGCTCGAACAAAACCTCCTCGCCGCCCGCAACGGCGAGGACCGGCAGGACGGCCCGGTGCGGATTATCTCGCTGGGGCCGCGCTGGCCGGAACGCCTCAAAATGTTGCCGATGCTCCTGCGCTGCACGCCGGTCCTGCCGCGCTGGTTTCACGCCGGGTTCGACCGGATCACGCACCCCTTCCACCAGTGGGCATTCACCCCGGAACTGGAGCGCGCCATTCGCGGCGCGGACGTGGTCCATTCGCTCGCCACGTTCGATCTCGGCTGGACCGCCGGGGCCGTTGCGGACCGGCTCGGCGTGCCCGTGGTTTGCACGCCTTTCACGCATCCCGGCCAGTGGGGCGACGGTCCCAACGACGTGGCGTTCTACAAACGCTGCGCTGCCGTGATCGGCCTGCTCGGCAGCGACCGTGACCACTTGGCCCAGCTCGGGATCGCCCCGGAAAAACTCCACACCATTGGCGTCTCCCCTTCCGGCCCGCCGCCCGCCGACCCGGCGGGTTTCCGGCGGCAGATGGGCTGCGCGGACGACGAACCTCTCATTCTCTACGTCGGGCGCATGTCATCCTACAAAGGCGCGGCAGCGATGATGGCCGCCGCGCCGTTGATCTGGGAACGATTTCCCAAAGCGCGCTTTGCGTTCATCGGGCCGGGCGGCGGCAGCGACACGGCGATCTTCGATGGCGCTGACCCGCGCATCCGCTACCTGGGCAAGGTGGACGAACAGGTCAAGTCCGACGCGTTGGCGGCGTGTGACGTGTTCTGTCTGCCGTCGATCAGCGAAATCCTGCCCACCGTCTACTTGGAAGCCTGGAGCATGGGCAAGCCCGTGGTCGGCGGCACGGCCCATGGCCTGCGCGAACTCGTGGAAGGCAACCGCGCCGGGATCACCGCCGAACAAACCGGCGCGTCCGTGGCGGACGCCGTCTGCCGCCTGTTGGCCAACCCCACCCTGGCACACGAACTCGGCGAAAACGGTCGCCGTCTCCTGGAGGAAAATTACGCCGTCACCGCCGTGGCGGGCGCGCTCGAACGCCTTTACGAATCGGTCGTCCACCCGTCAAAACAACCCTCCCTGGCATGCGCATCCTGATCACCGGCAGCCGGGGTTTCCTCGGTTCGACCTTCGCCGCGTTCGCCACCGCCCAGGGCCATGACGTGCTCGGGTTGGGCCGCTCCGCGCAACCGCCGCAAGGTTGGCCCGGGCAGTACGCCTGGACCGACGTGGCGCACGCCGACCTTTCCCCGCTGGTCAACGGCTTCCGGCCCGACCTCGTGTTCCACGGAGCCGGTTCGGCGTCGGTGGGAGGGTCGTTCCAATCTCCGCTCGACGACCTGCGCGCCAGCGTCTACACGTTCGCCAACACGCTCGAAGGCATCCGCCGCTCGGACCACCGCCCGGTGGTGCTTTTCCCCTCCAGCGCGGCGGTGTACGGCCACCCGAGCCGCCTGCCGGTGCGCGAGGATGACCCGACGCGCCCGATCTCGCCCTACGGTTTCCACAAGCTCGCCGCCGAGCAACTGGGCCGGGAATATGCCGCCTGCTACGGCCTGCGGGTGGTGCTGGGACGCATCTTTTCGGTGGTCGGCCCGCGCCAGCGGAGGCTGTTGTTGTGGGAATTGTTCCAGCAGTTCACCGGCGGCGACCCGGGCGTGACCATGGAAGGCACCGGCGACGAGACGCGCGATTTCCTCTACGCGGAAGACGTGGTCGGGATTTTTCTGCGGCTGGGCGAGGCGTTTTCGCAACGCACGGACGGCGAATGCGTCGCGGTCAACATCGCTTCCGGCGTCGAAACGTCCGTGCGTGCGCTGGTCGATTTGACGGCGCGGCTGCTGGGCTCCGGCAAGCCGGTGCGCTACCAGACGCACGGGCGCCTGGGCGATCCGTCGCGCTGGGTGGCGGACACCTCGGCCCTGCGCGCACACGGCGGCGATTTCGCCTGCCGGTCGCTGGAAGCCGCCGTGCAGATCAGCCTGAAAAACTGGCAGGCCGGACGGTAGGACGGGTTCCAGGTCTGCGGCGACGGCCAGCGCATTTCCGTCTTCCTAGCGGACGGTCCTTGCGGTAAACTCCCGCCATGAAGGACCTTCCAGGCACGCTCCAGGCGAGCGGCGCATGTTGAATCGGAAACAAAATGGGTCATCATTGGCCAAAGTGATTCGTCCCGCGTCCATGATCACCCCGGAAAAAAGAGTGCTCACATGCGAGCAATGCGGCCAGCCGCTCGGCAGCGGCGGGACCGTCACCGGCTGTCTGAATTGCCTGCTGCTCGGCAGTCTGGACCCAGACGCCGTTCCCCGGCCATCGCCGCCCGCCACCGGCCCCGCGCGGGTCTACCAGCACTACGAGATTTTCAACCGTCCGGACGGCGCGCTCTGGGAACTCGGACGCGGGGCGATGGGCGTCACTTACAAGGCCACCGACGTGAACTTGCAGATGGACGTGGCGCTCAAGGTCATCGCCGCAAAATTTTCCGCCCACCCCGAGGCGCGTGCCCGCTTCCTGCGCGAGGCCCGCGCGGCGGCGAAATTGCAGCATCCCAACGTCGCCAGCGTCCATCATTTCGGGACGATCTCGTTCCCGTCGGAAATCGGCGACGGCACGGAATGTTTTTACGCGATGGAGTTCATCGAGGGCGAGACCCTGGAAACCTACGTCCGCCGGGAAGGCGCGCTCCGTCCGGTCGCGGCGTTGGAAGTCGCGCTCCAGATCGCTCATGCGCTCGGCGCGGCGGAGCGGCGCGGCCTGGTCCACCGCGACCTCAAGCCCGCGAACATCATGCTCACGACCGAGGGCGTCGCGGCGGTGTCCCGGGGCAACGGCTGCCCACCACACGACGACGGCGACGCGTGGGTCAAGGTCATCGACTTCGGGCTGGCCAAGGCGATCCGGCGCGCGCTCGGCGCGGGCACCGACGGCCACCCTCTCGACGATGATACGCCGCTGACCCGGGGCGGTTTCATGGGCACGCCGCAGTTCGCCAGCCCGGAGCAATTCGCGGGCAGGGACCTCGACGCCCGCTCGGACATCTTTTCGCTCGGCGTGACGCTCTGGTACGCGCTGACGGGCGAACTCCCCTTCGACGGCGAATCGCTCGCGGAAGTGCGCGACCGTCAGCTCCACCGGGGGCTGCCCGTGGCGCAGTTGAGCGACGTGCATTTGCCCGCGCCGTTGGTGCGTCTTCTCAGCCACATGCTTTCGCCGGACCCGGCGAAACGTCCACCCTCTGCCGCTGCCCTCTGCGAACGTCTCCGCCGCTGCCTGACGGCACTCCGGGACGGCGGGGTGCTCGGCCAGCTCAAGACCCGGCGCGTCTACCGGGTCGTGCTCGGCTACGCGGTCGGGGTGTCTCTGCTGATGCAGGTGTGCGCGGTGGCATTGCCGGGAGTGGGCGCGCCGGTTTGGGCGATGCGGACGGCGGTCATCCTCTCGCTCCTCGGGCTGGGCATGGCCGCCCTCTGGGGCTAGGCGGTGGACCGCCGGGCGGTTGGCAAAACGCACCTGCCGCGTCACCTCGGGCGGCGGCTGGGTTTCGTGCTGCTCGCGCTGCTGCCCGCTGCGCTGACCGCCGCCTTCTTCCTCCTGCGGCCCGCGCCGAAACCGCCCACCGCGCCAACGGCAGTCGTGCCAAGGTAGGGATGGCTCTCCGAGCCATTCCCTTGCTCTCCTACCTCTGTGACCAAACGGTTCAGACCCTGATGAGCCGCTAAAGAAACAGGTCCGGCAGGAGTCGGTCGGCCTGAGCCGGGTCGCAGGCATAAGCTTGGAAATCCGTCACGCCCCGCGTCCGCAGGAAATCCTCGTCCAACAAACACTGACCGGTCAGTTCGCCCGGCGGCGTGCGCAGGATCTCCACCACCGCGTCCGCCATGATCTCGGGCCGCCGCGCCCGCGCCAGCAGCGACGCCCCGCCCGGCACCGCAAACTCGATGGCCGCCGTCGAGATCAGCGTGCGCGGCCACAGGCAATTCACCGCCACCCCCGCCGCGCGGAACTCCTGCGCCATGCCGAGCGAGAGCAGCGTCATGCCGAATTTGCTCAGCGTGTAAGGCGCGTGTTGACGCAGCCAGTCCCCTTGAAAATTCAGCGGCGGACACAGGCTCAAAATGTGCGCGTGCGCCGACCGTTTCAGGTGCGGCAACGCCGCCCGGCTGCACACGTACACCGCCCGCGAATTGACGCTCTGCATCAGGTCGAAACGCTTTGGGTCGGTGTGCTCCACGTCGGTCAGGGCAATCGCCCCGGCGTTGTTGACCAGCGCGTCCAGCCCACCGAACCGCTCGACGGCGGCGTCCATCGCCATTTCCACGGCGAGGTCGTCGCGCACGTCGAGCTTGAGCGCCAGCGCCTTGCCCCCGGCGGCTTCCACGGCGGCGGCGGTTTCGTGGATCGTGCCGGGCAGCTTGGGGTGGGGCGTATCGCTCTTGGCCGCGATGACCACGTTAGCTCTGCCCCGGCCCAGGCTCTCGGCGATGGCCCGCCCGATGCCCCGGCTCGCGCCGGTGATGAAAATGGTTCGACCGGAAAAGCCAGGAGGGTTCATAAAGGAGAAGATTTCGAGGTGGATGGCGACCTCCAGGCACCATTGGTCCCACGCGCGGCGTGAGCCGCCTGAGAAACTTGGCCGCTGGCGCGGCGGGAGAAACTCATGGCGCCTGGAGGTCGCCATCCACCTCGGAATTGCATCATGCCGGGACGGTTTCGGCCAGCGGCGGCACCGGCGCGGTCACGCGCGGCTGGCGGGTGTGGATATGCACGAGAATGTCGCAGGTGGCGCAGACGTGGCCGTCCGCGTCGCGCAACTCGACCGGGTACCAACGCTCCGCCTTGCTGGCGCGTGCCAGGTCCACCCGCACCCCCTCCACTTCCTCCGGCGTGAGGACGAAGCGGGCCGTCAGCGCGGTGCGGCCCTGCCGCCGGAAGCGGATGTGCGCCTCCTTGGTCCACACGACGTGATCCGCTGATCCAAGCACCTGGGCAAGCATCACGGCGTGGATGGGATCGACGGCAGCGTAAATGCTGCCGCCGTAGATCGTGCCGTTGAGGTTGCGCGTGTGGCGGTTGAGCGGCAGCCGCACGTGTACCTCCCGCATCGTCGCGTCGATGTAGGTGATCCGCGCCCCGCTGCCCCGGTATGGCGGGAACCAGTTGAACCTCCAGCGCAGCAGGCGGGTGTGGAACGACTCGGGCATGGGCGGGGAAATTAGTTTCCTGGATCGCTATCTTTTTTGCGCGCTGGCCTCCACGAACGCGCGGAACAATTCCCGCCCGTCTTGGTGGAACAACCGGATGCGTCCCGTGTGCACAAGCAGCAGCAGCCCGACCCCATGCGCCACGATGGCCGTCAACTCGCGCACGGCCTCGGCCTGCGAGCGTCCCAGACCTATTAGAGGGTCAAGCACGCCCGTTAACGTCATCCAGAACTGGGCGTTGAGCCGTTCGTCGAGCGTGTGCGTCAGCCCGTGCGGTCCCAGGCCGCGAAACAGGTAGAACCCCAGGCTCAGCTCGTCGGGCCGCGTGGCGTAATAATCGTAAAACGCCAGAGAGCGCGTTTGCAGTTGTTCAACGGGCGTCCGCGCGTCCCGGGCGGCGTCGTGCGTGTAGTCGCGCAATCGCCAGAGGCTCGTGGTCAACAGGTCGGCGTAGATTTCCTCCTGGCTCTTGTAATAGAAGTAGAGCGCGCCGGGCGTGTACCCCGCTTCCTTGGCGATGGCGCGCATGTTCGCGCCTTCGAGACCCTTCGCCTCGAACACCCGCTGCGCCGCCGCCAGGATGTGCGCCCGGCGGTCTTCCCCGGCGGGCGGCACATGGCGTTTGCGCACCGCTTTCGCCTTGGATTGGGCAGCGGGCGGCGTTTTGCGAGGGCGCGGGGCGGCGAGAGCTTCGGTCATCGGTGCAAAAACATGCACGTAATTTGAACAATGTTCAATAAAATTAAACGCCGTTCAAATTTAAATTGATTTCCAGATTTGAACGGCGTTTAATAGAGGACTAAGCCAATACTCGTTTCCCCTTTCCCAAACGCCATGAACTTTGACCAGCCGATTTACATTGTGGACGGCGTCCGCACTCCCTTTGCCAAGATGGGCACCGCCTTCGCGGAAACTGACGCGGTCGAGCTGGGCCGCGTGGCCGTGGCCGAATTGCTCGCCAAAACCGGGATGGACCCGGCGACCATCGAAGAGGTAATCTTCGGCTGCGTGGCGCAACCCGCTGACGCCGCCAACATTGCCCGGGTCATCGCGCTGCGGGCAGGCGTGCCGGACACCGTGAGCGCGGTGACGGTACATCGCAACTGTGCGTCAGGCTTCGAGAGCGTTACCCAGGCCGCCGAGAAGATGATGGTGGGCCGGGGCGACGTGTTCATGGTCGGCGGCACCGAGAACATGACGCTCGTGCCTCTCTTATACAGCGCGACGGCGGCGAAGAAGTTCACCGCGCTGGCGCGGGCAAAGTCGATCAAGGAAAAGCTGGCCGTGGCGACGAGTTTCCGACCGGAAGATTTCAAGCCGCGCATCGGCTTGCAGATGGGTCTCTCTGATCCGGTCAGCGGCCTGAACATGGGCCAGACGGCAGAGAACGTGGCGCGGGATTTCGGTATCACGCGTGAAGACCAAGACAAGTTCTCGCTCGGCTCGCACCTCAAGGCCGTGGCCGCGCAGGATCGACTCAAACAGGAAATCACGCCCGTCTATCTGCCCAAGGTCCGCAACGGGCAGGCGTACATCGACGAGGACAACGGCCCGCGCAAGGGTCAGACCATGGAAGCCCTCGCCAAGCTCAAGCCGGTGTTCGAGCGCGTCAGCGGATCGGTGACGGCGGGCAACGCCTCGCAGATCACCGACGGCGCGGTGGCGCTCCTGATGATGACCGAAAAGGCGCTCAAGGCGAGCGGCCTGACGCCGCTGGGCAAGTTGGTCGGCTTCCAGTACGCCGGGTGCGACCCGACCCGCATGGGTCTCGGGCCGGTGTACGCGATCAACAAGGCCGAGCAACGCTACGGGCTGGGCATCAAGGACGCCGACATCATCGAGATCAACGAGGCGTTCGCGGCGCAGGTGATCGGCTGCCAGCGGGCGGCGCAGGACGCCCAGTATTGCCGCGAAAAGCTGGGCCGCGACAGCGCGCTCGGCGAGATTCCCGACGAAATCCTCAACGTCAACGGCGGCGCGATTGCGCTGGGCCACCCGGTCGGAGTGACCGGCGCGCGGCTCGTTCTTACCGGCCTGAAGGAATTGCACCGCCGCAAGGCGAAACGCGCGCTCCTTTCCCTCTGCGTCGGCGGCGGCCAGGGCGGCGCGCTCTGGGTCGAGCGCGTGTGATTCTAAACTATCACTGCATCCTTCCCCTTCCCATGAACGATTTTCAAAACATCTACCGCGAGGTCCGCACCGATGGGGTCTGCGTGCTGACCTTCGACCGCCGCGAATCCGTGGCGAACATCTTCGACACGCTGACTTTCGAGGAACTCAACGCCCACCTCGATTTCCTAGAACAACAAACCCAGCACGGCCCCGTGCAGGGTGTGATCTTTATTTCCGCGAAGGGCAAGATTTTCATCGCGGGCGCGGACCTGCACGGTTTCACGAGCGGCCCCATGACCGACGAACGGCTCGGCGGCATCATCGACAACGGACACCGCACGTTCGGGCGCATCGCCAAGCTGCCGGTGCCGACGGTCGCGGCGATCCAAGGCGTCTGTGTCGGCGGTGGGTTGGAGTTGACGCTGGCGTGCGATTGGCGCGTGGCGTGCAACGATTCGGGCACCAAGCTCGGCCTGCCGGAAGTGCAGATCGGCATCCTGCCCGCGTGGGGCGGAAGCGTGCGGCTGCCCCGTTTGGTCGGCCTGCCGACCGCGCTGCAAATGATCCTGACCGGCAAACAAATCGCCGGGGTGCCCGCGAAAAAATCCGGCCTGGTGGACGACATCGCTTATCCCGAAGGGATGCTCGCCACGGCGGAACGGATGATCAAGCGCGGCAAACGCCCGGCACTCGGCACGCCGCTGACGAACTACCCGCTCGCCCGGCAGACCGTCGCGGCCATCGCCCGCAAGAACGCGCTGGCAAAAACGCGCGGCAACTACCCGGCGGCGACGCGCGCCATTGAGGTGGCCACGGCGGCGCTCGGCGTGTCGGAGGCGGCGGGGCTGCAACTGGAGCGCAACGCCTTCGTCGAACTGGCGAAGACCGAAGCCGCGCGCAACCTGATGGGCATCTTCTTCCTTCAGGAGCGCGCCAAGAAAACGAAGCTGCCCGACGATCTCGCTGGCGGCGCCGCCAAACCGGCCCCGGTGAAAAAAGTGGCGGTCATCGGCGCGGGCCTCATGGGCGCGGGCATCGCGCAGTGGTCCGCCGGACGCGGGTTGCGCGTGCTGCTCAAGGACATCAACGCCGCCGCGTTGTCGAAGGGAATGCAGTCCATCGGCAAGATTTTTGCGGACGCCGCCAAACGCCGCGTTTTTACCAAGGCCGATGCACAGGCGGGTTACGACCGCGTCGTGCCCACGGCGGCGGACGTGCCGATGCGCGAAGTCGATCTTGTGATCGAAGCGGCGGTCGAGAAGCTGGACCTGAAGAAGAAAATTTTCGCCGGCCTGGAAGCGCAGACGCCGCTGGGCACCGTGCTCGCCACCAACACCTCCGCGCTGAGCATCGACCAGATTGCGGACGGCCTGAAGCAACCCGGACGGGTGGTGGGCATTCATTTCTTCAACCCGGTCCACAAAATGCAACTCGTCGAGATCGTGCGCGGCGCGCGGACCGACGCGGCGACGCTCAACACCGCGTTGGGTTACGTCAAGGGCATCGCCAAGCTGCCGGTGATCGTCAAGGACTCGCCGGGATTTCTGGTCAACCGCGTGCTGCTGCCATACATGAGCGAGGCAATGCGGCTGCATTTCGACGAAGGCTACGACATCGAAACGATTGACCGCATCATGCTGGATTTCGGGATGCCGATGGGGCCGCTGCGCCTCATGGACGAGGTCGGCCTGGACGTGGGCAACCATGTGGCACGCGACTTGAGCAAGCGTCTGCCCGGCTCCATGCCGCCGGACGGCGCGACCGGCCTGACCATCGCCAAGATGATCGAAAAAGGCTGGCTGGGCCGTAAGGCTGGCAAGGGATTTTATTTTTACGCCAGTAGCAAAAAGGACGATTCGCTGCCGCCGCTGAACACGGAGATGTCGAGCGTGTATCAACCGAAATCAGCGGGCCAGGCAGACGACGCCACCCTGCGCGACCGCATGGTGCTGGTGATGGTCAACGAAGGCGCGCGCGTGCTTGAAGAGGGTGTCGTCGAAGCTCCCGAGGACGTGGATTTCGGCATGATCATGGGCACCGGCTGGGCACCTTTCCGGGGCGGGCCGTTGCGGTATGCGGACGCGCGCGGGTTGCCGGAAGTGGCGCGACGGTTGGACGAACTCGCCGCCAGCGCAGGTGCGCACTACCGCCCGTGCAAGCGGTTGCGCGAACTCGCCGACACCGGCTCGACCTTTTACGCGCCCCGGGCGGTTTCTGCTGTTCAGCAGCCCAAGGAAGAACTGGCCGTTGCCGCCGCCTAATTTTCACCTCTCCCCCCCGCCATGCTTCCCCTGACCACCGAAGAAACCAACGTTCACGCGCCAGCGGACGCGCGCTCCGCCATCACCGGCGATCCGACCCCGGGCACCGCCGCCGATCCGCAGGCCGGACAGTCGCCCATCGACGAACCCTGGCTGCGCGGTTATCCGCCGGTCGTGCAGGACCCGCCGAGTTTCGACCCGGTGGCCATGCAGCGTCTGCTCGACGGAGACCAGGCCGAAATCAAGAACCGGATGCGGCAAATTCTTTCGCAGCCCGCGTTCCGCTACTACGCGGGCACGGACAAGGATGGGTTACGCGAGAAAGTCATGGCGTGGATGAAGGAAATCGCGCGCCAGGGGATCGGAGGATTGTTTTTGCCGAAAGCCGTGGGCGGGCAGGAAGACGTGGCGGCGTTCATGGCGGCGTTCGAGACGCTGGGTTTCCATGACATTTCGCTCGTGATCAAATTCGGGGTGCAGTTCGGTTTGTGGGGCGGCAGTGTCCTGCGGTTGGGCACGGACTACCATCACCGGAAATATCTTCCGGCGACGGCGACCGTGGAACTGCCCGGCTGCTTTGCCATGACCGAGATCGGGCACGGCTCCAACGTGCGCGATCTCGAAACGGTGGCGGTCTACGATCCGACTAGACAGGAATTCGATCTGTATTCGCCGACGTTTACCTCCGGCAAAAATTACATCGGCAACGCGGGCGTGCACGGCAAGATCGCCACGGTGTTCGCGCAACTCGAAACGCGCGGCGAGCGGCACGGCGTCCATGCGTTCGTGGTGCCGATCCGCGACGAGCAGGGCCATCCACTGCCGGGGGTGCGCTTGGAAGACAACGGCGAAAAGCTCGGCCTCAATGGTGTGGACAACGGGCGCATCTGGTTCGACCACGTCCGGGTGCCGCGCGTCGAGATGTTAGATCGTTTTGCGCAGGTGGCGGCGGATGGTAGTTACGCTTCTACCATCAAGAATCCGGCGGCGCGTTTTTTCACGACGCTAGGAACGCTGGTCGGCGGACGGGTGTCCGTGGGGCACAGCGGGCTTTCCATCGCCAAGAGTGGGTTGGCCATCGCGGTGCGCTACGGCGCACGACGGCGGCAGTTCGGCCCGGTGGAGGCGCAGCCCGAAACGATTTTGCTTGATTACCCGGCGCACCAGCGGCGGCTGATGCCGTTGCTCGCCAACGCATACGCGCTGGACTTTGCGTTCAAGCGTCTAACGCGACTCGCGCTGATGACCGGCCCGGAAGAGTATCGGCAGGTGGAGACGACCGCCGCTGGACTAAAGGCGTTCTCCACCTGGAACACGACCCACACGCTGCAAACGGGCCGTGAGGCGTGCGGCGGCGAGGGTTATCTGGCGATCAACCGGTTCGCCGCGCTCAAGGCCGACAGCGATATTTTCACCACGTTCGAGGGCGACAACACCGTGTTGATGCAACTGGTTTCCAAGAATCTGCTCACGGATTATGCCGCGCAATTTAAAGGTAAGACCAAGGCGCAACTGGTGCGTTGGGCTGTGGGGCACAAGCTGCAATCGGCGTTCGGCGGCAAGGGCGAAATGGGTGGCGATTTGCATTCGGAGCAGACGCAGGGCGCGTTCTTCCGGCGGCGCGAGGAGCGGATGCTTCACGCGGTCGGCGCGCGGCTGCGACGCCTGACGGCGGGCGGCAAAAACACGGCGTACGCGGCTTTCACCACGATGCAGAACGAGTTGCTCGCGCTGGCCCAAGCGCATGTCGAGCGTTTCGTGTGGGAGCAGTTCACGGCGGGCATCGCCCAATGTTCGGACACGAGCCTGAAGCCGACGCTGACCAAGTTGCGCGATCTGTTCGCGCTTTATCATCTGGAAAAAGGACGCGCTTGGTTCTTCGAGAACGCGGGGCTGTCCGCCGCGACCTCGCGGGAAATCACGCGGCAGGTAGACGCGCTCTGCGCCGACCTGCGCCGCGAAGCCGTGGCACTGGTGGACGGGTTCGGCATCCCGGCAGCATGCTTGGCCGCTCCCATCGCCCTCGATTAACATCATCAAAACATGAAACTGAAATTTCCCGCCCCGCGTTTTCCTGCCGGGGCTACGCATACGGAGCGCGGTCTGGCTCCCGTGCCGGGGGCAGAGAAATCACCCGTGCCGACGCGGATTTTCGACCTGCTCACCCATCAGTTGGTCAACCATCCGCAGCCTGATACACTGGCGTACAAGGTGGCCGGTGAATGGCGTAAATATTCCGCGCAGGAAATTGCGGACATCGTGCGCGCTCTCGCCGCCGGGCTGCACGCGGCGGGCATCGGCCCCGGTGACCGCGTGGCGAATTCCACCGAGACCAACCGGCCCGAGTGGAATTTCATCGACCTGGCCATCCTGAGCTTGGGTGCGGTTCACGTACCGATTTACCCGACGTTAACGGCGGAAGAGTTCTACTACATTCTTGAAGATTCCGGCGCGAAGTTCATCTTCGTTTCAACCGAGGCGTTGCGCGCGAAAGTCGCCAGCGTGATGGGCCGTCTGCCCGCGCTGGAAGCGATTTACACCTATGAGCAGGTGGAGGCGGAGAGCGTGGCGGGCTGCGGCTGGAACGCGTTGCGCGTGCTGGGTGAAACGCTGCTGCGCGAGAAGCCGCAGGAAACCGCTGAGACCTTGGACGCGCTCGCCGTCGCCGTGCGTCCCGAGACCCTGGCCACGCTCATCTATACCAGCGGCACCACCGGCCAACCTAAGGGTGTCATGCTCTCGCACGCAAACCTGGTCAGCAACTGCCTAGCCATCGTGCCGCTGATCGACGCCAAACCCGGCGAGCGCACCATCTCTTTTCTGCCGCTCTGCCACATCTTCGAGCGCACGCTGAGCAACGCCTATCTCTACATCGGGATGCCGGTGTACTACGCGGAAAGCCTGGAACGCGTCGGCGAGAACATGCGAGAGATCCACCCGCGTTTCTTCGCCGCCGTGCCGCGCATCCTAGAGAAAATTTTCGAGCGGATCATGGCTCGTGGGAATGCGCTGCTGGGTCAGCGAAAACAGCTTTTCTTCTGGGCATTGGAACTGGCGGAGCGCATCGACCCGGAAAAGTCCATCAACATGGCCGACCACGTGCGGCTGGCGGCGGCGGACCAACTCGTGTTTTCCAAGTGGCGCGCGGCATTGGGCGGCAGGATCAATGGCATCGTGTGCGGTTCGGCGGCGCTCAATCCGCGCCTAGCGCGCATCTTCTGGAACGCGGGCATCAAAGTCTACGAAGGTTACGGGCCGACGGAAGCTGCGCCGGTCATCACGAGCAACCACCGCGAGGCCGGGGCGCACCGCATCGGCACGGTGGGCCCGGTCATCGAAGGCGGCGAGGTGCGGCTGGCCGAGGACGGCGAGATTCTTTACCGGGGTCCTAACGTGATGTTAGGTTACTACCATCGGCCCGACCTCACGGCGGAAACCGTCGATGCGGAGGGTTTCCTCCACACGGGCGACGTGGGCGAGTTTGTCGAGGCGGAAGACGGCGTGCGCTTTCTGCGCATCACGGATCGCAAAAAGGAAATCTTCAAGACCAGCGGCGGCAAGTACATCGCGCCGCAGCCCATCGAAAACCGGCTCAAGGAATCGCCTTATATTTCGCAGGCGATGATCGTCGGCGAGTACCAGAAATTTCCCGGCGCGTTGATCGTACCCAATTTTGAGGCGGTGCGGGAAAAGCTGGGCGGCGCGCTGCCGGAATTCGACTTGGAAGTCGCCGCGCTGCCGGCCACGCGCGAGTTGATCGCCGGCGAATTGCAGCGGCTCAACGCCGGGTTCGCGCAGTACGCGCAGGTCAAGAATTTTTGCCTGATCCCGCAGGAATGGACGGCGGACGGCGGCGAACTCACGCCGACCCAAAAGCTCAAGCGGCGCGAGATTTCCAAAAAATATGCCATCGAGATCGAGGGCATCTACACCGGCGCGCAACGCCCGGCGGATCGTGCCGAGCAGCCCGCCGCCTAGCGCCGTTTTATGACCGAACCGAAGACACCCCGCCACTCCGAAGCGATCATCGCGGACATCATGATGCCTCACCAGGCCAACGGCTTGCGCCCGGCGTCGGTGTTCGGCGGGGTCATCATGAGCATGGTGGACCGCTGCGCCGCACTGAGCGCCATCCGCCACGGCGGCGGGCAGGCGACGACGCTTTCCATCGACCGCGTGTTGTTCAAAGAACCCATCCGCACCGGCGAACTGGTGGAGATGCGTTCGCGGGTCGTTCACGTCGGCAAGACTTCCATGTCGATCAAGGTGGACGTGTTCGCCGAACACATCGCCAGCGGCACGCGCCGCCACACCAACGAGTGCTGGCTGACCTTCGTCCACATCGACGAAACGGGCCGCCCGACCCCGGTGCCGCCGCTCGTGCTCGAAACGCCGGAAGATCATCGGTTGCACGACATCGCCGCGCGCCGCCGCGAACAGTCGCTGGCCGAACGTGAACGCGCCTGATCCCGGGCGCGTAAATAGTTACAATTACTTGGTTGAACTGGCCGCGCGGACTCTTTAACATCATGGCTTTCAGCGCGCCGCCCCCCCCCATTCCCGGCGCAAAGATAGTTTGCAGTCTTTCCCCCAACCCACCCCTCAGACATGCTCACCCCACGTTTCTCCCTCCGCACCTGCGGCGTCACGGCTCTGACCGGCGCGCTGCTCCTCACCGGTGGCGCCCGTGCCCTGCACGCCGGCGCTTTCTCCCTCGCTGACCAGAGCGCCAGCGCCGTCGGCACCTCGTTTTCCAACATGGCCAACCCGTCGGACCCGGGCACCGTGTATTTCAACCCGGCGGGCATGACGTACCTCGACGGCGTGCAGACAGAAAGCTCCTACGAATACATCCACCCACGCGCGGAGTTTGACAACCATGGGTCGCATTATCTCAACCCCGGCCTCGGCGGCCTACCGATCAACGGCAGCGACGGCGGCGGAGCCACGCGCGGCGCGAGCATCAGCCAGACCTATATCACGGCCAAGCTGCTCAAGAGCCCGACCTACGGCGATTTTTCGCTGGGCATCGGCGCGAGCGTGCCGTTCGGTTTGATCGTCGATTACGACAAGAACTTCGTGGGCCGGTACGATTCGCAGGACTCCGAGTTGCGCACCGCCGACTACGACATCTCGGCGGCGTACCGCTGGAAGTTCATCTCCGTGGGCGGCGGCTTCGACGCGCAATATTCGAGCGCGGTGCTCTCGCAGGCGATTGATTTCGGCCTGCTCGGCGCGTCGCTCGGCGTGCCCGGCTACGCCCCGGGGCGCAACGACGGCACGCTGCGCCTCGAAGGCAGCGACGTGAGCTACGGCTACAACGTCGGCGGCCTCATCGAGTACCTCCAGCCGGGCCAGATTTCCTTCCTCGGGTCGGGCAAGCTCGGCGTGTCGTACCGCTCCGGCATCACCCAGACCTACGACGGCTACGTGACCTTCCGTGGCACGCCCGCGTTCCTGAAGCTCGTCGGCAACACGGCGTTCGAGGGCCAGCGCGCCACCGCCCAGTTGCGCCTGCCGGAGATTTATAATTTCGCCGCCTCGCAGGGTTTCATGGGCGACAAGTTTACCGTGATGGCCGAGGCGACCTGGACGCGCTGGGGCCGGTTGAGCGACATTCCGATCAACTTCTCCAACCCGGTCACGGCGGCGACCCTGAGCAACCCGGCCCTGGGCCACGGCGGCATCGCCACCGATTACAACGATGCGTGGCGCTACGTGGGTTCGCTTGAATACAAGCCGATCAAGGACCTGACGCTGCGCCTGGGCGGCGGCTACGACGAAACGCCGGTGCCGAACCAGAACGTGCGCGACACCCGCATCCCGGACGGCAACCGCTGGCTGGTTTCCGCCGGGTTGAAGTATCACGTGTTCGGATTCAACAGCCCGATTTTCCCGGCGCACGTGGACACCGACATCGAGTTGGCCTACCTGCACGAGTTCGTGAACGATCCGTCCATCCAGTTGGCGGATGCTTCCGGGCACCTCGTGTCCGGCAAGTATAATGAGCAGGTCAACGTGGCCAGCGCGTCGGTGATCTTCCGCTACGGCCCGAAGACCGAGGCCGACCGGACCAAGGAAGCCAAAGACGCCAAGGACCGCGCGGTTTCCCGCAAGTAAGCGGCGGCACGACTGTCGGGCAAATGTGGGAGAGGAGTGGAGATGCTCCTCTCCTTTTTGCTTTTGGCGAGGCCCACCGGCGCGTTTCCGGCGAATCGGAGATATGAAGCAACTCGCCGACAACCTCTGGCTCCTCCATTATAAACTTCCCATCCTGGGCGAATACCTGGGCCGCAACGTCGCCGTCATCCGGCTCAACTCGGGGGATTTGGTGATCCATTCCACGGGTCCATTCTCCGCCGAGGACGTGGCCGCGATTTCCGCCGTGGGCACCCCGGCCTTCCTGGTGGAAGCCATCACGCTGCACGACACCTTTGCCAAGGATGGCCGCGCGGCATTTCCGGGTGTGCCGTATTACGCGCCGGAAGGGTTCTCGGAGACGGTCGGATTTCCCACCGAATCATTGAGTGCGCCGCCCGCCGCGTGGCAGGGAGAATTGGACGTGCTCGAACTGGCGGGCAAATCCAAAGCGCCGGAATTCGTGTTCCTGCACCGGCAGTCGCGCACCTTGATCGTCACCGACCTGGCGTTCAACGTGGAAGACGACGCGCCGCTGGGCGTGCGGATGATGTCCTTGCTCCAAGTGGGCATCCAGCACAGCCCCGGCATGCCGCGCCCGGAGAAATTCACGATCGGTGACAAAGATGCTTTCAAGCGTTCACTGGACACGTTGATGGGTTGGGATTTCAACCGGGTAATCGTCGGCCACGGCGAACCCATCGAGTCCGGCGGCAAGGCCCGGCTCGCCCAGGAATTTCAGGCGGCGGGGTTCTGAAGGAACGCGCGTCTGCCGGTGCGGCTCTACTTGTCCAGCGGGCAGACGAACCGATACGTCCCCGAGCCGAGCGTGTACGTGGCGTTGCCATTTACCGGCGCGGACAGCACCGCCTCCTTGATCTCGCCCAGCCCCTTGCCGCCTTCCGTGATCCCGGCGGAGTCGGAGGTGGGCAGAGTGACGGTCGCCGTCGTGTTGGCGGGGATCGTCAGGTCATAAGTAAACTTGCCGTCGGCTACCGTCCACGCGCTGTTGACCTGACCGTACACCGTGCGCAGGCCCGCCTTGACGCTCGTCAACCTGCCACCCGGACGTGGGTGGATCACGAGATGTTTGTACCCGGGCGCATCGGGGTCCCAGCCGATCCCGGCCACCGTGTCGTAAAGCCATTCGCCGCATGACCCGAGCGAGTAATGGTTGAAGGAATTCATGCCTGCGTCTTGAAACCCGTTGTCGGGCGTCCAGCCGTCCCAGCGTTCCCAGATCGTCGTCGCGCCCTGCTTGACCGAAAACAGCCACGACGGAAACGTGTCCTGCATGAGCAGCGCGTAAGCCACGTCGAGTTTGCCGCCGTCCGCCAGCACCGGCAACAGGTAGCTGACGCCCACAAACCCGGTCGAGAGGTGGTTGCCCTTGGCGGCGATGTCGTCGGCGAGGAATTGCACCGCTTTCAGTTCCTCCTCAATCGGGAGAAGTCCGAATTTGATCGCCATGGCATACACGCATTGCGTGTCACCCTTGATCCGCCCATCCGCGCCGACGTATGCCTTGTTGAAGGCCGCGACAATACTCCAAAAAAGCTGCTCGTACTTGTCTGCGCTCGCCTGGTCGCCGAGCGCGCGGTAGCTGCGTGCGACGAGGTGCGTGGAGTACGCGAAGAACGCCGTGCCGATCACGTCCTTGGGCGTGTCCGCGCCGATGGCCAGCCAGTCGCCGTAGTCGCTGCCGCGGTCTTTGTCGCGGAGGAGATCCGTGCTGTGCTGGAGGCACCACTCGATCCACTTCGACATGGCGGGCAGATGACGTTCCAGCACGCGCCGGTCGCCGTAAGCCTCGTACATGGTCCACGGACAGATCACGCCCGCATCGCCCCAGGCCGGGGTACCCGCACCCGCGCCACGGTCCGGCGACACGTCCGTAAACGCGCCGTCCGCGTGCTGGGCGTCGTCCACATCCACGAGCCATTGGTCGAAGAAGGCTTCCACGTCGGCCACGTCGGTCGCCGTGCGCGCGAACACCTGCGCGTCGCCCATCCAGCCCAGCCGCTCGTCGCGCTGCGGGCAGTCGGTGGGCACGGAAAGATAATTGCCGCGCTGGCCCCACTCGATGTTGGCGACGAGTTGGTTGATGCGTGGGTCGGAGCAGGCAAAGCTGCCCGCGCGCGGGTTGTCCGTGCCGAGCACGATGCCCGTGACCGCGTCGGCGGCGGGTTTTTCCGGCAGGCCGGTCAGCTCGACGTAGCGGAACCCATGGAACGTGAAACGCGGCTGCCATTCCTCGCCGCCGCCCTTGCAGATGTAGGTGTCGGTGCTGGGCGCGCCACGCAGATTGGCAGTGTAGATCGTGCCGTCGGGATTGAGCATTTCCGCGTGGCGCAGCGTCAATTTGGTGCCTGCCGGGGCGTTGACCTTGAGCCGCACGACGCCCACCAAGTTCTGCCCGAGGTCGAAGGTCCAGCGGCCCGGCGCGGGTTCGGTCAGGGCGATGGGTTTCTTTTCGCCGGTCTGGCGCACGGGCGGCATGATCTGGGCGTCGAGCGAGCGCGGTTTTTCGTCGCGGACGGTGGCCGGGGTCCACGCCCGGTCGTCGAACCCGGCGAGATCCCAGGCCGGGAGTTCGGCGCGGGCGTCGTAGTTTTCGCCGAGCATGAAATCGCTCGTGAGCACCGGGCTGGCGTGGGTCTTCCAGGTGTTGTCGCTGACGATGCGCTCCACGCTGCCGTCGGCGTGGGTGATCTCCAGTTGGGCGAGCAGCGCCGGGACTTTGCCGTACTGCTGGAACCCGCCGTTGCCGAGGTGCCCGGCGTACCAGCCATCGGCGAGCAGCGCGCCGAGGGTGTTGTCGCCCGTGTGCAGCAACGGCGTGACATCGTACGCCTGGTAACAGATGCGCTTGTTGTAATCGGTCCATTCGGGAGCGAGCACATGGTCGCCGACGCGCCTGCCGTTGAGCCGCGCCTCGTACAGTCCCAACGCGGTGACGTACAGCGTGGCCGAGCGCACCGGCGCATTGACGGGGAACGTCCGGCGCAGGTAACCCGGGGGGCGCACCACGGCAGC
Source organism: uncultured Chthoniobacterales bacterium (assembly GCA_964236475.1). Taxonomy (GTDB): domain Bacteria; phylum Verrucomicrobiota; class Verrucomicrobiia; order Chthoniobacterales; family SZAS-18; genus CAHJWO01. The sequence goes on from CAXSED010000018.1 coordinate 35,180, forward strand.
GAGCAGCAGCGTTTGACCTTCGCCGAACGTGGCGCTGGCGGACTGTTCGCCGACGGTGAACTCGACGCGCAACACCTTCGGACGGTCCGGCGCGGGATCGCCGCCCAGCGTGTCGGGCTTGACCACGAAATCACGCCGGTTGGCCTTGACGGCTTCCTGGATGATCGCGGTCACGTCCTTGCCCGTGCCGGGGGCGTCTTTGGGTTCAAAAACGGCGCTCTTGATCTCGATGGGAGGCATGGTGGCGGCGTTGCTCTGGGTGGTGTCGATCCAGCGGGCCTGCCAATCCTGCGGGATGAGCAGTCCCATGCTCCAGCGGGCGGATTCGCTCCAGGCGGAAGGATTGCCGTCGCGGTCCCAGACCCGCACCTTCCAGAAACAGGCAGTGCCGGAGGCAAGCGGCTTGCCGGCGTAGGCGACGTGCGCGCTGTCGGCGGTGGGGACCTTGCCGCTGTCCCAGAGGTCGCCCTGGTCCTTGGCCAGCAAATCGGGGGCGGTGGCGACGAGCACCTGATACGCGCTCTGGATTTCGGCGCGGCGGGCGGATTCGCCGATCCAGGAGAGGCGCGGCGCGGTTTCCCCCAGGCCGAGCGGATCGGTCAGGGACTCGCAGCGCAACCCGGCGGGGCGCAACTGGCCGACGACCGGCGCATCCTCCGCCGTGCCAGCCGGGGGAAACGCGGCGCAGAGAATCACCAGAAGGAAAAAAGCGGCTCGCATGGCGGCATGATACAGGAAAGCGCCAAACAAAAAAGGCGGCGGCTGGCTGGGCAGCGGCGGCGTGACGGCGGGCTTTTCACCAAGGGACACACCGGGCGCGGCGGCCCGGCGCATTTTCCGCTTGCTTCCGCGCGCAACGTGCGGGACGGAAACCCTACGGGTTCCTGCTCCGGGCAGGCCCTCCTTTTTCCCGCGTGATTTCTTCCCTGCGTTTCCTGTCCGCGACCGGCGCGGCCACCTTGCTTGCCGGAGCCGCTTTGTTGCTGGGCGGTTGCGGACGGCCCGCCAGCACGGACAAGCCCGCCCCCGGCAGCCCGCGCAAGCTCACGTTTGCCTGCATCCCGAAGGGGATCGCGTCTTCCTACTGGGCGTCCGTGCGCGCCGGGGTGGAACGGGCCGGGCGGGAACTCCACGTCAACATCGACTGGCAGGGGCCGCTCAACGATTCCAAGGTTGCCGACCAGATCGGCATCTTCAATAATCTGATAGCCAGCGGCGCGGACGGCATCCTGCTCGCGCCCGCCGACGACCGCGCGCTGCTGCCCCACGTCCGCCGCGCCATGAAACGCGGAGTGCCCGTGGCCCTGTTCGATTCGGAACTCGACGGCAAGCCGGGCACCGATTACGTCGGCCTCGTCGCCACCGACAACCACCGGGCGGGCGTCACCGCCGCGCAGACGCTCATCCGCGCCGTCGGCGACGCGCCGGCCTACGGCGGCAAGGTCCTCATGATCCGCCTGACCGAAGGCTCGGCCAGCTCGCGCCGCCGGGAGGAGGCGTTCATCGACACGCTCGCCGCCACCCATCCCCGGCTCCAGATCGTCGAGGCCCCCTTCACCGACGGCACCATGGCCGGGGCGCAGCGCGTCGCCGAAACGCTGCTCAACAACTACGTCAAGGACAGGCGGCTGGAACTGGACGGGGTGTTCACCGCCAGCCAGACCGCGACGGAGGGCACGTACACCGCGCTCAAGACGTTGCACGACGAGGGCATCGAGTCGCACGCGAAGTTCGTCGGGTTCGACGTTTCCGAGTTGCTGGACCCCGGGTTGCGCGACGGGACGGTGACGGCGTTGGTCGTGCAGGACACGGAAAAACTGGGTTACCTGGGCGTCAAGATGTTGTTGGATTACATCAACCAGCAGCCGGTGGAAAGTTTCGTGGACACCCCCGTCACCGTCAAAACGCAGCCGGGCGGCGCGACAGGCGAGCCGCCACAAAAATGAAGCGAACGTTTCCCGGGCCGTTCGTGTCTTTTCCTTACTGAGCTCCCCCGTCCCACCCCATGTCCGCCCTTTCCCCTGCCCCGCTGCTCACGATGCGCGGCGTGCAGAAAGCTTTCGGTGCTACCGCCGCCCTGCGCGGAGTGGATTTCTCGATTGACGCCGGGAGCGTCCACGCGCTCATCGGCGAGAACGGCGCGGGCAAATCGACGCTGATGCGCATCCTCGCCGGGGCGGATTTTGCCGACGCCGGGACCATGACACTCGACGGGCAGCCCTACCTGCCCGCCAGCCCGCTGGCCGCCCGTGCCCGGGGCGTTTGCACCATTTACCAGGACCTCACGCTGGCTCCGCACCTGAGCGTGGCCGAAAACATCCTGCTGGGCAGCGAGCCGACCCGCGCGGGCGGCCTGTGGCTCGACCGGCGGGAAATGCGCGCCGTGGCCCGCCGCGCGCTGGACGAGGTCGGCCATGAAAACATCGCGCCGGAAACCCCGGCGGGCGACCTGTCGCTGGCCGAGCAGCAACTCGTCGAAATCGCCCGCGCCGTGGCGATCGGCTGCCGGGTGCTGGTGCTCGACGAGCCGACCAGTGCGCTCACGCAGACCGACGTGGAGAAACTGTTCGCGCTGGTGCGGCGGCTGCAAGCGCGCGGCGTGGCAGTGGTCTACATTTCCCACGCGCTCGAAGAGGTGCAGGCGCTCTGCGACCGCTACACCGTGTTGCGCGACGGCGAGAACGTCGACGGCGGCGCGCTGGCGGGCGTGCCGGTGGAACGCATCGTCTCGCTGATGGTGGGCCGCGACATGGACGACCTGTACCCGCGCACCCTGCGCACGCCCGGCGAGGTCGTACTGGAAATCAACGACCTCGCCGCGTGCGACGAGATGCCGCACCGCGTCACGCTCTCCCTGCACCGGGGCGAGGTCGTGGGCATCGCGGGGCTGGTCGGCGCGGGCCGCACGGAGTTGTTACGCACGATCTTCGGGCTGAAGCCGCTCTGCGCGGGCGCGGTGCGCCTGAAGTCGAACGTCGCCTCGGCCACACCCGCGCAATGCTGGCGGGGCGGCATGGGCATGGTCAGCGAGGACCGCCAGCACGAGGGGTTGGCCTTCTCGTTGTCCATCGCGGACAACCTCATGCTGACCAACCTGGGCTTTCTGGTGGACCCGAAGCTGCAGGACGTGAACGCGGAAAGCTGGATCAAGAGGCTGCGGGTGCGCTGCGCCGGGCCGCGCCAGGACATCGGCGACCTGAGCGGCGGCAACCAGCAGAAGGTGGCCATCGCACGGCTGCTCGAACACGACGTGGACGTGCTGCTGCTCGACGAGCCGACGCGCGGCATCGACGTGGGCAGCAAGGCGCAGATTTATCGGCTCATCGACGAGTTGGCCTGCAAGGGCAAGGCGGTGCTGGTGGTCAGCTCCTACCTGCCGGAACTGCTGGGCGTGTGCGACCGGGTGGCCGTGATGCGGCGCGGGGTGCTGGAAGAGACCCGGCCCGTCGCGGGCTGGACCGAGCACACGCTCATGATGTCGGCCACGGGCCAGCGCGAGGCACCGAAGTAAGGTGGATAGCGCTGCCCCCCCTTGGAATCTTCCTTGAAACCTGCTCTCTGAACCTTGAGTCTAGTTCCCATGCCCGAGGCTCCCCCATTGCCCGTTGCGCCGCCCCCTTCCGCCGACGGGCGTGACCCGGCGGCTACGCTGTGGGGACGGCGGCGGTTCGTCAACGTCGCGGGCCGCCTGGCAGCTCTGGTCGTCGTTTACGGGTTTTTTGCCGTGTTGACGCCTGCCAGCAAGGGCTTCCTGTCCGAAGCCAACACCCAGCTCATGCTCCAGGATATTAGCGTGGTGGCCATGGCGGCCATCGGCGCGACGCTGGTCATCGTCGCCGGGGGCATCGACCTTTCCGTCGGCTCGACGGTCGCCCTGTCGATGATCGCCTGCGCCTACGTGCTCCACCTCGGCCCGCACGGCCAGAAAATTCTGGCCGCCCACCCGACGCTCCTGCCCATCGCGGCGGTGGGCGCGGCGGCGGCCATGGCGGCGCTCGTGGGCGTCCTCAACGGCGTGCTGGTGACCTCCCTGCGCCTCGTGCCGTTCATCGTCACGCTGGGCACCATGCAGATGGCGCGCGGGCTGACCAAATTCATTTCCCGCGAGCAAAACATCTACCCTTCGGAGTCCGTGCGCGACCTCTGGATCGCCAACCTGCTCGACTCGCCGCGCACGCTATTCACCCCGCCGTTCCTGCCGATGGCCGTGTGGCTGGTGATCCTCGCCGCCGTGCTGGCGCATCTTTTCTTGAGGTACACGCGGCCCGGACGGCACCTGTTCGCCATCGGCTCAAACGAGAAAACAGCGATCCTCTGCGGCGTGCCCGTCAGGCGGACGAAGATCCTCGTGTACGCGCTCGGCGGTTTGTTCAGCGGGTTGGCGGGGATCATCTTCTTCGCGCGGCTCGGGGCCGTCGCCCAGCCGACCGAGGCCGTGGGTTACGAACTGCTGGCCATCGCGGCGGCGGTCATCGGCGGGGCGAGTTTGCTCGGCGGGCGGGGCACGGTCCTGGGCACGATGATCGGCGCGCTGATCATCACCGTGCTGCGCAACGGCGGGGTCAAGATGGGCTGGCCGCAGTACGTGCAGGAGTTCGTGACGGGGGCGGTGATCATCGCCGCCGTGGCCATCGACAACTTACGCAACCGTCCGAAGAATTAGTTCGCAGCTGTTGCACGAATTTCATGAAATCCCTCCTCCCGCTGCTACTGACCGCGTTTATAACCCTTGGAAGTGTTGGCGCTTCTGCGCAGCGGCAGACCGTTGACCTGCCCGACGGCTGGAAGTTCCTCAAACATGACACCGCACCCGATGCGGTTGTTTCCGACGAGTGGAAGCCGGTCCGCGTGCCGCATTGCTGGAACGCGCTCGACGGCCAGAACGGCAAGGCCGCCGACCCCGGCGTGCCCGGCGGATATTATCGCGGCCCGGCGTGGTACGAGCGCACGCTCGACATCCCGGCTGACTGGAAAAGCAAGCGCGTGTTCATCCGCTTCGGGGCAGCGTTTCTGGTGGCGGACGTGTACCTCAACGGCGAGCACCTGGGACAGCATCGCGGCGGCTTCGCGGCGTTTTGTTACGAGTTGACGCCACACCTGAGGTTCGGTGCGCCCAACGAACTGCGCGTGCGGGTGGATAACGCCCGCAACGAGGAGGTCGCGCCGCTCTCGGCGGATTTCACGATGGAGGGCGGTATTTATCGGCCCGTGCAGTTGTTGGTGACAGCCAAGACGTGCATCACGCCGCTGGATTTCGGCGGACCGGGGGTGTACATCACGCCCAGAAACGTCAGCGCGGAAAGCGCGGAGGTCGAGGTCGAGGCCAAGCTTGACAGCAGCACGCCGGACGACCGGGGCTCGTACACATTGGGGATGGAGATTAAAGACGCTGCCGGTCGACGGGTTCTGGCACGGGCGTTTCCGTTCGAGAAGCCGCCCGGTTCCACCAAATATGTGTTTCCATTACCGCACCCTCATCTATGGAACGGGAGAAGTGATCCATATTTGTATACTGTGACAGTCGATTTGCGGCGTGCCCAGTTAGGCAACGACGCTTACAAAACGCTCGATGAGGTCACCGTTCCGCTTGGTTTCCGCACGGTGGAGATCAGCCAAGAGAAAGGGTTTCTGCTCAACGGCCAGCCGTACCCGATCCACGGCGTCAACCGGCACCAGGAAAAACGCGACCAGGGCTGGGCACTCTCCGACGCCGACCACGACGCCGATTTCCAGACCATCCGCGAGATGGGCGCAACCGCCGTCCGGCTGGCGCATTATCAACAAGCGGAGCACGTCCGGGACCTAGCCGATAAAGAGGGGATCCTGCTCTGGCAGGAGATTCCGCTGGTGAACGAAATCAGCAGCAGCGCGGCGTTTGCCGACAACGCCAAACAGCAGCTCACCGAGATGATCCGCCAAGGCTCCAACCATCCGTCGATCCTGACGTGGAGCATATTCAACGAGCTTTACAACGCCAAGACGCCCCCGGTCGAACCGCTCGTCACCACGCTGCTCGCCTTTGCGCGCGAACTCGACCCCACCCGCACGCCCAGCGGCGTGAGCTGCCGCCCCGACAAGCCCGAGTTGGACCACCTCCCCGCGTGGATCGGGTTCAATACTTATCCGGGTTGGTACGGCAAGAACCCGGACCAGTTTCCCCAGGAAGTGAAGCGCGCCTTCGATGCGGCGGGCGGCAACCGGCGCATCGCCATCACCGAATATGGCGGGGGCGCAAATCCCGCTCAACATCAGGAGGGCGCGCTCGTCCAGCCCAAGCCCGGCGGGTCTTTCCACCCGGAGGAATGGCAGGCGCACATCCACGAACGCGCCTGGGCGTTGATGAAGGACGATCCGCACCTGTGGGGCACGTTCGTGTGGGCGATGTTCGACTTTGCCTCCGATGGCCGCAACGAGGGCAGCACCCCCGGCGTCAACGACAAGGGGTTGGTCACGGAAGACCGCAAAATCAAGAAGGACGCTTTCTTTTTCTACAAGGCCAACTGGAATCCCGAGCCGATGGTTTACCTGACCTCCCGCCGCGCGACCCCGCGCACCGGAGCGCAGACCGAGGTCAAGGCGTACTCGAACGGCAGCGAGGTAACGCTGAGCGTCAACGGGCAAGCGGTGGGCACGGCGAAGCCCGATGACGTGCATATCTGCCGCTGGCCCAACGTGACGCTCAAGCCCGGCGTGAACCGGGTGGAAGTCGTCGCCCGGGCGAACGGCAGGGAACTGCGTGACGGGTGCGAGTGGATGCTGGAGGCTATGGCACCTGTGCCGGGCACTTCACCTGTGTCCGCTCATCCCTGAGCGCGAGGGCTTCGGCGGTGCGTTGATGGATTTCTATGGTCCCGTGATTTAGAAGAACCTTGGCCTTCTGTTTTCTATGATTCCTCCCGTCCTTTCCACTCTCCCCGCGCCGGGCGTTGAAGCCGTTTCGCCCGCGCAGATTGCCGAACTCGTCGCCCAGGCTTGCCCCGCCAAGGAATACGGTGGACGGCGCGTGTTGCTCATCGTGCCCGACGGCACGCGCACCGCACCGGTGGACCAGTTTTTCCACGCCCTGCACGCGCAGATCGGGAGCGTGGCGGCGGCGTTCGACGTGATGATCGCCCTCGGCACCCACCCGCCCATGAGCGACGAGGCCATCTGCGAACGCCTCGGGATTACCGGAGCGGAGCGGGCCGACGTTTATCGGTCGGTGCGGTTTCTCAACCACGACTGGCAGAACCCCGATGCGCTGGCCTCGCTGGGGACCATTCAGGCGGCAGAAATCGACGCGCTTTCCGGCGGGTTGTTCGCCATGGACGTGGAGGTGCGCATCAACAAGTTGTTGTTCGATTACGATCAGATCGTGATCGTCGGGCCGGTGTTTCCGCACGAGGTCGTCGGGTTTTCGGGGGGAAACAAGTACCTGTTTCCCGGCGTCAGCGGGCCGGAGATTCTGAATTTTTTCCATTGGCTCGGGGCGGTCGTGACCAACCCGATGATCATCGGCAACAAGTGGACGCCGGTGCGCCGCGTCGTGGACCGCGCCGCCGCGCTGGTGACGGTGCCGAAGCTGTGTTTCTGCCTCGTGGTCGAGGGGACGACCCTGGCGGGCGCGTTCGCGGGCAGCCCGGAGGGGGCGTGGGATCAGGCCAGTGAGTTGTCACGGCAGCGGCACATCATTTACAAGGAAAAGCCGTTCCAGACGATTCTGTCCTGCGCGCCGCCGATGTACGACGAACTGTGGGTCGGCGGGAAGTGCATGTACAAACTGGAGCCGGTGCTGGCCGACGGCGGGGAGTTGATCATTTACGCGCCGCACATTCACGAGGTTTCGGTGGTCCACGGCGCGCTCATCGAATCGGTGGGCTACCATTGCCGGGATTATTTCCTCAAGCAGTGGGACCGTTTCAAGGACCTGCCGTGGGGGACCCTGGCGCACTCGACGCACGTGCGGGGCATCGGGACGTTCGAGGACGGCGTGGAACATTGCCGCGCGCGGGTGACGCTGGCGACGGGGATCCCGCGCGAAACGTGCGAGCGCATCAACATGGGCTACCGCGACCCGGCGAGCATCGACGTGGAAGCGTATGCGGACCGGGAAGACGAGGGCGTGCTGCTCGTGCGCAAGGCGGGCGAGATGTTGTACCAGTTGCGCGAACCGGCCCCGTGGGCGCGGGGAGGATAGAACAAGGCAAAAGGCAGAAGGCCAAACCTTCTCGGACTCACGCTGCCAAGCTCAGCGACAGAAGCCGGCGCAAACGGACGTGAGATGCAAGACGGACGCAACCGCCAGCCTCTGTCCGCTGGAGCGCGTGGTTAAGCCGGTCGTGGCCGAGGAATTTGCGATACGTACTGATCCAGCAATGTAATGACGACGTGTCTAAACCCGCCGTCCAGAATAGAAATCCACATGTCCCCTGGGTGCGTGCCAAGGAGTGCCCACGCAAACGCCTGAGGTGACACAACACCGATGTCTCCCCAAATAAAATGGATCGGCTCTACGTCGTGCCGAAGTGCCTGAAAATCTGGTTGGTCGGACAAAACAAGCTCGTACTTGGGAAAATGATGGTGAAACCAGTTCCACAGGAGGCGACCAATTCGTGGATGATCGCCAGCATGTGTCCATCCCGGCCAAGGCAAATGTGGTGGCGCTTGGTCGAAGTCCGGCACTTCGTAGATGGCATACTCCGCTCCTCCGTTGCCGAACAACGAAAAGAAATGATCGAGAGCCGCCTCTTTGGACCGCCAGTAGCCGTGTAAGCGAGCGAAGTCGATGATACCTAAACGATCAAGGTCTGCTGGTGACTTGAAAGGTAGGCGGTCGTTCATTGGACGTGCTTTGTGGCCTAACGCCGCCAAGCTCAGCGACGGGCAGCGGCGAAGTCAAGGCTTGAACTCGGAGCCGACCCGACCGCCGACGCCCGTTCGCTGGAGCGCGTGGTTAGGTGTCGTCGGTGTCGTATGTGACGCTGTGCTTGCGAACAGAACCCAAGTGGACCCGATCATCCTTGCCGATCTTGAAAGTCACTGCGTAGTCGTAGACCAACCAAGCGGGAAGCTTCGGCGCGTGGTAAAGCTGGATTTTCCCGGTTGCGTTCAAAGCTAGCGTGCCGTCATGCAGCCACCGCAACGGCTTGAGGTAATCGAAGACCCAGCGGCTTCTTTTCCGTACTTGTGGATACCGCGCCACAGGTAGTGTCACTTCGGGTACTTGCAATTCGGTGAATGTATCTTGGACGCGTTGGAAGACCCGCACGGTGCTGCCGCGCTTTTCGCCGATTTGCGCGGCCAAGTGTCGCCCATCAGCTGACCAAACAAGGACAACAGAGTAGGTCACGTCGTCGCTGAGGGATAGTACAACTTCGTGTGAAGGCAAGCGAACCAAATCTGCTTGCTGCAAGCGGTCCGCATCGTCGTCAAATTGTTGGCGTAGCGCGAACTGATCGTCTGGGGAGGGCGAGTCAAAGAGTTCGCGGGCATGGATGACCGATGAACTCAAAAGCATGAAGCCAAAGCAAACCAGAGATAGATAGCGCATAGAACAGGCACCTAACGCGAAATGGACGAATTAACGCCGTAAAATAAGGAGAAGTTGCTTCGTCTAGTACGGAATGATGACGTGGCGAGGCAAAGGATGTGAAACCGTGTCAAAAAAGAGCCTGATGATCAAGCGGCATCTGCGGTGCCGAAGGCTCTTCCCGGAACTTTCAACTCCTGCCTGTCGCCTGCTGATTTAGCCAATCAGGAAATGCTGCCGCGCGAAGCCGGTGAGCACCATGTCGAGGTTTTCGTCCACCCACTCGCGCGTCGGCAAGGTGGGCGCTTGTGGGCGGACCTTGTCCAGCCAGTCGCCCAGTTCCTGACGCAACATCGCGCGGTCGCGGGTGCCGTCGAGCAGGGTGAGGAGTTGGCGCACCGCCGCGTCCTGCACCTCCATCTCGGCGTGGCGCAGGTTCGTCAGGATGGGCCGATCGTAGCCAAGCTGCTGGCGCAGCCGCGCGCTGGCCACCGGACGTTCGCTGACGGCCGTGGCCTGGGTGGGCACGTCCGTCATCAAAGTGATCAGGTCCCGGCGGAACATGGCGAGCAGCGAAGTGGCCAGATGTTCGGCGTCTTCCTCCCGCCCCACGATTTTCGCCGGGCCGCTGGCTGCCAGGAGTTCGTCGAACGAAGCGGAACCCGGCCAGATTTGCCCCAACCGCCGGAACGCCTCTTTCACCACGGGTTGATCCACCGTGACCCGCGTGCGGCCCGGCGCGGCGAATTCCTCCTTGGCGAGCGGATCGTCCGGGGAACCCAGCAGTTTGAGCGATTGGATCGGACTGGAAGCGTAGAGCGGGTAAATGCGTTGCGGGCCGAGCGTGCGGTCCAGGGTCACGTCCGCCCGGCAAAGCAGGGAGCGGCGGAACTCCCGATTTTCCAGAAAATCGGTGTACTGCTCCCGCGCCACCACGTCGTCGCCCAGGGCGTCGAGGGCGGCGACGGTTTCCGGGGTGTATGCGCCGTTGGGCAGTTCGAGGCCGGGTTCGCTGAGGAATTGCAAGCCGTGCCGCCCGGCCTGCTCCGTGAACTGATAGAAATAGAAAGGATCGCTGATCTCGACCCCGAGGTCGTGGTAAATCCAGGTGTAGCCGCCGTAGGCTGCCATGCGGTCGTCGATGGCGTCGAGCCGCCATTTGAGGTGGCCCCGGTAGGCGTCGAGTTCCTTGCGGGCACCGACGACGGTGCGGACCATGTCCAGCCCGGCGCGGACGACCTGCTCCTCCGACAGGCCGGGCCGCCGGTGCGCCTGGTAACGCATCATCTCGTGGATGGTCCCGCTGATCGTGCTGCCGGGATAGGTCTTGTAGCTAATGTAGGCGATGCCCTGCGGAGCGAGGTGCGTCTGGCAGATGGCCAGCATCTTCTCGCGCACGAACGCGGGCACCCAGGAGTAGATGCCGTGCGCGATGATGTAGTCGAACTGCCCGGCGTCGGCAGGGAAATCCATGATGTCCATCGCTTGCAGCCGGAGGTTGGACAGGCCGAGTTCGGCGGCGTAGACGTTGCCTTGGGCGACGGGCTTGGCCGCGAGGTCGATGCCGAAGAAACGGCTTTCCGGCAGGGTGTAGGCCATGGGCAGGAGGTTGGCGCCGTCGCCGCAGCCCAGTTCCAGCACGCGGCAACCCCCGACCGGCGCGGGCTGCATCCCGAACAGCGCGCCGACGACCGAGAGGCGGTCGGGATGGGTGAAATTATACGCGTGGCCGACGTAGGGGACCTCGTCGTAGGGGTTGGCGTCGGTGGGCGGCATCACGCGCAACATAGCCAGCCGCCGGATCGGAATTCAAGGGCGGGATGCGGGGGAAGCGTTCCTGCAGGTCCAACGAAACGCGACGGAACGGACTTGCGAAGAAGCGGCTTTACGCTAGATGTTTCCAGTTCGTTCTTTGTCTGCTTAAACGGCCCGGTGTCTTCCGGGCCTACGGGGGAACCGATCATTCCCGCTGTCCATCCTCGCTAGGGCGGACCGCGGGTCGGGGCGAAAGGCGCAGCGGCGCCAAGAGCACTTCACTGGCTCAAGCCCGACAGCTAACCTCGTCAGCGCGAACAGTTTAGGGCAAGGGCACCGGTCCAGACAAGCCGTCAAAACCGTGTGCCGCTTCTCTGAGGACAGAGGGCGGTCGAGAGTCCGGTTTCCCCGCAGGAAGCCGGGCGCGGGTTTAACGGTATGTCACTGATTCTGGGCAACGAGACCAGTCGCCCGCGCGACGTGGATGCGAAGCGGGCGGCGTCGATTCTCTACGGCGATTGGGGCACGAGCAAGGCGTATGTCATCGGATTGGCCTTCGCGGTGGCGGGCTACAGTTCTTTTTGGCTGATCCTGGCGATGTGCCTGATCACCGGGCTGGTCGCGCTCAACTACGTCATCATCTGCAAGCACTACCCGAACGGCGGCGGCGTGTACGCCAGCGTGCGCCACCGCTCGGAGGTCATCTCCATCGTCGGCGCGTTTTTACTCATCGCCGACTACATCGTCACCGCCGCGTTGAGCGCGCTGTCGGCGTTCATCTATCTTGGCCTGCCGCACCCGGAGCTTTTCGCCGCGCTGGCGATCATCGGCATCGGCGCGCTCAACCTGCTCGGGCCGAAGCATACCGGCGGCCTGGCCGTCGCGGTGTCGGTGCCGACGTTCATCGTCGTCATCATCCTGGCCATCTTCTGCGTGCCGCATCTGCACGAGGCCGTGCACAACCTGCACCCCCTGACGGGTGGATTCCTCAAAAACTGGAACGGCCTGGTCGCCATCGTGCTCGCGCTCTCGGGCGTGGAGGCGATTGCCAACGCCACGGGCGTCATGAAGCTCGATCCGGGCAGTTCGCCCGAGAATCCCAGCGTCATGAAAACGGCGAAGCCCGCGCTGCTGTGGATCGCGCTGGAAGTTTGTTTTCTGACGGCGTTCCTGGGCCTGGGGATGCACGCGCTGGGCGGGCTGCACTCGGTTCCGGGGGACTCCTCCGGGCCGGACGTGGACGCGCCCGGGTCGCCCGGCGTGCGGGACTACATGCTGCGATTCATGGGCCAGCAGTTCGTCGGCGGCGTGTTCGGGCCGCACGTCGGACAGGTTTTCGGCTACCTGGTGGCCGGGGTGTTCGGGCTGCTGCTGCTCTCGGCGGTCAACACGGCCATCGGCGGGTTGATCACCGTGCAGTTCCTCATGGCGCGCGACGGCGAGATGCCGCCGGTGTTCAAGAAGCTCAATTCGTACGGCGTGCCGAAGATCGGCACGATCATCGCCACGCTGATCCCGGCGACGCTGGTGGTGCTGGTGAGCGACGTGTCGGGGCTGGCGGACCTGTACGCGGTGGGCGTGGTCGGCGCGATTGCGTGCAACCTCGGCGCGACCTCGACCGACCGCACGATCCCGCTCAAGAACAACGAACGCCTGATGATGGGCTTCACGTTTTTGTTGATGACGGCCATCGAGATTTCGCTGTTCATCGACAAGCCCAACGCGCGGATCTTTGCCGCCGTGATCCTGGTGGTGGGCCTGATCATGCGCGAACTGGCCAAGGAGCGCGCCGCCCGCAAGAAACTGCGTGACGAGGCGGCGGCGGCCAAGCTGGGCGCGTCTACCGTCAGCGGCATGGCCACGACGCACGCGAACACCGCCACCTCGCTGGCCACCAGTTCGCCCGACACCGACGGCGAGCCGATGCTCTGCGCTGTGCGCGGCATGGGGCGCACGCTGGATTTCGCGCTCAAGGAGGCGCAGGACACGCGGCGGCCGTTGTACCTGCTTTTCGTGCGCGAGCAGTCGGTGATCACGGCGGAAGACCGGCGGCGCAAGTGGGTCAGCGACGACGAGGCGGGCGCCATTTTCCGTTATGCCAAGGAAAAGGTGGACGGCAAGGCGACAGTGCTGCCGTGCTACGCGGTGAGCGACTCGGCGGCGGGGACCATCGTGGACGTGGCGGCGACAGTCGGGGCGTCGCGGCTGCTGCTGGGCGCGCCGAATCGCAATTCGGTGCTCAACCTGTTGCGCGGCAACATCGTGCGCGAGGTCAGCGGCCTGTTGCCGGAGGAGATCGACCTGCTGGTGTACGCGTAAAGGACGGCGGCGAGATGAGCTTTCCCGCCTTGTCCCGGCTGCTGCGCCGCGCCACGTTGGTTTTCCTCGCGCTGCCGCTGCTGATTTTCCTCGCAGGTTTCCTGCGCCTGCCGCTGGCCATCGGCACGAGCGCGGTGCTGGGCGCGGCCATGTGGCGGTTGATGGCGGGGGCGGTTCCGCCGGTGGACGGCGCGCCGACCGTTTCCCGGCCCTGGCTCATCCTGGCGGCCCTCGTCGTCCCGGCAGCGATTTTGACGCTCCTCTCCGGCGCGGGCGGCTGGGGCGCGGGCGACAGCGACTGGCTCAAGCACGACACGATCCTGCGCGACCTGCTGACCCGCCCATGGCCCGTGACCTACGAGTCCGGCCACGGCCCGGTGCTGCTGGTGTATTACACGGCGTTTTACCTCCCGGCGGCGCTGCTGGGAAAACTCGCCGGGGGCAGTTGGAACGTCGCCAGCCAGATGCTCGCGCTGACGATGTTCGCCGGGATCGTGCTGGCCGGAGGGTGGCTGGTCGTGCTGGGAAACCCGCGCCGGTACCGGCCCGGCGCGGCGGGGATCGCGGGGGCCGTGTTCTTCGGATTTTCGGGGCTGGACGTGCTCGGCAAGGCGTTGGTCAACCGGTGGTACGGGCTGCCGGTCCGTTACGGCGACTGGTCCGACATCGAATGGTGGGCACAGTTCGCGCAGTATCCGTCCAACGCCGCGTCGCTTTTCTGGGCACCGCAACACGCGTTCGGCGGCTGGCTGCCGCTCGCGCTGGCGCTTGACGACTGGTTCGCCGAACGCGGCCCCGAGGGCGCGTGGATGCTCTACGGTGCGCTGGCGCTGTTCTGGACACCGTTTGCCGCCGTGGGACTGGCCCCCGTTCTCCTGGGGTTGCTGTGGTGGCGTTGGCGGCGCGCGACGGGCGAAGGGTGGAGTTGGTGGCAGCGTTCGTTGACCCTGGCCAACGGCGCGGGCGCGCTGGCGGGCGGGTTGTTCGCGCTGTATCTGCTGGCGCATTTCCAGGCGTTCCCACTGCCGGCGGCTTACGTGGTCCAGCCCGGCTTCACACCGATGCCGCTGCTGGAGATCAGCCATTTTCCGAAACCCCTGTTGTACGGGATGTTCGTGGGCGTCGAGTTCGCGGGCCTGAGCGCGGCGTTGTGGTGGTCTTTGGCGGGATGGACGGACGACGCCTCGCGCCAGGGGCGGTTCCTGTGGGCGGTGGCCACGGCGATCCTGCTCGGCCTGCCGCTACTGCGGTACGGGTACGCGAACGATCTGGTCATGCGCGGGAGTCTCCCGGCGTTATTCGTTCTACAGGTGCTGCTCGTGAGGATGTTCGCGTCTGCCGGTGACGGACGGCGGCGCGCGGCGGTCTGGCTGGCGGCGGCGCTGCTGGTGGTCGGGGCGGGTAACACGGCCCTCGAATACCGCCGACACATCGAGCGCGTAGTTCGCCAGGGCAGTTGGCGCGACGCCCGGACCCGCGAGCCGGTGCGTTCGCTGGCGGAGTTGCAACGCACGATCTACGCGCGGCCCGGCTTCGATTTCGCCCGGCAATACCTGGGGTCGGCGGACTCGGTTTTCGCGCGGCACCTCGCGGCAAGGCGCGGCGCGCTCGGACCGAATCCGCCCCCTTCCACGCCGGATTTCTGAACGGTCCGGCCAAGACGCATGCACTCATTTTCTCCTGCCAATCGGCGAAAATCCGCGTAGGGTGCGGACGGTTTCCCGTGCGCCCGATGAAAATATTTGTCCCGTTTCTTCTCGCCTGCTGGTGGTTGGCCGCCGTGCCCCGGGCGCAGGCCGAACCCTGGAAGCTCTCCGGCAGCGAAAGCCTCCCCGCCGCCGAAGGCCTGTCGCACCACGTCCAGACCATCGAACGCGGCGGCGACGCCGTCACGCTGCATTTCGTCAGCTTCGACGCCGCCCGCCAGACCTTCGTCGTCTACGACCAGGGCACGATGGGCCGCGGCACCCTGGGCGAAACCATGGCGGCGCACCACTGCCTCGCGGGCACCAACGGCGGCTACTTCCAACCCGATTTCGACCCGGTCGGCCTGCT
>CAXSED010000019.1:0-50410 GCA_964236475.1 uncultured Chthoniobacterales bacterium
CATCGGCAGATTGATGATGTTGCCGATGGCGATGCAGCTTTCCTCGTTCTTGCTCACCGCCGCCATGAAGAATCCGAGGGAAATGAACACCAGTGTCCCGAGGAAAATCCAGCCCGAAAGCGCCCACCAGCTTCCCACCACCGCCACCTGGAACGCGAACCGCCCGATGAGCACGCACAGGCCCGTCTGGAAGAGGGCGACCGTCAACCGGAAGGCGATGTAGGCGCACAGCAGCGTGGTGCGGGAAAGCGGCGTGGCGCTCAGGCGTTTGAGCACGCCCTGCACCCGGAGCGCGACGAGCGGCTGCGCCGTGGCGAACAGGCCGAGCTGCATGATGCTCATCGCCAGGATGCCGGGCAGCAGGTAGTCGATGGTGCGGAC
Organism: uncultured Chthoniobacterales bacterium; assembly: GCA_964236475.1. GTDB lineage: Bacteria > Verrucomicrobiota > Verrucomicrobiia > Chthoniobacterales > SZAS-18 > CAHJWO01. Next base: position 382 of record CAXSED010000019.1, read on the forward strand.
CTCGCGCGCTGTGGTAGCCTGGGTTTCGAGGTCGAGCAGGCGGGGCTGGCCGGTGAGGTTGGCGTCGATGCCGTCGAGCACATGGCCGACGATGCCTTGCAGGATGGGGATGAGGGTCTGGCGGGAGGGGTCGATGGTGAGGAGCAACTGCGCGGCGGCGGCGGCCTCCGGCTTGGGCGCGGGGGGCGGCGCAGGCGTTGGCACCGGGGTCGGGGTGGCGGCGGGAGTGGGCACCGGCTTGGGCGCGGCCTTGTCGTCGTCATCCATCAGGTCGGTCAAGTCTTCGATGCCGCGTTGCTCCTCGGCGGCGGCTTTGAGCGCGCGGCCCTTGGCGTCGGCGGCCTTGTCGGCGAGGTCGGCGGGGATCGTGATGACGGCGTCGATGCGCCCGCGCCGCAGGTCGGCCAGCATAGCGGCCTCGTCACCGGCGACGAATTGCAGCTCGGCGAACGGGTTCTTTTCCGCGTCCTTCTGGTCGATGGCGCCGTCGCCGTTCATGTCGCGGTGGGTGACGTCTTGGAGCGCCTTGAAGATGGCTTTGGACACCTCGTCGTCGGGGGTGGCGCAGGCCACGCCGATGCGTGCGTCGGCCTTGTCCTGGTTGGTAAACACCAACCCGAAAATCGTGATGAACAGGATCGGGAACGCGATGGTCAGGAACAGCGCGCGCCGGTTGGAGAGAAACTCCGTCAGGTTGGCGCGGTAGAGGGTGCGGAAAGCTTTCATGTCGGCGGGGAAGGAGTGTTTATTCCCGGATGCTCCGGCCCGTGAGCTTGAGGAAAACGTCTTCCAGCGTGGCGGTGTGGATCGACAATCCGCGCAGTTCGACGCCGAGGCGCGCGCAGAGTTCCATCAGCGCGCCGGTAGTCTGCGTGACGTGGGCGGAGCGGAGTTGGGTCTGGCCGTTGGCCTCCTCGAAACGGTCCACGGCGGGGAGCGTTTCCAAGGTTTCGCGCGGGAGCTGGGCGTCGCTGAGAAATTCCAGCGTTGTGCGCTCGAAATGCTCGGCGATGAGGCCCGCCGGGGTGCCCTCGGCGATCACCTTGCCGTGGTCGATGATGATCAGATCATCGCAAAGCTGCTCGGCTTCTTCGAGGTAGTGCGTGGTCAGCAGGACGGTCTTGCCCTGCGCCCGGAGTTGCCGGATGACATCCCACAACGACCGGCGCGCCTGCGGGTCCAGGCCGGTGGTCGGCTCGTCGAGAAAGATGACGGCGGGATCATTGACTAGCGCAACGGCAATGGCCAGACGCTGCCGCTGACCACCGGAAAGGTTGCCGCTGTGGGTGTCGGCTTTTTCCTCCAGGTTGACCGAGGCGATGAGCTGATCGACCGGCAGCGCCGTCGGGAAAAAGCTGCCGAAGAGCTTGAGGAGTTGCCGGATCGTCAGTTGTTTGAAAAACGCCGGGGTCTGGAGCTGCACACCGATGCGCTCTTTGACCTGCCGGGGATTCCGGCGCACGTCGATGCCCAGGACCTCGATTTTACCACTGTCGGCGGGGCGCAGGCCCTCGATCATCTCGACGGTGGTGCTTTTGCCCGCGCCGTTGGGGCCGAGCATCCCGAAAATCTTGCCCGGCTCGACCTGGAAGGACACGCCGTCCACGGCACGCAACGGTCCGTAGGTTTTGACGAGATCGACGACTTCGATGGCGAGCGGCATGGGTGGGGTTCGGCAGCGGACGGCGTGAGGCGGAACGCCGACTGTGCATGGAACCATTGGTCAACGCAAGCGCACGGGCAGCCACACGGCTTCAGAGGCGGCGGCCCTCGTCCACCTCGTAGTAATCGAAAAAGGTGACCAGATCGGTGCGGTGAGCGAGGTCACTGCCAGCTTTGTATTGTTCGAGTTCCTGGGTAGAGCCGTCGTCCTCATCGCGCCAGCCGCGTTTGAGCATGAATTTGTTCCAGATGAGGATTTGCTCGTCGTTCGGGTGCGCGCCGTGTTCGCCGCACCACGCGAGGATTTGGTCGTCGCTGCCCCCGACCAGGGTACGGTCGCGTAGCGCAGGATAGGTGACACCCAGGAAACGGCAGCAACGGCCATCGAAGCCGCCGCCGAGATTTTCCTCGTACCCTGGGAGTAACTTGCCAGCGGCGTGGAGACGAATTTTATCCAACATCCGGGCGAAATACACGATGCCGCCGGTGCGGTCGAACGCGCTGCGGGGAAATGAGGAGGTTTCGGCGGTGGACATAGGGTGGGTTTCGTGGCGTGAGACCACGAATTCTTCTACGCATACACCCTTATTTTTCGATTGTCAGCGAATCACGGAAAAGCGGCAGCAGCCCCAACTTGGCTCCCTCGCTGGTGAGGTGATGCGCGTCGCTGTAAAGGGCAATTCCGTTTGCTTGGATAACGTAACGCTGGCCTGTCGGATCGAGAAATCGAGGCTTGGGATCAAGGACGTGTGCCCCGGCGGCCTCCAGCTCGTGAGTGATCTGCGGATCGTTCCGGTCAAGTTCATTGTGTGGCGCGGGCCGGGCGCACAACGACTCCACGTAAGCGCGGGAATACGCCGGGCAGGCCAGAGCCTTCGGAACGTCGAAAGAATGACCGGGCACATCCAGCATGACCCAAGGATGGATGCCAGCGGCAGCGAGTCGGCGCACCGTCGCCAACAAGGCGGTGTCGAGGGGCATCGCGTTGCCGGTGTCGCCGCCGTTCTCGTCGAGATAACCCGTCCATGAGGCGATGAGCAGCACCGCGGGAATCCGCTGGCTCTGGACGTAGGCGAACACGGCGTCGTTGTAGGGGATCGCGTCCTTGCTCAAGCCGAATTCCCGGACCCGGTACCACCCGAGCACCGGGGCTGTGACCGAATGCAGGGCGGCGCGTCCGCTCAGACCGCGCTCCTTGAGAAACGCATCGACCGCCGGGAGGGCCGCCCAGGCGTGGCTGTCGCCCCAGACCAGCACGCTGGGCCGCAAAGCGGGGTCGGTGGCACCCAGGCGAACGAGCCGGTCAGCGCGAATATCGGCGGTCGTGAGATTAGTGAAATCCTGGCCGGTTTTCGCGTTGGCGAAGGCGAGTGCTTGTGCGGAAAGCCGATGCGGAAATCCTTGCGCGAAAACGCAGAGTAAGCCCGCGCCCAGCACCGCCGCCAGTCCCACTCCGGCAGAAGTAAACATGGATGACCGGGTGGCTCCCAACGTCCGTTCGCGGAAGGGAGTTTCCACGTACCGCCAAGAGAGCACCCCCAGCAGAAACCCACCGCCGAGAATCAGGACGCGGACCCCGGGGGGAAGGGGTGTCAGCGCGAGGTAGTGGCCATAGGCGATCAACGGCCAATGCCAGAGGTAGAGAGAATACGAGATCAACCCGACGGCGACCATGGGCCGGACGGATAACAGCGCGCCGATGGCGGTCGGCGCACCTTGCTCCGTGCGGCGGTTGGCCCAGATCAGCAACGCCGCGCCGAGACACGGCGGCAGCGCGGCGAGTCCCGGGAACGGCGTTTGCGGCGTGTAAGCGAAGACGGGCGCGAGCGCGAGTGTTAGCCCCATCCACGCGAAAACCTCGCGCACGGGGCGGCGGTCCAGGGACGGCGGCGCGGTCGGCAGGAAGGCGATCATCGCACCGATGAGCAGTTCCCAAGCGCGGGTCGGCAAAAAATAGAACGTCGCTTCCCGGTGACGCGCCACCCCGTACACGCTCAACGCAAAGCTCGCCGCAAACCCGACGGCGAGGAGCAACCCGACGGAACGGCGGCTCCGCAACGCCCCGGAGCGATGCATACCCCACAGCAGGAAGGGCACGACGAGATAGAACTGTTCCTCCACCGCCAGCGACCAGGTGTGCAACAGGGGTTTCTCGTCGGCGGACCCCGCGAAGTAACCGGAGTCCAGCCAGTAGTGGATGTTCGCGGCGAACACGGCCTGCGCGGCGGAAGCCCGTCCCAGATCCTTGAAGTCCAACGGCAGCAGCACGAACCACCCGGCCAGCAGTGTTGCCAGCGTCACCACCACCAGCGCGGGCACGATCCGGCGCGCCCGCCGTTCCCAGAAGTTGACGAAGGTGAAGCGTCCGCTTTCGAGGTCTTTCCAGATGAGCGAGGTGATCAGAAAACCCGAAATCACGAAGAAAACGTCCACCCCGACGTAGCCGCCCGGACAGCCGAACCCGGCGTGGAAGAAGACCACCGCCAGGACAGCGACCGCGCGCAGGCCGTCGATATCAGGTCGGTAACGGAGAGGATGGGTCGCGGCCACAGAGACGAGACGGATGCACGATGCGTTCCAGCGAGGTCTGCAAACCGTGAAAACCCGGAGATTTCGTCAGGCCGGTTCGTTGTTCCTGGCTAGGTCTTTGATGATCTTACGAGCTAAAATCTCGTTGACTTCACGGTGCCTCGGAACGGGCTGAGATTTTCCGGTGCGTGGATTGTGGTAGATGTCGTGCCGTCCACCGTGGTGCAGAAGCGTACATCCTGCTTCCTCAAGCGTCGAGATGAGGTCTCTACGCTTCACGCGATCTCAAGTTCTTCCTCTTTGCGGATACCCGGAATCTCTTCGGTGCTGAATGTCTGGAAAAGGTCACGCAACTGTTCCTTGAGGTCGGCAAGGTCATCGCCTTGGGTCCAATGGTCGGGATAATCGTTCAGATAGCCGAGGTAACGTCCATCCGCTTCTTTCCAAAAGGTGATCCTCGTGGTCATTGGAATGCTATCGCACCAATCACGGGCGACGGCGAGACACGATTTAAGCCTAACGAATCCAAGCTCAGGTGCGGACAGGGGCGAAGTCAAGCGTTGAGTTCAGAGAAAGCCCCCCCGTCCCTGGCCGTCACCTGCAGCGCTGTGTTAGGCGGTACGGCTGTGGAGGAAGTCTTTGACGCACTCGGTGACAATCCGACGCGCCTCGTCTAGCGGCATGTAGCTCGCGGCGAAACGGCCGGAACCATACGGCCCCTCTCGGAAAAAGCCCTGGCTGGGAAAGCAGATGTCCGCTGGATCGACTTCCGGGGAGAGCGACACGGAAAAGGACCACTTTTCATGGCGGGCGCGGAAATAAAACGCGTGTTGGGCCACGGTGCCTTCGACCTGCACGGGAGCGGCGTCGCAGGTGAAGCTACCGCGAAGCTGAAGCTCGGGAACCTCAATCGTGTCTTGGTCCATGCGCGTAGTGCCGCCTAACGTGAAGTAGGCGAACGAACATCGTAAGAAAAGGCGATGGTGGTTCGTATAGCACAGACAGTCCTTGCGGCGTGAGTTCGTCCTCTTTAGCTCGTTATCCTCAGCCGCCAACGGGTGCGCCCAGAATCGCCTCGTTGAGTGCCTTGGCGAGGTCTTCCATCCGGTAGGGCTTGGCCACCATCGCCACGAAACCGTGCGCGCGGAAATCCGCGATCACCGCGTCGTTGCTGTAGCCGCTCGATACGATGGCCCGCACGTCCGGGTCAATCTCCCGCAGCCGCCGGATCGTTTCCCGCCCGCCCATGCCGCCGGGGATCGTCAAATCCAGGATCACCGCCGCATACGGCTGGCCCGACGCGCGTGCGCTCTGGTACGCGGCCAGCGTTTCGCCGCCTTCCACCGTGAGTGTCGGCTCGTAGCCCATCAGCTTGAGAATCGCTCCGGCCAGGTCGCGGATATCCGGGTCATCGTCCATGAACAACACGCGCTCACCGCTCTGCGCGGGCGGCTCAGCGGGCCTGGACGGCGGCAGCGCGGCCTGCGGCGAAACGGGCAGGTAAATGGTGAACGTCGTGCCCGCGCCAACGTGCGATTCCACCCGGATGACGCCGTCGTGCTTGCGGACCACGGAATACGCGATGGCCAGCCCCAGACCCGTGCCGTTGGAACGCGTCGAGAAGAACGGGTCGAAAATCTTCGGCAAATGTTCCGGCGCGATGCCCGTGCCGTTGTCGCGCAGGATGACCTCGATGTAGGCCCCGGCGGGCGTGGACGCGTCTTCCACCGCCGCCAGACCTTCCGGCGAGACGACCAACCCGACGCTGATCTGCAATGACCCGCCGCCGGGCATCGCCTGCACGGCGTTGAGCGACATGTTGTGGAGCACCTGCACGATTTGGTTTTCGTCGGCCTCGACGGTGGGCAGGTCGTCCTCGAAATGGAAGGAAAGCTGCGTGGACGTGTTGGCGGTCGCCCCGCGCGCAGCCCGTTCGATGATCGGAGCCAGCCCGAGGGTCTTGCGCACGGGGTCGCCGCCCTGCGCGAAGGTGAGCAGTTGGCCGGTGAGGTCCCGCGCGCGCCAGCAGGATTTCTCCGCGCGGCCCAGGGCTTCGGCGGTGCGGGCGGGCAGGGCGTTGTCCGTGCGGGCGACCGACAGGTTGCCCAGGATGGCGGTGAGCAGGTTGTTGAAATCGTGCGCGATGCCGCCTGCCAGGACCCCGAGGCTTTCGATGCGCCCGGCCTTTTGCAATTCTTCGGCAGCGCGGTGGCGGTCGGTGATGTCGTGGAAAACGAGCACTGCGCCGCCCATGTGCCCGGCGGGATCGACGATGGGCGCGGCATTGTCGGAGATAACGCGCGGGGGCCGGTCGCTCGGGACCAGGTGGGCCGGATCGTGCGGAGCGGCGCGCATCCCGCTAGCCAGGACGGCGCGCACGGGGTTGTCCGCCTGTCGGCGAGACTGCGCCCCGGCGCGGCGATAAAACTCTTCAATGGGCAGCCCGGCGGCGTCGTCGAGCGGCAGACCGCAGAGCGTTTCGGCGGCGGCGTTGAGGTATGTGACGTGTCCCTCGGCGTCGGTCGTGATGACGCCGTCGGAAATGGAATCCAGCGTGACGCCCAGAAACTCCTTTTCGTGTTCGAGAGCCTCCTCGGCCATCTTGAGGGCGTGGATGTCGGCGTGGAAACCCAGCGCGCGCAGCAGCCGTCCGTCCGGGGCGTAGAAATTGATGCCGCTGGCCTGCACCCAGCGGTAATCGCCGTTCTTCTGGCGCAGGCGGGACGTGTGGCTGAACGAGCGGAAGCTTTCGCCGAAGACGCGCTGGGTGGAAATGGCGACGATGCCCGGACGGTCATCCGGGTGCAGCAGGTCGAGCCAGGTCTGGTGCGTGTCGGCCAGTTCCTCGGGCCGGTAGCCGAGCATTTCTTTCCAGAGCGGCGAATAGTACGTGCGGCCCGTGGTCAGATCGGTGTCGAAGAACCCGAGCGGCGAACTGGTCACGAGCAGGTTGAAGCGTTCCTCGCTCTGGTGCAGGCGTTCTTCGAGCTGCTTGCGCTCGGTGATGTCGCGGTGAAATCCGAACGCGCGGACCCGGTGGCCCTGGGCGTCGCAAAACTCGACCCCCGTGCTCTCGATCCAACAATAGGTGCCGTTCTGGTGCCGCAGACGGAAATGGCGGGTGAACCGGGTCACACCCTCGCCGACGGGCTGCCGCTCGGACAACCACTCGTTGTGGTGGTCGTCGGGGTGGAGCAAGTCGAGAAACGTCTGGCGGGAGTCGGGCAGCGCGGCGGGCTGGTAGCCGAGCATCTCGCGGAAGCCGGGCGAATAGTAAGTGCTGCCGGTCTGCAAATTGTCGTCGAAGAAACCCAGGCGAGAGGTGTTGAGCAGGTACGACAAACGTTCTTCGCTCACGGCGAGCTGCGACTCGGCGGCGGCCAGCCGGGCGAGCAGTTCCGGGGACGGCGGGGCGGGATGGGCCACCGCTTCGACCGGCGGCGCGGGCGGGACCGGCACGGACGGCGCAGCCAGGGCGGCGGCCAGTCTCTCTTCTGTTTCGGACAAGCGGCGTTCGAGGTCTTCGCGGCGGGCGATCTCGCGGTGTAACTCGGCGGCCAGGGCTTCCGCCGCCGTGACGCCGCGTTTGCTGCCGTGTCCGTTCCCGTTGGCATGGGTGGGCACAGGCATGAAAGGCGGCGGCGTGTCGTGCCCGTCCAGGGGAACGGAGCCATTCCCATGCGCCGGTTTTTCCTCCACGCACGGGCGCGCCGCGCCGTCGGCGGCAGGCGTCGCCGGCTGGCGTTGGGAAGGGGGCGCGGGTTGATCCATGAACTGGAGAACTGGAAGGCTCAGGTGTGCGCCCGTGCAGGTTGTGTGCCAGGAATCCAAAAAGCGGGAAATGCGAGACTTGAAGAGGCTGACCGGCGGAGATTGTGAATTAAATGCCGCAATGTTCTTCGTGTCGAGTCTGGAATCAGATTCAACGCGAGGGAAAAATCTGGAGGGTGAAGCGGTCTCCCTACGGTCTGGACGGCGGGTTCTCCTTCAGGCTGCGGGCCACCAGTGTGCGCACCTGGTACAGGTCGCGCAGCATCTTCCAGCCGTCGCGCCAGAGCCGCACGCGGGTGGCATCGGCGTCGTGCCATTCGACCGGCAGGTCCGCCACGCGCAGCCCCAGACCCACCGCCAGCGCGAGCACCTCCACGTCGAAGGAAAATCCGTCGAGCGTTTGCCGGGCAAAAATCTCCCGTGCCGCCCCGGCCCGGAACGCTTTGAAGCCGCATTGCGTGTCCGTCCACGCGCCGGGCAGCACGCGGCCCCGGACGAGCTTGCTGAACACCGCGCCCAGATTCCGGCGGATCGGCCCCTGCGCGCGGCCAATTTTGCTGCCCTCGTGGCGGCGGTTGCCGATGAGCACGTCCGCCTCCGGGTGCGCGGCGAAGTACGCGAGAAACCGGGCCACCTCGGGCAGCGGCGTGCTCAGGTCGGCGTCCATGAAGACCACGATCTGGCCCCTGGCCCGTTGCATCCCGGAGCGCACGGCGTAGCCCTTGCCGCGCTGCGGACCGTTGTCGATGATCTGGAGATGCGGGAACGGGGCGGCAGCCTCGCGGGCGGCGTCGAGCGTGCCGTCGTCGCCGCGTTCGATGACGACGAGCACTTCGTACCCGTCGGCCAGGTGGAGCGCGTCGCAATACTCCGCCACGCGCGACAGGTTGGGCGGCAGGCGGCGAACCTCCCGAAAGGCCGGGATGACGACGGATAATTCGGGTGGCTGGGGAGGGTACATCCGGGAAAAAGCGAACGCGATAGTGCTTGGCTGTCCCGCAACTGTCCAGCGGACAACCGGGATGGCCAGCATTTTTTACGCGCCGCCCTCCTGCTCCCACGCAGGAACTCGGGAACGGGGGAGAAGTTCCTTGGCAGACACGATCTGTCGATCCAGCCTTTTCACCGGGGCGTTTTTGCTTTTTACTACCGGCTTGCCATGACCTCCGCGCCGTCCCTCCCTGTTTCCGATGCGGTGCCTGCGCCCGCCGACACGCGCTGGCGGCGTCCTTCGATGGCCACGCTCGTCCGGGTGGGCATCGTCCTGTTCGCGGCGGTTCTGCGTTTCTACGATCTGGAGGGGCGGCCGCCGCACTTCGACGAGGGCGTCAACGGCTGGTTCACCGACCAGATGCAGAAAAACGGCTTTTACGCCTACGACCCGACCAACTACCACGGGCCGCTGCACTTCTACGTGTTGTTTCTGTTCAAGTGCCTCTTCGGACGGCACGTCTGGGCGTTGCGCTTGCCGGTGGTGCTGGTGGGCATTGCAACCGTCGATTGGTTGTTCCGGTTCGACCGTTTCATCGGGCGCAAGGCCAGCGCGTGGGCGGCCCTGGCGATGGCCGTTTCGCCGGGGCTGATCTACTACCAGCGCGACGCCATCCACGAAGCGTGGCAGGTGGGGTTTCTGGTGGTGGCATTCTGGGGGGTGTTCGGCCTGTGGCAGGACGGCGCGAAACGCTACCTGTGGGCGGTGGCGATGGGCGTCACCGGCATGATCCTGACCAAGGAAACGTACATCATCCATTTCGGCTGTTTTCTGTGCGCGGTGCCGGTGCTGTTTTTGCTCGAAGAATTTTTGCCCTCCCGGCGTTCGCTCCTGGTCGAGCCGCCGCCTCCGCCGCAACGGTCCGCCGAGGACGAGGCCAAATTGCTCTGGGCCGACCCGCTGCCGCCCCCGCCGTTGTTCCCACGCTTTGCTGCCGCCATCGCGCCGCAGCGTTACCGCGACTGGGACGTGATCGCCGCGCTGGGGGTGAGCTTCTTGTTGATCACGCTGTTTTACTCGGGTTTCGGGTTCAACTTCGCTGGGCTGGGCGCGCTGGGCCAGGCTTTGGCGGCGTGGCAGCACAAAGGGGATATCGGCGAGGGGCACAGCAAGCCGTTCATTTACTGGTGCGAGCTTTTGATACGTAGCGAACCGTGGGCGGTATTCGGGTTGCTGGCGTGCCTGCGGTACGTGGTGCCGCCGTTGCCAAAGCCGCACCGCTGGGTCGGCGTGGCGCTGATTGCCCTGTGCCTGGGGGTGGCGGTATTCTGGTTGTCGCCGACCGGGTGGTTCCACGACGCGCGGGCGGCGGTGGACCATTGGGAGGATAGCAACGTCCACGCGACGGCGTTCGAGTGGGGCGTAGGGATCGTGACGGCCCTGGGTCTGGCGGCGGGCGTGGCGTGTCTGGCGTTCCCGGCCCCGGCGGATTGGCGGGTGCGGCTGCTGGCGGTGTACGCGCCGGGCACGCTGCTCGCCTACAGTATCATTCATTACACGACGCCGTGGTGCGCGATCTCGTTCGCGTGGCCGTTCTTCTGCGTGGGCGGCGCGCTGCTGGCCGAAACGGCGGCGTGGTCCTGGCCCAAGTTACCGCTGCCAACCGCCCGGCTGGCGGCGTTGGCTGTCGGCGGCGCGCTGGCGGTGTGGTCCTTCGCGCTGGCGGTGCGGCTGAACTACATCGCGCCCACGAACGACGAACTCACTTACGTCTACGTGCAGACCTTTCCCGACGACCACAAGATCGTCGATCCCATGCTGGCGCTTGCGGCGCGCGACCCCGGGCAATACACCACCTTGCGCGGCATCATCCTGTGCGGCAGCACGTACCCGCTGCCCTGGCAGTTGGGAGATTTTCAAAAGATCGGCTATTACGCGGACAACAACTCGCCCGCCGATTACCACGCGGATTTCCTGCTGGTCGTCGCCCCCCGGGTCGCCGACACCGAAAAGCGGCTCGACGCGGAATATTTCAAGGAGGTCGTCCACCTGCGCCCGGCCCAGGAAGCGCTGACGCTGTATTTCCGCGCGTCGCTTTTCGCGCCGCTTTTTCCGGGACGGACGCCGGAATTCCACCCGTCGGCACACCCGCTCCAAGACCCGCCTGCCCCGCCGACCGATCCCGTCGAAGACAGCAACGATGAGCCGGCTGCTGCCCAGTGAACCGCCTGCTGCACCGCTCGCCGCGCCGCCCCTGGACGACTCGGCGGCCATCGCGCGGCTTGAAGATTCAATCATTCCGTGGCAAATCGGCGGGGATGAGCCGCGCGCCCGACGACGATTACGCGAAGAACCAGCGGCGAATCCGCTCCGCGCAGCCGAAGGTCTCCTCCGAAAAGGCGCACGCGCGGGCGCACCGGGCCATCGCGGCCAACGCGCAACAGGAAGAAATGACGCTGCCGACGCCAAAGCCGCCGCCGCCGCCGAGTTCGCCCGGCAGGGGCGGCAAATCCTCCATTGGGCGCAAAGGCACGGACGGCTGATCGACCGGAGGCTGGAGGAACGGCTCGTGAGTCTGGGCGGCGTGGAGCACGAGGTTTTCCTGGACGACACCACGGGCCGCTGGCTCAAGCTGACGATGCCCGGCAAGGCGGGCAAGGAACTCCACGCCCGCGAGGAAAGTCTCGGGGTGCGCCCGGTGCTGCTGACCGAAGATGCGCTGCCCTCGGCGTACCTGCGGCGGTTGCGGCTGGCGAACGGGAAGCTGGGCGACGACTTCTGGCTGCACGGGGTCATCGCGCATCCGGCGGGGCCGCGCATGGTGGTCTCGCAGCGCGACATCGACGGCGAACCGGCCACGCCGGAAGACATCGCGCGGCATTTCGTCACGGCGGGCTACCGGCAAATCAACGCCAAGACGTTCTACCAGCCGGAGAAGAATCTGCTGGTGTCCGACGCGCACACGGCCAACGTGTTTCGCACGCCGCTGGGGGTCGCGCCGTTCGACGTGTGCGTGCAGGAGCCGCACGACCTGTTGCGTCGGGCGGTCGAGCCGTCGCCGACCCTGGATTTCGACGACTGGGGCGACGAGCAGGCGGCGCTGTTTTGAAGGAGATGGTGGCCGGTAAACCTTTCTGCCCTTTTGTTTACGTGGCACCCCGTCACGGGGGGTCGTTACCGGCGCGGTTCGCCCGACACGGCGGGGCCTGCCGCGTCACTTTTGAGTCATCTTTCCGGTCACTCGCCCCGGAATTCTCCCGTGAGGGTATAACCCCGGACAGCAACCGAAGAGTTCGACGAAGGCCTTGTTGAACGCGCTCAGGCTGGCGTAGCCGACCGCAACCGCCGCCTCGGTGACGTTTGCCTGACCGTGACGCAGCAGTTCGGCGGCCTTTTCCATGCGTTTCAAACGCAGAAATTTCGGAATGCTCGCTCCCGTCTCCTGGGCGAACACCCGCGACAGGTAGAACGAACTGCACCCGACCTCCTGCGCGAGCATGTCGAGCGAGGGCGGGTTTTCCAAGTCGCGTTCGATGAGGAAGCGTACGCGTTCGACGCGCTCCCGGTTGCTGCGCTGGTGGCGTTGGCAGAAAAGTTCCGCCGGGTTTTCGTCGGGATAAATGGTCTGTGCGAGGATCTCCAACACGCGTCCCAGATACCAGGTATGACGCGCCGAACCGGGGACCGGTGGGGCGACGAATTGCACGCGCGCGGCCAGCAGGGAGGCTGGCAATGCCCGGACTTCCAAGTAGGGAACGGCGCCGGAGCCGCTCTCGATAAAACGGGCGATCTCCGGCTTGAGCTTGGTGAGTTCCGCCGCCGCGAAGTGAGTCCGCAGAAAACCGGGAGTCAACTCCAGCGTCAGAAAGCGGTGCAAGCTGTCCGCCCGACGCACCGCCCGCAGGCGTTTGTCCTGCAAGGTATAGACCGCGACTTGCCCGGGACCGATAGCGCGTTCGGCGTCGCCGTCTTGCAGGAGGCCCGAGCCAGAGAAATTCAGGCAGATTTCCAGGCTGCCAGGATGGAAAGACCGTCCCCAATCCAGGTCTCGCGCGAGGCGGAAGTCGTGCCACTCAATGCTCAGGCCCTGCTCGGAGAAGCTGCCATGGAGTCGTCGCCAAGTCCCTTCGATGGGGGTCCAGGCTGCTTTCTCGGAGTGGGGATGGTCTTTGGTGATGGGTGTCAGCGGTTGGTTCAAGACGCGCCACCCCAGATCAACACGGCCTCGTCACTCCGCGCAACCGGAAGCAACGCCGGGCGCAACGCACCGCTAGCCCAGAGCAATTCCGGGCGGGTCGCCCGTTCCATCCTCTGCTAAGGTCTGGCCATCATCATGAGCATTTCCGAGCACATCTACCACAACCCAGAGGAAGCGCGAAACGTCCCGTCGCGCCATCTTCCCCTTCTCATGACCACACCCGCCCTTCGACCGCTCCGCCCTCTTTCCTCGCCTTGCTGCCTTGACGGCGGCACCCGCTGGCTCAAAAACGCCGGGGTGGCGGTTTTCGCTTGCTTGAGCGGCGCGGCGTTTTCCACATCCGCCCACGCACAGGCGGGAACGCAGCTCGGCAACGTCAAATCCTACCTGGTCAGCCAGGTGGCCAAATTGGATGCTGCGGCGCACGATTTCCAGGGAAATGCCGAGGCCTACCAGAAGATTCTCGACGCGAACAGCGGTGACTACAACAAGGCGGCCACGGCGAACGGTCCGGAGATTCTCACCTTGGTCAAAAAGATGCAGGGGGATTATCTGAACCTGCACATGAATGGTTACGAAACCATCGAAGGCATTGCCGCTGGCGTGCGGGAACTGGTTGCTTACGACATTTATTTCGATTCCGGCGTCCCGAAGAGCCAAGGCTCGACGGACAGCCCCGTGGCCCCGGTCATCGTCCGGGACGCCAACGGCAAAACCATCGTGGACCGCGACGGCAACCTGTTTCATTACGTCATCGAGCCTTGTTTGTACGGAGCGAAAGCGACGTTCGTGGAGAAACTCGATCCCGCCGCCGCGCAGGCGCTCGGCATCAAGTACCTGCCGCGCGCGAACGTCACGCTCGCCGCCGCGAAGGACGCCGTGCGGGAAGGGGACTTGTTCGTGGCATCCTGCAACGCTTGGCAACCGCGGCTGGACGAATGCATCGGCGCGCTGGTGTGGATGACGCCGACCTTCAACACTTATTTCAACGATCTGCGTGACTCCCTCTACAGCGCGAATCCGACCGCTTATATTTCCGAGAGCCGCGTCAAGGACATGCGCGGGATCATGAGCAGCCTGCGCCTGACGTACAACACGATTGATCCCGGGTTGGAGCAAAAGGACCCGGCGCTGGCCCGCCAGTTGAAAACCGAGTACGACAACATCATCGCTTACATCGACCAAGCCGACGCCCGTGATCGGCAGGCGCGCGAGGCGCACCGCAAGCTCAGCCGCGTCGAGTTGGAAGAGATGGCCCAGCACGCCAAGGGCATGAGCGATCAACTGGCCCCGCAGATCAAACTGGCGGCGGCGGAAATCGGGGTGCAGGTGCCGCGCAAGCCGTACCTTTAATCTCCTCGCGCGGTTCAACTGCACACACCGGATGGAGCCGGTGGTTAAGGGGGCCGGATCATTCGGGGGGCAATCGGCACCCTCTTGAAAGGTTGTCGTGACACCATCCGGGTGCTTCGGCCCTCGACTTTTTTGCAAATCGCTCCATTCAAAGTCTTATTTCACCAGATGAAAAAATTCCTGCTCTTCGTTCTGACGCTCGCTACGTGCGGCGTTCGGACGAACGTGATGGCTGATCAAGTCGATGATTTTCACGGTCTGCGAGACCGGATCGACACGGCGTTGCTGGATGTTTACGGAGGCGAGGTGCCGGCCCAAACGCTGCCCGAACTGCAACAGGCAGCCGACGCGCTCCGTGCCGACCTGAATGCTCCTGGCGCGCGTGCCTTGCTCCCCACGGACTTCCACGCGGATTCCAAAGAACACCTGGCCGCGCTCCTGGGCGCCACGCGCGGCACGCTCCAGCAAGCGGCGGCGTTGGAGGTGCTCGACAACCAGCGGGCGGGCCGTTCCGCCCAGGCGGAAGCGTGGCGGGTGATGATCACCTTGCCGCAGTTTGCCAACGCGGACGACGGCGGATTGCTCTTGCAGCAACCGCCCACGGAAGCGAGCCAGCCGGGCGTGACGGAAGCCTTGGCCAAGGAGTACGTTGCCTGGCAGGTTACCCGGGTCCGGCAGTTGCTCGACGGCTTGCAGCACGCCATTGCCAGCGACAGCGTGGACGAGGCTTTTCTCCAGGCCAGTCTCTCCGAGGTGCAGGCATTGAGCCAGTTTCCCGCGACAATCTTGGAAGCGGCTGGTGTCAAGCAAGCCGGGGTTGCCAACCTCCCTCTGCCGGTGCTGGTGTCACCGTATACTTCCGAGGGTGAGATGGCCAAACTGGCGGCATGGCGGGAGAACCTCGAAGAGGCTTTGCCGAACCTCCTCAAGCCGGCGGATATCACCCGGCTGGAACGCCTGCTGGTGCGCTTCGTCAGCGTGGTGCCGAAGGAGTACCACAACGGCGTGGACAACGGCCAGGTGACGATCCCGCTCGAATACCAGGAAGCGGTCCAGTTCATCCAGCAGGCGCAGGGGCTGGTCAACGAACTGGCCCCGACTTGGCGGCGCGATCTCGCGGTGCCGTACAAGGAGCATCACGCGGAGTTGGTCGGCAAGCTGGCTGTCCTGGCCAAACAGATCGACCAGATGGCGGAGGTCTCCACGGTGGAATCTTCGTCCAAGGAGATCGTCAAGATTCTGGAGGGTGATTTCGGCCTGAGCGCCCGCCGCTCGGGTGACAAGGGGCAGATCGTCGAGGAGACAGCGCTCGATGTGCGCGAGGCGCTCGGCAACTCGCTCGCCGCCGCCCAGTCGGGCCACTGGCAGGAAGCCGAATCGTTGCGGCTGGATGCCTATACCTCTTTTGATTCCGAGATCGAAGTGCGCGTGCTGCCACGCAACCCAACCCTGGCTAACACGACCGAACGCAGCTTCATCGACGGCACCGACGGTAGCCCAGGGATCAAGGCCCTGCTCGACCGCGCCGCGCCGATCGCCGAATTGACCGCCGGATACGACCGCGCCCTGAAGAACATGGACGCCTGCGTCTCCATCCTCAAAGTAGCCGTCTCCCCGGCAACGGTCAGTTTCACGGCCTTTACCATCATCGCGCGTGAGGGCATGGAGGCGATTGTAATCCTCGCCGCGCTGCTCGCCGGCATGCGTGGCGTGGAACAACAGGGGACCCGGCGATGGGTAAGCACCGGGGCCTGGCTAGCCATCGCGGCTAGCGGCTTGACCTTCTGGCTTTCAAAAACGTTGATCCAGTCGCTCGCCCGCTACGGCGAGAAGTTGGAGGCGGTGATTTCCATCCTGGCGGTGATCATCTTGTTGATGGTCACGAACTGGGTTTTCCACAAGTTCTACTGGGTGGGATGGAACGCGAAGCTGCGCTCGCTCTCGAAGGCTTCCCAGAAAACAGCGACGGATCGCTGGGAATGGCTGGCTCTGGTCGGCGTCGGTTTCCTGACCGTGTACCGCGAGGGGTTCGAGACCACTCTGTTCATGCAGTCGCTTCTCTTGGAAGGCACGGTCTGGCCAGTGGTGATCGGCGTGTTGTTGGGAACGGCTTTTATCGCGGCAATCGGTGTCGGCATCTTTGTCTTCGGCGCGAAACTTCCTTACCGTAAGTTGTTGGTGCTGACGGGAGTGCTGGTGGTGTCGATCATGGTGACTTTCTTCGGCTCGACTGCCCGGCTTTTCCAGACGGTAGGATGGCTTCCCATCCACTCCATCCGGGGGCTGACGGTGCCGACATGGGCGGGGACGTGGCTCGGACTTTATCCCTCCTGGGAGGGAATCCTGATTCCGATGCTTGCACTCGTCTATGTGGGCGGTGCGTGGCTGTGGGTAAAGCTCGGCTCACGCCGCGCCGTCGCCGCCATGGAAGCGCGCCACCCGGAACCGGTCGCTGCCTGAATAACCAGCGGTTCTTCGTTGCGCGAGCAGAGACGGAGATACGGTAAGGGATCGTCGTGGATTTACAGGGCCGCTTTTTTGAAGTGAGCCTCGTCCTGGTGATCCATCGTAGGTAGATGGACACAGGTGGCATTCGTGGCAATTGCGAGCAGTTTGGGCGCAAGTCGGAGGAGGCGGAAAAACACACCCTGTACATAATCATCGAATGTCTTACCAATTCGTTCAACGTGTAACCTATGACCGACAGCGCATCACCGGCGTCGCGTTAGTTTTCGTTGCGTTCGCCATGCTTGCTGCGGATGGCATGGCTGCGCCGCTGCAGTTTTCCTCGCCGTTTACTCCCACCTCGCAGGCCTCAAAAACCAGTCAGACCGTTACCGGTACACCGGAGGGTCTTACCAACGAGCCGGACGCACTTTTCCGGCGGGACAGCCTCCTCGGTGACCTGGACGGTTTTCGCAACACTTTGAGCGACGATGGCCTGTCGATCACGCCCATCCTGGAGTTGGAAGCATTCAGCAGCGCCGGCGGTGGGCATGGCGGCGCGGATGCCGACGGCCTGCTGGATGTTGCGTTCGATTTCGATCTCGAACGGATCACACGCGGTTTCCTGCAGGACGTCGCGCTCCACGTCAACGTGTTGGACATCTTCGGCCCGAGCCTCACCGGCCGACACGTCGGTGACATCAGTGGGGTAAGCAACCTAGCCGGTCTCAACACCTTCCGGCTCCAGGAACTCTGGATTCAGCAAAACCTGTTCAAGAAACGAGTTTCGATTCGCTTCGGCTTGCTGGCCGCCGACTCGGAATTCTTCACGTCCCAGGGCGCGAGTCTCTTTCTGGACGGAACCTTCGGCGCATTCACGCTGGTGGCGCTCAACTTCAACGATGCGCCGGTCTACCCCGTGGCTGCGCCTGCCGTCCGGGTGGACGTGGCACCGGTTTCCTTCCTGGATTTCAAGGCGGCGGTTTTTGCCCCGGACGAAGGCTCGGAAAACAACACGCACGGCACGGATTTCAGCATCAAGGGCCGGGACGGTGCGCTCGTCGCCTTCGAGGCGTCCTACCTCGTGAACCAATCCCCGAACGACCGCGGCCTCATCGGGACGTACAAACTCGGCACGTTCATCCAGCAGGGAGACTACACCTCATTCGGATCGCAGGCGATCAACGCGCTCGATTCCCACCGGCCTCTGCACCATGGCACGAACGTCGTCGGCTACGGTGTGGCCGACCAGGAACTCTTCAAGAACGGTCAGTACACCGTTGAAGCGTTTACGCGCGCCGGCTTCGGCACGCCCGAGTACAGCTTCGTGCATGATTATTTCGACATCGGCCTCAATTTCACCGGCTTCGTGCCGAACCGTTCGCTGGACGTGGTGGGCGTCGCGGTGGGCCGCTCGGGCATCAGCGGCCAATTCTCGAACGCGCAAGTGCAACAAGGCGCACGCGGGTACTCCGAGGAAACCGTGATCGAGGCGGCCTACCGCGTGCAACTCGCGCCCTGGGCCACGATCCAGCCGGATCTCCAGTACTTCATCAACCCCAGTGCCGAGCACGGTTCCAGGAACGCGTTTGTGTCAGGCATTCGCACCGTGATCACATTCTAGAAAAAGGGCGAAGCCACGACCGGGTGATTGGATGAGGAACCCGTAAAACCGCTGATCGACCTTGTTCGATCGGCGGATTTCCGGTATGGAAAAACGACGTGCGTCGGCTGGTGATATGCCGAAACGAGCGTGCCTCCATGAAAAAGCCCCCCGTCTGGCTAGTTTTAACGGCCAACCTGACGTTGATGATGACGTGCCGCGCAAACGACATCACCGTCGCGGATTTCGACAGATCGGATTACGGAGACTGGAAGCAGGAGGGGACTGCGTTCCGCGCGGGGCCAGCGTCTGGAGCGATGTTGGAACCGCTCGGCATCACTAACGCGCAAAAGAGAGGAGTATGCAGCAGCAAGGCCGACGGTGAAGCCCCGATGGGCACGCTGACTTCGCCAGGCTTCAAAATCGAACGTTCGTACATCTCCTTTTATATCAGCGGTGGCAACTACGAACACAGTACATGTATGAATCTGCTGGTCGACGGCAAGGTGGTCCGCAGCGCCGTTGGCTGGAATAGCGACCGGATGCTGCCATCCAGTTGGAACGTCAGCGAATTTGCCGGACAAAACGCTCAGGTCCAGATCGTGGACGAAGCGGCTGGCGACTGGGGACATATCAATGTGTCTGCCATCATTCAGACCGATAAACCCGAGCGAATGCCTGTCAACTCAGGGCCTCTTTACCGGGAAGCTGCCCGACCGCAAATTCACTTCACCGCTCGTCAGTGGACCATGGATCGGCTCAATCCCGGTCGTCGGGAGGAAGGATGGTTGAACGACTTGAACGGATTGATCTATTATGACGGAGAGTACCATTTGTTCGCCCAAAGGTGGAACAAATGCTGGATTCACGCCGTCAGCCGGGACCTGATCCACTGGACCGAACTCGAACCGGCTTTCTGGGAGGAGTCACTGGACAGCGGCGTGCAATCCGGAAGCTGTGTCGTCGATTACAAAAATACCTCCGGTTTGTCGCCGGACAAGGCCACTCCGCCAATGGTGGCGTTCTGGTCCCGTAACGATAATCGCAGCCAGTGCATTTCATACAGCCTCGACCACGGACGGACATGGAAGCACTACGAGAAAAATCCGATCATGGTTCATCCGAACCGTGACCCAAAAGTGTTCTGGTACGCGCCGGACAACGAGTGGGTAATGATGCTTTATGGTGACAGGCAATACAATATCCTAACCTCTAAAAATCTGCTGGACTGGACAGATCAACATCAACCGATCAGCAACTGTTTTGAATGTCCCGACGCCTTTGAATTGCCCGTCAACGGAGATCGCGCCGACCTGAAATGGGTCTTGGTGCGCGGTGACGGACAGTATTCGGTCGGCACGTTTAACGGCACCGAATTTCGAGAGGAGACGCAACGCTTTCCTTGCAACATCGGTCCGAACTTCTATGCGACCCAGACCTGGGGAAATACAGACACGGGGGACGGCAGGCGTATCCAGGCGGCGTGGTTGCAGGGAAATTTTTCGGATATGCCGTTCAATCAGCAGGTGACCTTTCCCTGCGAACTCACGTTGCGCAGCACGCCGAACGGCATCCGTCTGTTTCGTGAACCGATTCGCGAACTGGCAACCCTTCACAAGAATGAAGATCGTTGGTCGAACCGAATCATCAAAAGTGGGGAAACATTGCCGTTGGAACCTTGGGGAGACACGTTTCATGTCCAGGCAGAGGTGACGATCTCATCAGGCGCCAAGCTGACCTTCAACCTCCGGGGAGCAAGCGTCGTGCTGACTTCGACCACGATAGAGTCTGCCACCGCACCCAAGGCAGTCGCGGAACAAGTGAAGGATGTCGAATTCCTCGTGGATCGCGGGTCCGTCGAGGTGTTTGTCAACCATGGAGAGGTTTCGGGATCGAGGTTTTTCGTGCCGGTTCAAAATGGTTTGTCCGTGCAGGCAGAAGGCGGAACCGCCGTTATTCATTCGCTCTCCATTTTTTCACTCGGCTCGATCTGGCAAGGGAACGATCCGCAAGCGGCAGCGCCCGCCTCACAGAATGGGGCAAGCTTCCCATGAATCCTGATGCTCGTTACTTGGCCGAGACGCTGCCTTTGCCATCCTTCGGCGCGGGCGTGATTTCCTTGGACGCCGGTTGCGGGCCGAAGTCGATGGAGATGCCGCCGTAGATGCCCCGGCGCTGCCCGAACTGCGGCGCGCCCACGCCGATGCCCGAGCCGTCGCGCAACTCGTACACGCGGTCGGTGAGGTTGACGATGTCGAAGCGCGCGTGCGCTTGGCCGAAATGCGGGACGTGGAAGCTTTGTTCGAGACCCACGTTGAGCGTGTAGTAGAGCGGCAACCGGCCCCGGTTGGCAAAGCCGTCGCGCAGGCCGCTCCCGAAGAGGAAGTCGGTGTAGACCCGCGTGCCCGAAGGCTTGTAAACGTAGGACGCGCCGGATGAAATCGTGACGGTCTGGTCATGGTCCAGGAAAACTTTGTTGTTCTGGATGTACGCGAATTCGTCCGGATTGAAGAGGAACTGCGAAGATTCGATCTTCCGGCCTTTCGCCACGGAGTAGGCCGCGTTGGCGTACGCCTCAAACCCTCCTTTGACGTAGGTGGCGGTGCCTTCCACCCCGTACACGTCGCCGTAACGGTAGTTGAATGGGCTTTCGATGATCGCCGTGCCGAACTGGCCCTCGTCGATCTGCTGCACCGCGTGTTTGTAGTAGCCGTCGAGACCCAGTTGCAGGCTCTTGAAGAGCGTCTGCGTGGCCCCGGCGTCGAAGTAGTTGGACCGCTCGCTTTTGTCGGGCGCATTCTGCGTCAGTGCCGCCGCGTTGGTGGTGTTTGCAGCCTGGGTGATGCCGGCGTCCTGCACGCTCTCCA
This sequence comes from uncultured Chthoniobacterales bacterium, assembly GCA_964236475.1. Taxonomy (GTDB): domain Bacteria; phylum Verrucomicrobiota; class Verrucomicrobiia; order Chthoniobacterales; family SZAS-18; genus CAHJWO01. The sequence continues at coordinate 21,741 of CAXSED010000019.1, forward strand.
AGGGAGGTGGCGTGAAGTACCGGGAGTAACCCGCGTGAAAAATCGTGTTGTCGCTGAGCTGATAGACCGCGTTGACGCGCGGGCTAAGCTGCGCCTCGTGGACGTACTCGGCCACGCGGTCGTAGCGCGCGCCGAAATTGATCGTCAGCGGCTTGAACACGTGCCACTCGTCCTGGAGGTAAACCCCATAAATCTCGCCGACCTTGCGCTGGTCGAGCTTCAAAGCCTCCGGTACGTTGCTGGCCTGCACCCCATTCGCGTCGGTGGGAAACACGCCGGTCACCGCCTGATTGGTGGCGTCCTGGACGAGCAGCACGTAGCCGCCGCGCAAAGTGTGGCTGTCGGTGAGATGGTAGCTCGCGTCGAGTTCCGCGCCGCCGGTAATCGCCTCGCGGTCCACGCGGCTGGAGACACCGTTGAAGACGAAGTCGCCCACGTTGTCGGGCCGGAACAGAATCGAGCTGTTGCGGATGAAAAGCGATTGCTGGAGGTCGAGGTTGCCAGCGTTTTTCTGGTAGGCCAGGACCGCGTAGTCGTTCTGCTCATTCTGGTTTTCGTCCAGGTGCGTGGAGGCGAACTGGCCGAGGCCGAAAGGCTGGTCGGGGGTGACGCTGCCCGGCAGCGTCGGCAAACCGGCCACGCCGAAGGCAGGCGTCTGGCCGGGGTTGTTGGGGATTTGGAAATCCGCGTTGTAGGCGCTGAAGATCAGGCTCAGGCGGCTGGTCTTGTCGATCACGTACTGCAGGTACCCGAAGCCGTGGTATTGCTCGGTGTGATCGTGGATCGGGTAGTCTTTGCCGTCGGAGTTCTCGATGCCGATGCTGTTGGCCAGGAAGTCGCCCGTGAAGAAGTAGGAAAACTTACCCTGCGCACCCGCCAACTCGAAGGAGGGCCGGTAGGTGTTATAGCTCCCGCCGTAAAAGCCGATCTCGTCGCCGTTGTTGAACGCGCCGCTCTTGGTGTGGATATCGATGACGCCCGCCGTGTTGATGCCGTACTGCGCGGGCAGGGAACCGGTGATGACCTGGAGACTGTCCACGAAGCGGGTGTCGAGTTCCTGGCCGAACCCGGCGATGCCCTCGGGCAGCAGCACGTCGTTGATGCGGAACTGGAGGTTGGCGTGCTCGCCGCGCACATGGAGTTGGCCATACGAATCTTGCGCGAAGCCGGGCACTCGCAGCAGTGTCTGGTTGAAAGAAGCGTCGCTCCCCTGGCTCTGGTTGGCGATCTGGTTCTGGCTGATGCCGTAACTGGTCGCGCCGAGGTTGGGCACGATGTCGTTCCGTTTCTCGTCGAGCGAACCGATGACGACGACCGGGTCAGCCTCTTCAACACCATCCAGCAATCCGGTGTGTTCCATGTCGGCCTGACCTTGGCCGTTGGGCGTGGTTTGGGTTTGGGGCGTGGCAGCCGGACTGGTGCCCGTGCCGATGTCGCGCACCTGGGCAGGCAGACTCACCGGGGAGAGGAAGAGGGTAAACAGACTGACCGTTGTTGCCAGCAACGGGAGCGCCAGGGGTGGTGACGGGATGCGTTGACGGCGCAAGGAGTGGATCGGCGATGGTTTCATGGAAAGTGAAGCGGAATTGGGATGTCGTCGAACGAGGGCGGATCGCCCGGAAGCGCGCCGCTTGTGGTTGGTTGATGGGATCGGACAGAGTGGAAGCAGCCGTACCCTCCTAACATCAAAATGCCGACTTGGAGCTTGCGAGATTTGTACGAAAGAAATGCAAATGCAAGTTGTTTGCTTCTTTTGTTGCAAATTATTTGCTTCCAACGTGGACCGGCAGAAAAGTTCCGTCAGGTCCACGCCGCGTTTCCCGGCGCACCTGCGCCACTCCATTCTGCCCTTTGAAAACCCGCCGCCTTGGTCAGGTCTGATTTCATCCGTGCGCCACGTATGTCGAAAGGTGCCGTCCGTCCGTAAGGACCCGCGAAACTGCTTGCCAGGCTGCGCCTAAGCGGGGCGCGCCTCACCCGCCGCCGACACGCCATTCGCCGGGGGGGTATTCAGACCGAGGCCGCCTGGCACTCCGGTGGAGACGGTGTGCCGGATTTCGATCCCTTCTGTTTATAAGGGCGCGGTGTCCTGTCGAAAGACGCTTTCTCGGTGGTTGCCACCCCCGTCGGGGTTGCCTGTCCGCATCGTCCACTAAAAGCCCGCGCTTTCTTCCCCGGGTGTTTATTCCCGCAGGAAAGTCGAGCGCAAGCGGAAGGTTCGCTGCCCAACGAGCGACGTCACGGGGAAGCGGTGCTGCAATCCCCGCAGCGCCCGAAGAACTCCAATGAGTGCGTGACTTGCGTGTACCCGTGTTTGCGGGCGATCTGACGCTCTAAGGTTTCCACCGGACAACTCTCCTCCAATGGGGTGACCGTGCCGCAGTCCGTGCAGACGAGATGATCACGGTGGTGCCTGCTGTCCGCCAGTTCGAAGTGGCTCGACGCGCGTCCCAGGTTGACCTTGCGGGCCAGCTTCAACTCTTCGAGCAAAGCCATCATGCGGAAAACCGTGGCGAAGTCGGGCGGCTCGCCACCTTGCGAGTAGCGCATCGCCTCGCTCTGGATTTGCTCCAGCCCCAGCGGTTCTTTTGCCTTGAGCAGCACCTGTAAAATCGTCCGGCGGTTGTCTGTCATGCGCAAACCCTTGCTGCGCAGGAGTTCGGTTAGGCCATTGAGCGTGAAAGGCTCCGCGGCATCGGGGTGGAGATGATGATGGTGGGTCGAATGGGAGCGAGGCATAGGCGGGAGGCGATACCCGGCAGGAATATATCACAAGACCAGCGGTCCAGGCAAGAAAGCGCCGACCGGGAAAAATTGCCAGTTGTAGCAAATAGTTTGCAATTGAAATCCGTCCGTCTAGCTTGCGGACATGATGCATTCATTCTCTCGAACGTTCCTGACGGTGTTGGCGGCGGGTCTGGGTTGGGTGAGCTTGGCTTCGGCTGCGCCGTTGAAAGTTGCCTCGCTCTCCACGGTCTTGAGCGACGTGGCGCTTAACGTCGGCGGCGACAAAATCTCAGCGGAAGCCATCGTCAAGGGCGGCGTGGACCCGCACGAGTTTGCGCCCAGCCCCAGCGACGTGCAGACCGTGGCCGAAGCCAACGTGGTGCTCGTCAGCGGCAAGGGCATGGAAGGCTATCTCTCCAAGCTGGAGGAGGGCACCGACCCGAAGAAATTCGTCAACGTGGGCAACAAGATCGGCAGTTCGCTCAAGCTCGAGGACGAGGGCAAGACCATCGAAGACCCCCATTGGTGGCACTCGGTGGCCAACGTCAAGAAAGCCACCGATGCTGTGCGCGATGCGCTGATCGCCGCCGACCCCGCCGACAAGGATGCGTTCGCCGCCAACGCCGCCGCCTACCAAGCGAAGCTCGACGCGCTGGACAAGGCCATCAAGCTGAAGGTGGCCGGGTTGGGCCGCGACAAGCGCAAGCTCGTCACCAGCCACGATGCGTTCCAATATTTCGCGCGCGACTACGGCTTCAAGATTTATCCTATCGAGGGGGTGAGCACCGCCGAGGAGCCGAGCACGCGCAAGGTGGCCGAACTGCTCACCGCCATCAAAAAGGAGAAGGTCAAGGCCGTGTTCTTCGAGAACACGCAGAACCCGAAGGTCATCACGCAGATCACCAAGGAAACCGGCGCCACGGTCGGCGGCGAACTCTACGCGGACGGCCTGGGCAAACCCGACGGTGACGCGGCCACCTACCTCGACATGATGCACCACAACGTCAACACCATTGTGGACGCCCTGAAATAAAGCGGGCTTGTTGCACCTTGCTTGCAATCCCGGCCCGGGTGACTGAGGCTAAAGGGCATGCGCGGCACCCCCTACTTCCAGGCGATCTTCATGGTTGCCGTGTTCCTGCTGGCAGGACTGCCGGTCTACCGGCTGACCCGCCCGGCGGCGCCGGTGGCCGTGACGAATGCGAACGGGGGAGAGGACGCTCCCACGGACAACGCGGAGGCGAAGCTCGCGCCTCTGGAGGTGGAAGCCGTGTTCGCTCCCGCGCCAACGGATTTCCAGATTCAAAACCTCGATCACGCCGTGCTCGCCGGACGCGGTCCGCAGGCGCGCTTCGCCGGACGCTGGACAACCGCCGTTCCGTCCGAAGGCGTGGACCTCGTCATCCACGCGCATTGGTCCCCATCGACGGCAGGCAGCGGGAATGCCGCTGACCCTGCGGCCAACCCGGCGGCAGCACAAGTGATCGTGCGCTTTCCCGATGGGCGGAAGGCGGAAAAGTCCTTCTGGGCCGATGCGAACGGCACGCTGGACGATGTGCTCACCGTTCCCGGAGAAGCCGCGACACCCGCTCCCTGATCCCATTTCCCTCCCATGTCTTCACACCGCCTCCTCATTGACGACCTGACGGTTTCCTACCGGGGCGTGCCCGCGCTGCACCACGTCAACCTGGACCTGCGCTGCGGAAGATGCGTGGGGCTACTCGGACCTAACGGCGCGGGCAAATCCACGTTGCTCAAGAGTATCGTGGGACTTACGCCAATGGAGACCGGCCGCGTCCACTTCGACGCGCACGAGCACAGCGACACCCGCGCGGGTAGCTCGATTGCCTACCTGCCGCAACGCAGCGTCGTGGACTGGGATTTCCCGTTGACCGTGCGGGGCCTGGCCGAGATGGGCCGCTACCCGTCGCTCGGCGGGTGGAGGCGATTCGGGCCAGAGGACAAGCAGGTGGTCGAGATGGCGCTGGCGGCTACGCGCCTGCAAGACCTCGCCGACCGCCAGATCAGCGCGCTCTCGGGCGGCCAGCAGCAGCGCGCCTTTCTCGCCCGGGCCGTGGCCCAGGGCGCGCACGTTTACCTCTTGGACGAACCCTTCACGGGTCTCGACCGCAACGCGCAGGCCGTGTTGAGCGAACTGCTGCGCTCCCTGGCCGAGCAGGAAAAAAAACTCGTCGTCGTCAGCCATCACGATCTGCGCACGGTGGAAGAACTTTTCGACGACGTGATTTTTCTCAACGGCGAACTCGTCGCCTACGGCCCGGTGGCGGAAGTCTTCACGCCGGAGAACATCGCGCGCACCTATGGGATGGAAGTTTTCACGGGAACCCCGGCATGATGATGTCTCCTACCCTCGCCTTCGCGCCCTTTCGCTGGCTGACCGAGCCTTTCCACTACGAGTTCATGCAGCGTGCGCTCCTGGGCTGCGCGCTGGTGGGTTTTACCAACGGATTCCTGAGTGCTTTCATCGTCCTGCGGCGGCTGGCGCTGCTCGCGGACGCTCTCTCGCATTCCCTGCTGCCGGGTCTGGCGGTCGGGGCGATCTTCTTTGGCCTGGCGCCGCTGGGGCTGTTCAGCGGAGCGGTGATCGCCGCCCTGCTGGTCGGGATTGGAGGACAGTTAGTGGCGCGCAGCTCCCGGCTCAAGGACGAAACGGCCATCGGCGCGCTCTACACCGTGGCGTTCGCCATCGGCATCATCCTGCTCAAGTACAGCCGGGTGCCCGTGGACCTGACACACTTCCTCTTCGGCAACATCTTGGGCGTGTCCAACTCGGACCTGTGGATCATTTATGCCGTCGGCTTTCTCTCGGCGGTCAGCCTGGTCAGCCTCCAGCGCGGCTTGCTGCTGACGCTCTTCGAGTCTTCGGTGGCGCAGAGTCTGGGCGTACCCGTGGCGCGGCTCAACTACCTGCTCATCACGTTGATCGTCCTGGCGATGATCGCCAGCTTGCAGGCCGTGGGCGTCGTGCTTTCGGTCGGATTGCTCGTCTTGCCCGCCGCGACGGTGTACCTGCTCAGTGATAGCTACCGCGCGCTGAGCTGGTGCGGCGGGCTGCTGGGCGCGGGCGGGGCGTGCGTGGGGCTCTTGCTTTCCTACTGGACGGACATTCCGAGCGGCCCGGCTATTGTCTTGGTGCTGGGGGTGTGCTTCGTGGCGGCGCTGGTGTTCGGGCCGCGCTACGGCGTGCTCGCGCGCTACCTGCGCCCGCACCATTTGCACGGCGAGTCACTGGCCCGCTGGAGTAAACCAGCGCCCACCATTGCCGCCGCCGCGCCGGTTCCTTTGGGTGCGCCAGAGGAACGCCCTCTGTCGTGAACACCATCCAAAGGGAACATCGCTACCCCCATGACACCGTCCCGTAGTCATGAATCCAGAAGCGTTTGCCGGGTGGCGAAATGATCTTCACTGCATTACAAAGGAAAAGTTCGGCAGACCAGTTTACGTTTTGGGTCGGGTCATCTTCGACAACTGCTTGAACATGAAGTCCGGGGCGATGCGGCTCATGAGCTTGAGTGCATTGCTTTGACCGGGTCGGATTTCCAGCGTGCCCGCTTCGATCCCGGCAATCGCCTTCCTGGCGAGCACATCGACCGGCATCGCCTTTTGCCCTTTGGTTTCCGCCTCGAACTCGGTGCGGAACAGGGGTGTCTCTACCCCCGGAGGGGCCAGTTCGACCACCGTCACGCCGGTGCCGTCGAGTTGTGCGCGCAAGGATTGGCAGAAAGAATGCATGGCGGCCTTCGTGGCAGAGTAGACCGGGGCCGCGAGCATCGGCACGAAGGCCAACCCGGAGGAAACATTGACGATCAGCGCGCCCGGGTGGGTTTTGAGGTGCGGCAGGAATTGCTGGATCATGCGTACCGGCCCGCTCAGGTTGGTCTCGATCTCACGCGTTACGTCGGTCAGATCGTGGTCCTGGTTGAGGTCGAGGTTGCGCATGATCCCGGCGTTGTTGATGAGGGTGTCCAAGGCCGGAAATTGCGCCAGCACCTGCGCATGGAGAGCCGCGATGGCGGCAGGATCACTCACGTCGCTTTGGAAGGTGTGGAGGCCGGAAACCTTCTGCTTGGCCGCGTCGAGTTTTTCCTGGCTGCGGCCGGTGACGATGACCGTGTTGCCGCGGGCGACAAGTTGCTCGGCCAGTTCGAGGCCGATGCCGCTGGTGCCGCCGGTGATGAGGATGGTTCGCTGGGAAAGTTTCATGGATGAGGTCAATGGAAGACCGGTAGGTGTGCCTGCAATGTTTACGACATAAACAATGTTGTCAAAGGAAACATACTGCGGGCGCCGTTGCCTTCGTGTAAGCTGTCTCTTGTGAAAGTGCCTCCTCGTCCTTATCATCATGGCAACCTGCGCGAGGCGCTGCTGGAGGCCGCTGTGCGCTCGCTGGAAGCTGCCGGCGCGGGGAGCCTCACCCTACGGGAACTCAGCCGCGAACTTGGCGTCAGCCACGCCTCGCCTCGCCGCCACTTTGCGGACAAGCAGGCCCTGCTGGATGCCTTGGCCCTGCGTGGATTCGAGCAGCTCGGCGCGATCACGGCCCGTGCCGCCAAGAACCGTGGAGGAGATTTCAGCGCACGCTTGATCCGGCTGGCCCGCGCTTACGTGGGTTTCGCCTTGAAGCATCCAGCCTTATTCGGCTTGATGTTCGAGGCCAAACACCGCGCCGACGCCCCGCCCGAATTGCTGGAAGCCAGTGAAAGGACGTTCGCTCCCCCCTTGGTTCTCTTCGCGCAAGGACAGGCCGCTGGAGAGGTGGTGGCGGGCGACCCGGCGCATCTTGCGTTGGGAACCATGGCCGCCGTGCAGGGCTTGCTGAGCATTTCTACCAACGGCCAGTTTGAAGGCGTTCCCTTGGACCGTCTGGTCGCGGAGGTCATCGAACGCATCGTGTGGGGACTGCGCCCGCGCGGATAAGTTTTCAGTGGTCAAAGGCTTCAGGCGTTGGGGGTGTTTGAGCCGTAGTTGCCCACTCCGCAACTGGGGAGTGCTGTTCTCATGGGATGTGCGGGTGACGGAATCGTCACAAATTCCGTGTGTTGCTGGGTAAACCATTCGTTATGAACGGTGGCGCGGGTGCGCTCCAGAGAACCTGACCGCCACCAAAAAAACCACCAAACCGAATTAAGGAATGGCAACTCATCACCACCAATCGAAGGCTGCAGTAGCTGTCAAAGCGGTGGCGACCCTTGGCTCCAGCCCCTTTTTCCCGCCCGTCGTCCGGGCGACCGATCCTTACGACAATCGTCTGGAGGCCCAGGAGAAGGAACTCAACGTCATGGAAGACGACTCCAAGGGCAAAAACGTGGCCACCACGCCCGGTGAAGTGCCCGCTTTTGCGCACGCCACCCGCAAGGATGTCCAGAGATTGGCTACCTTCGTCACGCTGGGCAGCTTGTTAAACCGCGTGCCTTGCGAGCAACCGAGTTTCAGCCAACCCCTTCGGAACTAGGTAGTTCCCTAGAATTTTAAGTCGTTATATTTTGTTGATATATCCAACGGATTTCGTTTTAATGATTTCGGAGAAAGAAAGACCTGAAAATATTCTTGATCGGATTTGTAAAGAATAGAAGATCACCCGCAGCAAACCCATCCAACTCGCAAAACCCACCATGAAAAAATCGTTCAAAATGACCCTGCGACCGACGGCTCTTGCCGCCGGTGCCTTGCTCGCAGGCGGATTACTATCTGCTCCTGCCGCCCACGCCGCCGACCCTTACGACAAGAGCTTGGAAGCTCGTGTCGAAGCTCTCGAAAAAGAGCTGAACATCATGGAGAACGACTCCAAGGGCAAAAATGTCCAGGGCCCCACCGATGTCCCGACTTTCGTGCGGGCTGCCAGCAACGTGCAGGAATTAGTGTTCAGCGGCGAACTGCGTCTGCGCAATGAATACAGCACAACGGAGAACCAAGTGGCGAACGCTGGCGGCGGCGTGAACTCGACCCAGGCGGACGTTGACCGCTTCCGCTTCCGTCTGTTTGCGGACTACAAGCTCAACGATAACTTCTTCGCCGGAGCGGCGGTTCAGACGGCGCTGGCTTCAGACAGCGGCAACACGACCTTCTCGGAAGGCTTCGATAATTACTCGCTCTACCTGTGGCGTTTTTTCGTCGGCTGGCACTCCAAGGATGACTCGCTCAAGTTCATTGCCGGCAAGCAGCCCAACCCGTTCTACGAAGAAACGGAACTGCTCTGGGACGCGGACATCAGCCCGGCCGGCATCACCGAGCAGGTCAAATACGAGTTCAGCCCGCAGTTTAGCCTCGGCCTGATCGGCGGCCAGTTCATCTTCAACGACAATCCCGAGAACGCGTTCTACAACGGCAACGGCACCGACGCGCCCGTCGCTGGGACCGATGTGCCCGGGGGCGACGCCAACCAGGACGCTTACTTGGCTTACCAGCAGCTTGTCGCCACCTTCAAAGCAACCAACGACCTGACGGTGACGGCAGCGGGCGGCTACCTATTCTATCCCGAGCACGGCGGCACGGGGGCGATCATCTCCACCAATCCTTCCTCGGGGAATGCCGGGGCGGGCCGCGGCGCAGGCAATGGTCAGGGTCAGGCTGGCAACGTGCTGCAAAATTCGGCGGCGTTCAACTCGGCCAACGCGACGCGCAACCTGTCCATCGGCACCTTTAACGGTGACGTGAAGGTCGGTCTCGGCCCGGTCAAGGTCAAGACGTACGCTCAGGGCGCTTACAATTTCCAGGGCGGCGCGCGTGTCCAGCAAGAGTACGCGACGCTCGCCACCGGCGGGACCACCGCGAACGGCCTGAACGGCATCACCGACAAGGTCGCTTTTGCGGCTGGTTTGACCGTCGGCTCGGATTACCAAATCAAGAAGAAGGGCGACTATGTGTTCCTGGCTGAATACCGGCAGGTGGGTCTGGGTTCCGTGGACCCGAATCTCAACGATTCGGACTGGAACTTCAGCCGCCTGGGCTTCCGTGGCTTCAAGGTGGCGGGCAGCTACGGCTTTTATCCCTGGTTGATTGGCACGGTGACCTATTACAATGCCAACAACATCGGCGACGAGCGGAACCTGAACATTGCCGTGGGCAACTACAACTCCAGCAATATCGTTCAGTTCGATCTGACCGCGAAGTTCTAAAAACGATCAAGAGCTTCGGCAACAACCCCCTGCGCTACTCCCGAGTGGCGCGGGGGGTTTTCGTGTTTTGGGCTCGTGATCTTTCCTTGTGTTGGACGGAGCGCTGCACAGTCATCAGTTGTACCGCCCGATCCGAGATGCTCTCACGCAAGTACCCACGCCTAGGCTGCTGCAGCTTGGTGTAAAACCTGGTTGGGTCCGGACAATAGAACCGGGTGATGTTTGTAAACGTCCTATTCCACCGTGACGCTCTTGGCGAGGTTGCGCGGTTTGTCCACATCGCGGCCTAAATGGACTGCCATGTGGTAAGAAAATAATTGCAGCGGGACGACCGTTAGCAGCGGGGAGAGATAATCCGGGCAACGCGGGATGTAGATCAGATCGTCGGCAATCTTTGTCAGATCCTTCTTGCCTTCGGTCGTGATGGCGATCACCGGCCCGCGCCGCGCCTTGACCTGCTCGATACTGTTGACGTTGCTGTCGAACATCGCGTCGTCCGGCGCGATGAACACGCTGGGCATGTCCGGTTCCACCAGTGCGATGAACCCGTGCTTGAGTTCCGCGCTCGGGTGGCCCTCGCTCTGGATGTAGGTGATTTCCTTCATCTTGAGCGCGCCTTCCAACGCGATGGGATAGTTGTACTGCCGACCCATAAACAGCATCCCTTTGCAGGCGGCGTACTTGGCGGCAATTTCCTTGATGCGGTCGCTCTGCTCTAGCACGCGCTCGATCTGTTCGGGAATAGCATTGAGTTCCTTGATGATCCGCAACCCCTCGCTGCTCGACTGGTGGCGGATGCGCCCGAGCAACAGCGCGAGCAGGGTAAAAATCGTCACCTGCGAGGTGAATGATTTGGTCGCCGCCACGCCGATCTCCGGCCCGGCGTGCATGTAGACGCCCGCGCCGCATTCCCGCGCAATCGTGCTGGCGACGTTGTTGCAGATGCTCAGCGTGCGGTGGCCTTTGCGCAGGCTCTCGCGCACGGCGGCCAGCGTGTCGATGGTTTCGCCGCTCTGGCTGATGGCCAGGACGAGCGTCGCCTTGTCCATCGGCATGTTGCGGTAGCGGAACTCGCTGGCGAACTCCACCTCGCAGGGCATGTGCGCCATGGACTCGAAAAGATATTCGCCGACCAACCCGGCGTGGTAAGCAGTACCGCAGCCGGTGACAATGATGCGGTCCACCTCGCGCAACTCCTGCGGGGTCATGTTCAACCCGCCCAGGCGCGCGCTGGCGTCGTCCACAGAAAGCCGCCCGCGTAACGCGTCCCGGACCGAATTGGGCTGCTCGTAGATTTCCTTGAGCATGTAATGCTCGTAGTCGCCCAGCTTTACATCCTCGCTGGTGAAATCCACCTTCGTGACCTCGTAGCTGCCCGCGATGCCGCCTTCCAGCGTGCTGATCTCGAACGCGTCGCGTTCGATGAGGGCCACGTCGTAATCCTTCAGATAGATCGCTTCTTGGGTATAGGCGATGATGGCCTGCGGATCACTGACGAGAAAATTCTCGCCCTTGCCCAACCCGAGGGCAAGCGGGCTGCCGCGCCGCGCGCCGATGATCACGTCCGGCACGTCGAGGTGCAGCAACGCGATGCCATAGGTGCCGATGACCTGTTTCAAAGCCGAGCGGGTAGCTTCGAGTAGGCGGGCCTTGCAATGGGGACCGCTAGCGGTGTCGTAAAGCTGGCCGATGAGATGGGCCAGGATTTCGGTGTCGGTCTGGGAGCGGAAGGTGTGCCCGGCTTCGAGGAGCGGGGCGCGCAGGGTCTGGTAATTCTCGATGACGCCATTATGAACCAGCGCGAGGCGGCCTGATTGGTCGTAATGCGGGTGGGCGTTTTCGTCGACGGGACGCCCGTGCGTGGCCCAGCGGGTGTGGCTGATGCCCACATGACCGGGTGCGGGAGTCTTGGCCAGCAGGTCGGCGAGGGACTGGATGCGCCCGGCGCACTTGCGGGTTTCGAGCCGCCCGCCGTCAATGGTGGTCAGCCCGGCGGAATCGTAGCCGCGGTATTCCAGCCGCCGCAGGCCGTCAAGCAGGATGGGGGCAGCGGTTGCTCTGCCGATGTAGCCGACGATTCCACACATAAGCGCGGATCATAGAACCGCCTGCCGTCAATGGCAAGGCTGGCGGTGCTGCGGTCAGCGGGCCTATTGGGTGACTGGAGCCGCCGCCGGGTCAGCCTTGTTCTTGTGCTTATGAGCGTGGTCGCCCTCGGCGATGGCGGCCTGTTCGGTCATATATTTGCCTTCCTTGGTCTTGCCATAATAGCGGGAGCTGGAATCATGGTAGGCGTGGCTCTTGGTGTTGACCCAGACCATGCCGGGGCCACCGCCGGGGGCAGGCGTGGCATTGGCGAGTTGAGTTTCTTCCTGGGTCTTGGCGGTTTTCCTTTCCGCGCGGGTCTTCTTGACGGGCGTGGGGCTGGTGGCAGCGGTGGCCGGGGCGGGGGTCATCGCGGCGGCAGGGGGCGTAGCGGGCGTCGTGGTGGCCGGGGCGGCAGCGGGAGCCGGAGTCGCGGCAGCCTCTTTGGCGGCTTTCTTCTGCGCACGTTTTTCCGCGCGGGTCTGCTTGGCCGGAGCCGGGCTGGCAGCGGCGGCAGGCGTGGCGGTAGGTGCGGGCGTCTGGGCCGGGGTAGGGGAGACCGTTGCCAACAGGACAGCGGCGGCTAGGAAAAGAAGGGTGGGGCGCATGGAGGAGAATCGTAGCGATAACCGGTACAGCGGTCAACCTTTATCGCGGCTCTGCTCAATGGCTGAGTAAATCGGCCAGCAAACCGTCGAGCCGTTCTTCCAGAGGCGCGGGCAGTTGGCCGTCTTCTAGGTCCTTTGAGACATAGAGGAAACGCGGCACGATCCAGCAGCGGAAATCGAGCATCAGCGAGTTCGCAAAGGGCATCACCGCCATGTACGACCCCGCGCCGCCCGCCGAGAGCAAGAAGCCCACGGTCTTGTTTTCGAGCGCGTCTTTGCCCATGTGCTCAATGTAGTTCTTGGCCACGGCGTTCACGTCGTAGTTGTAGATCGGCGTGGCGAAAAGCAGATGCGTGGCGGCTTTGGTCAGCGCCTTGACGGACGCCACGCCCGGGTCGCCCCAACCGGCGGCGGAGCCGGTGAAGGGCAGCGGCGTCTCGGCGAGGTCGAGCAAGGTGTGAGGCGTGCCCAGTCGCGCCAGTTTTGCAGCGGCGAGGTGCGCGAGGAGGCGGGACCGCGAGGAGGAACTCAGGCTGGTGGCGACGATGAGGACTTGGGCGGGGGTGGGCATAGACGGTTGGCGGAAAATACAGGGCCAGAGGCGGAAAGCAACGCGCGGCATGGGCGAGGCGGGACCGCAGAATGGAGATCAAGCGCCACTTTTACTGTCGTCGCCAGAACAGATGACAGAGCCTTCGACGTGGTGCCATCCATCCCGCCAATCCACCGCCTTTACTTTTTCGTGGTCCCTTCTTACTTTCCGGCGTGCGCTTGCTCGACCGTTACATGCTGCGGAACTTTTTACAGCCCTTCGTTTATTGCGTGGTGGGCTTTCTGGGAGTCTGGCTGGTCTTTGAACTGGGTAGCCACGCGAACGAATTCGTGAGCAGCGGCATCCCGCTCAAGGGCATTCTGGCGTTTTACGGCGGGCAATTGCCCTCCATCGCGCTGATCATTCTGCCCATCGGATTGCTCTTAGCCCTGCTATTTTGCCTGGGGCGCATGTCCACTTCCAACGAACTGCTCGCCATGCTCAGCACGGGCGTGAGCCTGGGGCGCGTGCTCATGCCGATCTTCGCCGTGGGCTTGGCGGTGACGGCGTTCAGCACCTACCTGAGCTATTCGCTCGCCCCGCAGGCCGACGCCCAGCGCGAACTCGCCGAAGCGCAGATGGAGGCGGGCAACAAGCTCGAACGCATGAAGTACAGCCTCGGCTACCTGTTCCGCAACCGCCGAGAGAACCGCCTCTGGTACGTGGAAAAGATGTACACCGACCTGAAACTCCCGCTCGACAACGTGCAGGTGGTCCAGCAGGACGCGAACGATAACATCACCGACAAGCTCTACGCCAAAGAGGGCACGTTCGATGCGGCCCGGAATGCCTGGGTGTTCACCGGCTGCAAGCTGGTCCACTTCCTGCCCGACGGCGACGTGGAACCCGGTAGCATCACCTACCCGGCGCGCCACGAGATCACCGGCTGGAGCGAGACTCCCTGGCGGCTGGCCAGCGCCATGCTGGAATCCGACCGGCTGTCCGTACCCGAGTTGCGCCAGTATTTGAAACTCAACTCGGACTTCACCAGCCCGCAACTGGCGCCGTTCCGCACGTACCTGTTCGTGCGCTGGGCTTTGCCGTGGATGTGCATGGTGGTGGTGCTGATCGCGGCCCCGCTGGGCATCGTGTACCAGCGGCGGAGCGTGATCGTGGGTGTGGCGGCGTCGATCATCCTTTTCCTGTGCTTCCTTTTCTCCGACAACCTTTTCCATGCGCTCGGGCGCGGGGATCGCGGGGTCGGGCCATTCTGGGCGGCGTGGACGACGAACCTGATTTTCGGATTAATCGGCGCGGTGCTGCTGCGGGTGCGCGCTCTCAACCGCGACCGGCTACCGTTGACCCCGGCGCGTTTCTGGGATTTTCTGACCGCCTGAGCGAGTGCGATGCAAGAGTGGACGATCCAGGCGCGCACCAACCGCTGCGACATCACCGGCGAGCCATTCGGCAATGGCGAGGCGTTTTATACGCTGCTCTACCGCGACGCAAAGCTGGACACCTTGCACCGGCGTGACGTGAGCCAAAAGAGTTGGCGCGTGCTCCAAGCCGATCCCGCCGCCGAGCCACCGTTTTCCTTCTGGCGCTCGAAATTCACCCCGCCACCACCGCCCGCGCCGGAAGCCTTGCCCAAGGCTGACGCCGAGGGATTGCTGCGGCGTTTCCTCGCCGAAAATCTGCCCGGGCAAACCCGCGCAACGTACATCCTTGCCTTGATGCTCGAACGCAAACGGCTGCTCCGCCCGACGGGCACCAGGCAGGACGAGGAAACCGGGCGCAAGTTGCTGTTTTACGAGCACGTCCGCACGGGCGAAACGTTTGTGGTGGTCGATCCCATTCTGCGGTTGGACCAGATCGCGGAGGTGCAGCAAGAGGTCGCCGGGTTGTTGACCGGCCCATGATCGGCTAAACTGACGGACCGATGCCGTCCGATTTCCCGCTTTTCCTC
This sequence comes from uncultured Chthoniobacterales bacterium, assembly GCA_964236475.1. Taxonomy (GTDB): domain Bacteria; phylum Verrucomicrobiota; class Verrucomicrobiia; order Chthoniobacterales; family SZAS-18; genus CAHJWO01. The sequence continues at coordinate 36,795 of CAXSED010000019.1, forward strand.
GCGCCGATGGCTGGCGTGACGGACCTGATTTTTCGCCAGCTTTGCAAGGAGCAGGGCGCAGACATTCTCACCACCGAGTTCGTCTCGGCGGACGGCATCCTGCACCGCAACGAGCGCACGCAGGACTTCATCGCCTTCGATCCCGCGTTGGAACGTCCGCTGGGCGTGCAGCTTTTCGGCGGTGACCCGGACCGCATGGCCGAGGCGGCGCGCGCGGTGGTCGATTGGGTGCAGCCCGATTTCATCGACCTGAATTTCGGCTGCCCGGTCAACAAGGTGGTGACGAAGAACGGCGGTAGTTCGCTCCTGAAGGATTGCCCGTTGCTCGAACGGGTCGCTTCCACGGTCGTCAAGGCGGTCGCCGCCAATTACCCGGACGTACCGGTCACCGGCAAAATCCGCATAGGCTGGGACGAGCGTTCGATCAACGCGCCGCAGGTGGCGCGGATTTTGGAAGGGTGCGGCATCCGGCGGCTGGCAGTGCATGGCCGGACCCGGGCGCAAAGTTATTCCGGCGAGGCGAACTGGGACGTGATCGCCGAAACCGTGGCGGCGGTGAAGATTCCGGTCATCGGTAACGGCGACATTGCCAGCGCGCACGACGTGAAACGCCGCCGCGACACCAGCGGCGTGGCCGGGGTAATGATCGGGCGGGCGGCGATGGGCGCACCGTGGATTTTTGCGCAGGCAAAGGCGTTTCTGGCCACGGGTGAGGTGCCCCCGGACCCGACGCTGCCCGAGCGGTGGGACCTGGTTTTCCGGCATTGCCGGTTGGCGGTGGCGCGGCGAAGACACGGCGGCGAGCGCGCGGCGATGGCGTCGATGCGCGCGCGGCTGATGGCATACACGCGCGGCATGACCGGCGGGCGAGGACTGCGAGGGCAGCTTTCGCACGTCGCGTCAGTGACGGAACTGGAAGACATCGCGGCACGGCATTTGCAGGCGTCCGCGCAGGGGGCGTTCAGCACGGACGCCGAGGAAATGACGACGGCGGCGGAGGCAGCGGTGTGACCATCGCGGCGGTGATCCTCGCGGCGGGTGGTTCGACCCGCCTGGGTTCACCCAAACAGTTGTTGCAGTACCGAGGCCGTAGCCTGCTGCGTCACGCCGCCGAAACGGCTTTGGCCACGGGATGCCGCCCGGTGCTCATCGTTCTGGGTTCCGGCGCGGACCGGCTGAAGGACGAACTCGCCGGATTGGACGTGATCCCGGTCGATAACCCGGATTGGAGCAAGGGCATGGGCACGTCAGTCCGGTGCGGGATCGAAATGCTAGAAACGCTCGCACCGACGGCGGACGGAGCGTTGCTGATGTTGTGCGACCAACCATTGATTCGGGCGGAGATGTTGGAGTCGCTGGTGCAGGCGTTTCGGGAAGGGCAGCCATTGTGCCAAGGGGCGGCGGCGGCCTACGAGGGAACGCGCGGGGTGCCTGCGCTGTTCGGGCGAGAATTGCTTCCCGGCCTGGCGTTCTTGCCGGACGAGGTGGGCGCAAAATCGTTGCTGCGGCGGCCCGGCGTAGAAATCATTGAAGTTCCCATGCCGGAGGCAGCCACGGACATTGACACCCGCGCTCAGTACGAAAAATTGTAGGGCGACCGTCCCAGTTGCCGTCGAGCGGGAAGTGGCTTCACACGGCAACCGGAACGGTCGTCCTACAACCGGAGGGCGGAGAGTCCGTCCTACAATCAAACCCCCGCCAGTTCCGGCGCCATCGACTGCGTGGCCCGGTGCTCACCCAAGGCCGGGCCGGTGAACGTCGTGCTGCCCGCGTGCATCTGGCTGCGGTCGCGCGCCAGGAACAGGTAAATCGACGGCACCACGAACAGCGTGAACGCCGTGCCGATGATCATCCCACTCACCAGTACCCAGCCGATGGAATTCCGCGCGCCCGCACCGGGACCGGTCGCCAAGATGAGCGGAAAATGCCCAGCCACCGTGGCCACGCTGGTCATCAGAATTGGTCGCAAGCGTGTCGAGGCTGCACCGACCACCGCGTGGAATTTATCCGCGCCTTCCTCCTGCAACTTGTTGGCAAATTCGACGATCAGGATGCCGTTCTTCGACACGAGTCCGACCAGCGTCACCAACCCGACGTTGGCATAAATATTGAGCGACGTGAACCCGAGGAACGAGAACGCCAGCGCGCCCGCCAGCGCCAGCGGCACCGAGCCGAACAGGATGATCAACGGATCGCTCCAGCTCTCGAACTGCGCGGCTAACACCAGGAAAATCAGCACCAGAGACATGAGCAGCAGAGGCACGAATTTACTGCCTTCCACGCGCAACTGCCGCGACGCCCCCGCGTAGTCGATGGCGTAACCCTTGGGAAGTTTTGCCGCCTCGGCTTCGAGCACCTTGAGCGCCGCGTCGAGCGTCACGTCGGGTCGAGGAAAGAGCACGCCTTGAAGCTTGATGGAGTTGAGCTGCTGGAAACGGTTGAGCTGGCGTGGCTCGGCGGTCGTCTTGATCGAGGCGAACGTCGAGAGCGGCACGTTCGTCCCCTTCGGGCCGCTAACGTAATAGTTGCCCAACTGGTCCGAGTTGAGCCGCCGCTCGCGGGTCACCTCGGGGATCACCTTGTAAGAGAGGCCGTCGATGGAGAAACGGTTGACGTAGTTGCCGCCGAGCATCGTGCCCAGGTCCGCGCCGACCTGCGAGAGGTTCAGCCCGAGGGAGGCGACTTTATCGCGGTCGAAGACGATCTGGGCCTGGGGCTGGTCGTACTTCAAATCAAGCAGCGAAAATGGGCTGAGGTTGCTTTTCATCAGCGCGCCCTGGAGTTGCTTGCCGACCTCCAGAAGTTGGCGCGCGTCGCCCGTCGAGGCCACGACAAACTCGATGTCAAAATTGCTGCCGCCGGGTAGCGGCTGGGGCGTGACGACAAACGCGCTGATGCCCGGCACCTTGGAAGCGGTGATGGTCATCTCGGTCTGAATCTGGGCTGTGGTGCGCTTGCGTTCGCTGAACGGTTTGGCCACCATGCCCGAGAAACCCGCCGAGTCGCCCGAGGGGAAAGTAAGCTGGAAAATGTGGTCCTTCTCCGGCACGGGCGAAAGCACCGTATTGCGGAACAAGTCCGTGTAACGCACGGTCTGGTCGAGGGTTGAATTCGGCGCGGCTTGGACGATGCCGAAGACGACGCCCTGATCCTCTTTCGGCGCGAGTTCCTTGGCTGAGAGAAAGTAAAACACCGGCACGAGCAAGGTCACCAGCGCGGCGAGGCAGAGCGTCACGAAGCGGAAATCCAGCGTGCCGACGAGCAGGTTGATATAAATCGACTTGATGGCGTCGAAGCGGCGGTTAAGCCAGCCAGCGAAGCCACGCTCGTCGTCACCGGAGCGCAGCAGCTTGGAGCACATCATGGGCGAGAGCGTCAATGCGACGACGCCCGAAACGAGCACCGCGCCCGCCAGCGTGAAGGCGAACTCGCGGAACAGCGCGCCGGTCAGGCCGCCCTGGATGCCGATGGGCGCGTACACCGCCGCAAGAGTAATCGTCATGGCGATGATCGGGCCGACGAGTTCGCGCGCGGCGAGCAGAGCGGCCTCGAAGGGCTTGTAACCCTCGTGGATATGCCGCTCGACATTCTCGACCACGACGATGGCGTCGTCTACCACCAGCCCGACCGAGAGCACGATGGCCAGCAGGGTCAGGAGGTTGACCGTGAAACCGAAGGCGAGCATCAGAAACGCCGCGCCGACCAGCGACACCGGGATCGCCACCACCGGGATGATGACCGAACGCCAACTTCCCAGGAACAGGAAGATGACCACGATGACGATGCCCAGGGTTTCCAGCAGCGTGTGGGTAACCTCCTGAATGGCGTTCTCGATGTACTTGGTCGAATCGTAGGGCACGCCGACCTTCATGCCGGTGGGCAGAGACTTTTCGATTTCGGGCACGAGGGCCCGCACCGCATGGACCACGTCGAGCGTGTTGGAAGTGGGCAACACCCAGACGCCCATGAACGTGGCCTTGGCACCGTCGAATTTCACGTCGGCGTTGTAGTCCTCCGCGCCGAGTTCGACGGTGGCGACATCGCTCAGGCGGATGATAGTGTTGCCGTCCTGTCGGACGACGAGGTTGTTGAACTCCCGGGCGCTGCGCAGGTCGGTGTTGGCCGTGAGGTTAACGGAGATCATCGATCCCTTGGTGGCCCCGACGGCGGAAAGGTAGTTGTTCCCGGCGAGGGCTTTGCTGACATCGGTGGGCGCAACGCCGAGGGCCGCCATCTTGTCCGGCTGGAGCCAGATGCGCATAGCGAAGGTGCGCGCCCCGAGGATGTCGGCGCGCTGGACGCCGTTGACGGCGGTGATCTTGGGCTGGACGACGCGGGTCAGATAATCGGTGATCTGGTTGGGGGCCAGCACGTCCGAATAGAAACTCAGGTACATGGCGGCGATCTGATCGTCGGTGGTCTGGACGTTGATGACCGGGGCCTCGGCCTCGGGCGGGAGGTCGTTGCGCACCTGGGCGACCTTAGCCTGAATTTGGGTCAGCGCGGCGTTAGTGTCGTAGTTGAGCTTGAGATGTACATTGATGGTGCTCAGGCTCTGGGCGCTGGTGCTTTCCATGTAGTCGATGCCCTCGGCGCTGGCGATAACGCGCTCCAACGGGGTCGTCAGGAAGCCGCGCACGAGGTCGGCGTTCGCGCCAACGTAAGTCGTCTGAACGCTGATGACGGCGAGGTCGCTGCGCGGGTACTGACGCACGTTGAGCGAACGGATCGCCTGCAAGCCCGCCAGCAGGATGACCAGATTGATGACCACCGCCAGCACGGGGCGGCGGATGAAGAGATCGGTGAGTTTCATAAGCCTAGCTTTCCTCGGGGTGCGGCGCGGCTTCAGCTTCCGGCTTGACGGTGTTGTTGACCTGCACCGCGCCTTTGTTCTGGACCTTGAACACGCCGCTGCTGACGATCTCGTCGCCGTCCTTTAAACCTTTGAGCACCGCGACGAGGTCACCTTTGGTCTGCCCGGTCGTCACGAAATGCTGCTCGACGCCCAGGTACGGAGTGCCCTTGGGGTGCAGCGGGTCACCCTTGTCCGGCTGCATATCTTTGACGAGCACGAACACCGAATTGCCGTAGGGCGCGTAGTTAATCGCCGACGACGGCACGGGCAGCACGTCCCCGTTGCCCGCTTGCAGCACGTCCACGTTGGCGAACATGCCCGGGCGCAGCTTGCCGTCGTGGTTAGCGATAGTCGCCTGTGCCTGGAAGTTGCGCGTCGTCTCGTCCACCAACGAGTTGATGGCCGTGATCTTGCCCGCGAACACTTGGTCACCCGTGGCGTCCGTGTGGATTTGCACATCGGAACCGACGTTGAAATCCCTCAAATTCTGCTGCGGCAAGGTGAAGTTGACGTAGATCGGGTCCATCGACTGCAACGCCACGATGGGGTCGCCGCTGTTGAGGTACTGGCCGATGTTGACCTTGCGGATCCCCAGCACGCCGTCGAATCCGGCGCGGATCGTCTTGCGCTCGATGGCAGCCTTGGCATTGGCGACGCTGGCCTCGGCCTGTCGTTCGTTGGCGTCGGCGGTGTCGAGGTCCGACTGCGAGTTGGTGTTCTTCTCACGTAGGTCTTTCTGCCGCTTGAGCGAGTAAACCATCAGGTCACGGTTGGCCTCGGCGGATTCAAGCTGCGCCTGCTCCTGATCCGTGACCAGACGCACAAGCAGATCGCCCTTGCGGACGGTCTTGCCGCTCTCGAAAAGGATATCTTTGACGATGCCCGGGAGGTCGGCGGCGACCGTGACCCCCTGCACTGCCTGGAGCGAGCCGATGGCGCGCAGCGTCGGCTGCCATTTCGCCGGGTGGACGACGTAGGTCGTCACGGCGACCGGCGGCGGGATGAACGCCCCGCTGGCAGCGAGCTGAATCATGGCGTTGACCTGCCGGTATTTGAGGTAGGCCAGCCCAGCGATGACCAGGATGGCCAGCACCATGACAAGAAAAAACCGGCCCGTCTTTTCAGCGCCACTACGCGGGGTTTGCACTGCCCGGCTCGCCAAATTGTCGGAGGACGAGTGCCCGTGACCGGCAGGGTAGGCGGCAGTTTCGAGCGGCGGCGGATCGGAAGGTGGGAAAGTGGTCGGCGGCATGGGAAAATTCGGTTGGAAAGGGTAAGATCAGGGCTGGGCAGACGGAGCGGCGGCAGCGGTCTCGTCAACGAGTTGGAGCAGGTCGGCAATAATGCGCTGACGCTGGGCAGCATCGAAAGGAGAAAGTTGCAGAATTTCGAGCAGACACAAGCCGTCCACGGCGAGGGCGATGACCGCCGAGCGCGCAAAGGGTAAACCGGCCGCCGCGCTGCCCTCGGTGATCCAGTCGAGACGGCGGCGGTGAGCGTCGCGGACGGGTGCGAGCGCCTCGGGGTTGTTCGCAGTGGCAGCCAGGGTCGCACAGCCGAGGCGGCGTTCGCCGTGAAGCTGCGTGTCGGCGGCCATGAGCACGCAGGCTTTCAACTCGCGGCCCGGTTGCGGCGGGAGGCTTTCCATGGCCAGCAGACGGCTGGCTTCGATCCGGTGCATCTGCCGGTCGATCATGGCTTGCAGGAGGGCTTCTTTATTCGGAAAATTGTAGAGCAGCCCGCCCTTACTGACCTTGGCGCGCTCGGCGACGGCGTCGAGGGTCAGGTGGGCCGCGCCATCGGCCAGAACCACGGCTTCGGCGGCATCAAGAATCGTTTCACGCGAACTGACGCGGCGTGCGTACGTTGGCAGCGTTTCGCCAGCAGAAACTTCAACGGGAGAGGAAAGTGACATCGGGGAAAGGCTGGGAATTTATACCGTCCGGTCGGTACACTTGGCAAGCTAAATTCTATGGAGTTCTAGGTAAATCGCAGAATAACTGGCGGGTTTGCGTTTGCGAGGCACCGCGTTCGACCGGAGAGGTGAAGACTGCCGTCCCAAATCTCTTTCCATGCAAATCCAATATACCGCCGCCCTGCCAGCCGAGGAGGAAATCGTGGTCGAACTACTCACCAAGGAGGAGCGCGAACGGACCGCCATCGCCGTGCCGGCAGCGGAATTTTCCGGCGCGGCCAACAGTCTTTTGCTGCTCCACGCCGAGCGTCGGCTCTACGTCGGCTTGGGCGAAGGGGCCAAGGTGACGGCGCAAACCGTGCGCGCGGCGTGCGGGACGGCGGCCAAGACGCTCCAGGCGCGGGGCCGCACCGGAGCGACGCTCGCGTTGGGCCGCTGGACCGGGTTTGTCCGCGAAGCCGTCGAAGGTGCGTTGCTGGGCACCTATCGCTTCGATACCTTCCGGCCAACCAAAGCGGGTGAACCGCCCCGCAGCAGCCTGGCAAATTTGCTTGTCGTGGCGAACCTCGCCGCTGCGCCCGGTCATGATTTGGAAAGCGTCACGCGCCTCGGCCAGACCGGCCAGATTGCCTCCGAGGCCGCCAATTACGCTCGGCAAATCGCCAACCAGCCCGGTAACCTGTTTTTCCCCGAAATCCTGGCCGACGAAGCGGTAAGATTGGCGGCGGAAAGCGAGGGTCGGCTCGAAGTGGAAATCTTCGAAGAGCGGGAACTGCGCGAGCGCGGTTTCGGCGGGTTGCTGGCCGTGGGTGGCGGCAGCGCGCGACCACCGCGCCTGATTGTCCTGCGCTACGAGGGCGGCGCGCCGGGCGAGAAGCCGCTGGCGTTCGTGGGCAAGGCGATCACCTTCGACAGCGGCGGCATCTCCATCAAGCCCGCGCTGGGTATGGAGGAAATGGTGTGGGACAAGTGCGGCGGTATCGCGGTGCTCGGCGCGATGCAGGGCGTGGCGAAACTGCGACCCCAACGCAACATCGTCGGGATCATCGCCAGCGCGGAAAACATGACCGGCCCCGGCGCGTACCGCCCGGGCGATATCGTCACGGTTTACGACGGGCGGCAGATCGAGATCAACAACACCGACGCCGAGGGCCGGGTCGTGCTGGCCGATGCGCTCGGGTACGCGCGCAAGGATTGCCAAGCCGCCGCCATCGTGGACCTCGCCACGCTGACCGGGGCGTGCGTGGTAGCCCTCGGGGACTGGGCGGCGGGAATGTGGACGACGGATGACGCCCTGAAAAACCGGCTTCTCGCCGCCAGCGAGGCCAGCGGTGAACGCCTCTGGCCGATGCCGCTCTACCCGGAATACAGTGAACAGATCAAGAGCGACGTGGCGCTCATCAAAAACAGCAGCGGACGGCCCGGCGGTGCATGCACGGCGGCGGCGTTTCTGCGCACGTTTGTTGAGGATACGCCTTGGGCGCACCTGGATATTGCCGGTCCGGCGGCCATCACGAAAGACCGGGCCGACCTGGCACGGGGCGCGACGGGTTTTGGAGTGCGCGCGCTGCTGGAGTTGGCGACGGCGTAATCAAATTGTAGGGCGACCGTCCCGGTTGCCGTGACGGGACGCTTCCAATCACGGCAACCGGGACGGTCGCCCTACCATATCAGTACCAAACCAGCGCGCACAACAAGAGCAACGCGCTGTAAATCAGGCCGCCGCCCACCGCCAATTTCCAGCGGTTCGCCGAACGGTTGACCCAGCCGATCTGGTCACGCAGCAGGTAGGGCTGGCCGACCCACAACATCCCGAACACCACCCAGACGTAGGCCAGCACCACCAGCAGGAGTCGGCTCATCTGCGGCTTGAGAAAGGCAGCGTCGAGCAGCGGGGCTGCCGCCAGCAGCAGCAGGATGCCCAGCGCGCGCACGGCCAGGAATTCATCCACGAAATTCCACGTCAGGTAGGCGAATACCGGCAGCAGGATCAGGATGTAGTTTTGCAAATAATAGAACTCGCCCCAATCCATTTTCCAGGCCAGCAGGAACGCCCAGATCAGGTCGATGAGGAGCAGGATTTCACCGATGCGCTGCGAGCGGGGGAAGCCCGTCAGGAAGCGTTGGACCTCGGCGGGCCGGGCCATAGCAAAGACATGCGTGGCCAACACAAACAGACCGACCAGCAGTCCGACGGTTTTCAGCGAGAGATCGTAGTTCATGATGGGTAGAGTTTAGAAAGCGGCGGCCAGAACGGAGACCGCTTTATCGACAAAGGTCTCGTTCTCAGCCACGTCGCATTCGCCGTACAGCGTGAACCCGCTGGAGTGGACCACCTGCACCTCGAAGACCTGTCCGATCTGGCGCGGGTTGCCCTCGAACACGACGATCTTGTTGCCCAGCGTGCGCCCGGTCAGACGGAGCAGGTTGGTTTTGCTGGGGCCTTCGCAGAGGATTTCGACGCGCTGGCCGACGAGGGCGGCATGTTTCGCCTTGGCGTGGGCGTTGACCACGGAGAGCAAGTCTTGGTTGCGCGCTTCCTTGATCTCCTCGGAAAGTTGGCTGTCCATCGTGGCGGCGGGCGTGTCCCGGCGTTGGGAGTAACGGAACACGAACGCGTTGTCGAAGCCGATGCGGTCGGTCAGGGCGCGCGTGGCCTGATAGTCTTCCTCCGTCTCGCCGGGAAAACCGACGATGATGTCGGTCGTGATCGCCATGCCGGGCCGGGCGGCGCGCAGGCGTTCGATCAGGTCGAGATAACGCGCCGACGTGTAGGGCCGGTGCATGGCGCGCAGAATGCGGTCGCTGCCGCTTTGCATCGGAAAATGGACGTGCGGCATCAACCGGGGCAGCCGCGCAAAGGCGTCCACGAGGTCCTGCCGGAAACCGATGGGGTGCGGCGAGGTAAAGCGCAGGCGTTCGAGACCGTCGATGGCGTGGACCGCGTCGAGGAGTTGGACGAACGGGCTTTTGCCGTCGGCGGACTTCGGGAATTCGTGGCGTCCGTACAGGTTGACGATCTGGCCGAGGAGCGTGACTTCCTTGACGCCGTTGGAAACGAGCGCACGGACCTCAGCGACGATTTCCTCCAGGCGGCGGGAGCGTTCTGCGCCGCGCGTGGCGGGCACGATGCAAAACGTGCAGCGCATGTTGCAGCCCTGCATGATGGACACGAACGCGCTGGGCTGGCCAGGGCGCAGGACGTGTTCCCTGATGGTTTCCTGCGAACCGGCTTCTTCCTCCACATCGACCACGGCGTAGCGTAGGTCGTCGCGGCGGCGGTCCTCGCCTGCGCGGGTGCGGCGGCGGGCCAGGGCGTCGTCCACGTAATCGACGACGCGGTGGAACTTCTGGGTGCCGACGACGAGGTCCAAACGGGGCACTTCCGTCAGCAGGGACGCACCCCGGCTCTGAGCCATGCAGCCCAGGAATCCGAAGACGACTTCCGCACGGTCGCGGTGCAGGGCGTTGAGGTTGCCCATCTTGCCGATGGCCTTCTGCTCGGCCTGGTCGCGCACGCTACATGTGTTGAGCAGGACCACGTCGGCCTCCCCCTCGGCGGTGGTCATCTCGTGGCCGCGCGCGATGAGTTGACGCGCGACCTGCTCGCTGTCGCGCTCGTTCATCTGGCAGCCGTATGTTTTGAGGAAGACCTTGGCCATCGGGGTGGGGAAGAAAAGGCCGGAGCATACACGCCTTTCCGGGGGCTGTGCAAACGCCAATGCGCCGGCCCAAAAGCAGACCGGGCGTCGCGGTTGCCCGTGACGCCCGAACGAAACCAGAAAACTTTCGTGGTCAGGCCGAACGACGGCGGAGACGCTGGACTGACACGAGGCCGATCAAGCCCGCGCCCATCATTGTCCACATTCCAGGCTCCGGTACGGCGGACAGCGTGATGGCGTCGGTATACGAGCCAGCACTAGCGTTGGTGGAACCGGTCGTCACGAAAGAATACGTCGAACCGGTGACCAACGCGTAGCTAAAGCCAGAAGTCGTGGTAACACCGGGGGTGATGTCGTCATTGGCGATGAGCGCATTAGCCAAGAGTGGGGACGAACCGGAATAAAGGACCGTGAAATTGTTGAAGCCAGCCGTGGTGGACGTGCTCAGGAAATTATAGGTGCCCGTGGTCGCCACCGTGAACGTGACCATGTCGTACGGCACCGCCGTCGCGGTCGCGGAGCTGGTGATCGGCGCGCTGGTTCCATTGGCGTTTGGACGGTCGAAGGTAGCGCTCCCAACGGTGGAACCGTTGTAGGTGAGCGGCGCAACGATTCCCGAGGGGATCGGAGACGTTTCATCGGTCAGGCCAAGCCCGCCGAATCCGTCCAGGGTCAAGACACCAGCAAAGCCGGTGGCGGTGAAGCCGATAACGGCTGTAAATACCAAACTGGCGATTATTTTTTTCATTTTATCCTTTCGATCCGTTCCTTGTTCCCTAACCCACAGATCATCGCTAAATATGGTGTTGCGTTTGCGGGTCCTTTACAACGAGGCTCATTCTGTCGCAGGAGAAGCAGCCGTCAAGCACAAATCTTATTTTATTTTGAAACCTTGGAAATAGAGCAACCGGCGTACCATGGGTTTCACCAATTTTTCTTTATGGATCGCCTCGGCGCCGCCCTTGTCCCCCTGTGCTCGAAGTTCGAGAGCGAGATGCCCGTCCGCCCGGACGACATCGACATGAACCAGCACGTCCACAATTCGCGCTACTTCGACTACGTCCTAGCGGCGCGTTACGACCAGATGGCGCGCTGCTACCGGATGCCGATGGATGAGTTCATCGCTAACGGTTTCGGCTGGGTTGTGCGGACCGCCCACGTCCAGTATAAGCGTCCACTCGGGCTGGGGGACTGGATGATCGTGCGGACGTGGATCGACGCCATCGTCAAGGACGGCGTGACCGTGCAGTTCCAGATTCTCAAGAAGAGCAACGGCAAGCTCTGCGCGGACGGGTACTTCGACTACACCATGGTTGCGCTGGCTACCGGACGCGCGGAAGCCATCCCGGAATGGATCGCGGGAAAATACGCGATCTGAAGCGACATCCCAAAGCCGTCCGCCTCCTGGCCGGACAGCTGGGAGTCGGAGAGGCTACTGCGGCTTCGCGGCGTCGGCCATCTTCTGCGCGCACTTTTGCAGGTAGGTGGTGAGCTTTTGCGTCTCGTCGGGCTTGATCTTGGCGCTGACCGTGGCGGACTTGCTGATCATCGCCTGTGCCTGGGCGGCGTTGTCCTGCATCTTCTTGGCTGCTTCCTGCATCTTGGTCGTGTCGCCGCTCTTCATGGTCGCCATGTAATTCTTCATGTCGGCCGAGTAGTGGTCCGCGAATTCCCCGTAGGATTTGGCGAAGGCCGTCACTTCGGGGTCGCTGAAGGTGGGGACATCGTCCGCACGGATGAGGCTGACGCCGGTGAAAAGCGCGAGGGAGAAGCAGAGCAGGCCGAGGTGGCGGCGGAGAGTGGAGAAGCGGGTCGTCATCGAATTTTCGGTGGATTGGCTGGTGGGTTGAGGAGCGGAGTTGGGCGAGCAGGATGCGCCGGGTGCGAGGGGTGGCGCAAGTCAAAATTGGTCCGGGTTACCTCACCGTGCCGTGACGGCGTCCTCGCAACGGTCGCAAAGCGTCGGGTGCGTCGCGCTCAGGCCGACCGTGGGCAGGTAGCGCCAGCAGCGCTCGCATTTCTGGTGGGTCGTCGGACGCAGGGTGGCGGTGACGGGGAGGTCCGTGCCCTCGGCCCCTTCGGTGATTTTCAGGTCGCTCAGGATGAAGAATTCCTGGAGTTCGGCGTCGAGCTGTTCGAGGGATTCGCGCAACGCCGGGTCGGCGACGTGGAGGGTGACTTCCGCTTCGAGCGCGTTGGCGATGGTCTTTTGCTGCCGGGCGGTTTCGACCGCTTGCGAAATGATGGCGCGCACGGCCAGGAGCCGTTCGATCTCCGCCGTGGATTCCGTGCGCAGGTAGCGTTCGTCGGGCGTGGGGAAGTTGTCGAGATGCACGCTGGTTTCGCTGCCCGCGTGGCTGCGGGCTTCCTCGGCGGTGAACGGGCAGATCGGCGCGAGCAGACGGCTGAGCGCGTTGAGGACGCGGTGCATGACGGTCTGCGTGGCGCGGCGCCGCGGGCTGTCGGGACGGTCGCAGTACATGCGATCCTTGGTGATGTCCACATAGAGGCTGCTCAGGTCCACCGCGCAGAACTGGTTGAGCGCGTGGTAGACCTTGTGGAACTCGAAGGCGGCGTAGGCCTCGCGGCAAGCGGCGGTCACTTCCTGGAGCCGGTGCATGATCCAGCGGTCCACGAAAGTGAAGGTTTCGTCGCTGGCGGGGTGCGCGGGGTCAAAATCAGCCAGATTGCCGAGGAGAATGCGCAGGGTATTGCGCAAGCGGCGGTAGGTCTCCGACAGGCGGGCAAACATCTCCTCGCCGAAGGGAACCTCGTCGGTAAAATTCACGCTGGCGACCCAGAGACGGACGATGTCCGCGCCGTGCTTGTTGACGAAGTGCTCGGCCTGCATGGGCTTCGTGTACTGACCCTGCTGTGACTTGGAGATTTTCTTGCGCGTGTCCACGTCCACGACGAAGCCGTGAGTGAGGCATTCTTTATAAGGAGATTTGCCCTGGAGCGCGACCGACGTGATGAGCGACGACTGAAACCAGCCGCGATGCTGGTCGGTGGCTTCGAGGTAGAGGTCGGCCTGACCCTCGACGTGCATCATCTTTTGGACGACGGCTAGCCAGCTCACGCCAGAGTCGATCCACACGTCGAGCGTGTCGTTGCGGCGGGTGGTGCCGGGAGGGAGGTCGAGCGCATCATTGATCGTGGTGTCGTCGGCGTCGAACCAGATGTT
>CAXSED010000020.1:0-49858 GCA_964236475.1 uncultured Chthoniobacterales bacterium
ACGGGGCCGACTCGGCTGACTTCAACGTCGGCGACCTGCACGTTTGCGAGCAGGGTTTGCGGATGAAAACCCGCTGGTACTTTGAACCCGGCGCGGAATTGAGCGTCAATTTCCAACTCACCGACCCCGATCCGCACGGCCCCTGCCGTATGCTCAAGACCGAGGGCGTGGTCGTGGACTGCCAGCGTGACGACGACACCGCTGAATATCTGGTCACGGTCGTCTTCTTGGAAGTGACCGAGGACATCCAGGCGGTGATCCGCGAGGTCAACGTTTCCATGGCGCTACTGAGCTAGGTCGGACCATTGCCCTGTGAACGTTCACCACCTCGAACTCTTCTACTACGTCGCCCGGCACGGCGGCATCAGTCAGGCGGTGCGCCACATTCCCTACGGTATCCAACAACCGGCGGTCAGTGGGCAGGTGCTCGCGTTGGAAGAAGCCCTGGGCACCCGGCTCTTTCAGCGGCGTCCTTTTGCGCTGACCGCCTCGGGCCGCCGTTTAGCCGAGTTCATCACGCCCTTCTTCGAGAACCTCGCCGAGGTGGCCGCCGAACTGCGCGGCGAGGCGGGCCAGCGATTGCGTATCGCCGCCAGCGCACAGGCGTTGCGCGACCATGTTCCCGCCCTGCTCAAGCGGTTGCACAAGCAGGTGCCGCTGCTCCAGCTTTCCTTGCAGGAGGCCTATCAGGCCGAGGCCGAGGCCCTGCTGCACCGGCAGGAAATCGACCTGGCCGTCACCGAACTGGCCGACCGGCCCGCCGCCGGGTTGAAAGCGTTCACGCTGCTCAAGCTGCCGCTCGTGCTGCTCGTGCGCGCCGACTCTCCGTTGACCTCCACGCGCGACCTCTGGACCGCCGGCACCGCGCGCCAATCGCTCATCGCGTTCGGCGAGCACCAGACCCTCACCAAGCAATTTCACAACGAACTGCGCCGACGCGGTTACCAGTGGACCGTGGGTATCGAGACGAGTTCGATGGACCTCGTGGAAACCTACGTCGCCGAGGGCTTCGGCGTCGGCTTGTCGGTCGAGGTGCCCGAAACGCACCGCCGCCCCGGGATCAAGGCGCTGCCGCTGCCGGGGTTTCCGCCGTTGATCGTCGCCGCGCTCTGGCAGGGCAAGCTGCCCCCTTTGCCCGCCGCTTTTCTGGAGCTGATCAAAACGCGGGCGGTGGAACTGCGCGGCAAATCCGACAAGCGCGGCGCAAAGTCAGAATCCTGAATCTGCGGACAATCCTCATTTCGCTAGGCTGATTGCCTGCTCGATTTCCTGCGTCAATTCCGAAACGCTGTACGGCTTGCTGACCACCCCGCAAAAACCGAAATCCCGGTACCGGCTCATCGTGGCGTCCTGCGAATACCCGCTCGACACGATGGCACGCACCGCCGGATCAATCTTCAACAGCCGCTGCACCGTCTCGCGTCCGCCCATGCCGCCGCGCACGGTCATGTCGAGAATGACCACGTCATACGGCTGGCCCGACCCCATCGCCGCCTGGTAGCAGCGGATGGCCTCCTCGCCGTCCGCCGCCGTGCCGACCACGTACCCCGCCCGGGTCAACAACTCCGCCGCCAGTTCGCAAATCGGCGCTTCGTCGTCCATCACCAGCACGCGCCGGGTGTCCGCGCTGCCGGGCGGGATTGGGATCGGCGCATAGGGGTCTTCCTCGGTCCCTTCCGCCACCCGCATGGACACGGACTCCTCCACCGCCGGCGCCACCGACACAACCATCGGCAGCGCGGGCAGATAAAGATAAAACGTCGTGCCGTAATCCGGCGCGGAATCCACCGTCATGAACCCGTCGTGATTCCGTGCGATGAGAAAACACGTCGCTAATCCCAACCCCCGGGCGTGTTCCTTGGTCGTGAAAAACGGCTCGAAGATCCGCGGCATCTGCGACGCCGGGATTCCCCGTCCCTCGTCGCGCACGCTCAGCCGCACGTAATCGCCTTTGGGCAGCGGCAGCGTGCTGTCGGCGTCGAGCTTGACCCGTTCGCCGCGCACGTGGATAGCCCCGCCGATGGGCGTGGCGTGCATCGCGTTCGTCAGCAGTTCGTAGAGCAACTGGTGCAACTGCTCGGCGTCGGCGTTGACCGGCGGCAGCGGCTCGGGCCAGTTGAGCCGGTAGGGCACGCTGGCATCCTGCAAAATGAGCCGCGTGGATTCGCGCACCTGCGGCTCCAGCGCGAGCGGCTTTCTCACCGGCAGCCCGCCCCGCGCAAACGCCAGCAACTGCCGCGTCAGGTCCTTCGCCCGCAGACATGCCTTCTCGGTGTCCACGAGCCGCCGCAACGCCGCGTCTTCCGGGGCCAGGAGGATCTTCGCCAGCGATAAATTCCCCAGGATCACGGTTAGCAAATTATTGAAATCATGCGCGATCCGCCCGGCCAACTGGCCCAGCGATTCCTGCTTGGAAAGTTTCAACAACTCCCGCTCCGTCCGCCGCCGCTCGGTGATGTTGCGGAACACCAGCACCGCTCCCAGCGTCAGCCCTTCCTGGTCGCGAATAGGCGCGGCGTTGCCCGCCACGGCGAATTCCAGTCCGGCGGGCGTGTGCAACAGCGTGGTGCCGGCCAGCGGCACGGCGCAGGCCTGCCCGGTAGTCAGCGCGCAGGCCACGGGGCTGCGCTCCGCCAGCCGGGTGCTTTCGTCGATGAACGCGATGTGCTCGTCCAACGGCCACCCCACCAGCGCCTCCCGCCCGAGACCCAGCAACGTCAGCGCGGCGTCGTTTGCCTGGACGACGACCCCCAGCAGATCGGTGGAAATCACGCCGTCCGCAATCGAGCCGAGCGTCACGGCCATCCGCTCGCTTTCGGCGGCCAGCGCGCGGCGGGTTTCGCGGCGTTCGGTCACGTCGCGGTACACGAAAATCGCCTGTCCCTCGTAGGACGTCGAGCCGGGGGCCGTCGCGGCGTCGAGCGGCTTGGCCGTGGCCTCCATCCACCGCCACGAGCCGTCCTTGTGCCTCAGCCGGAACGTGGCGACGAACGGGATCGCTCCGATCACGCAATCGGTGAACCGTTCCACCACGTCGTCCACGTCCGCGCCGTGGATCAGCGTCGAAAAATTCCGCCCCAGCAACTCCTTGGGCTTGTAGCCGAGAATGTCTTGGTGGTTGGGGCTGGCGTAGGTGTAAACGCCGTGTTGCGACACCTCGCCGATCAGGTCGAGGGTATTTTCGGTGATGAGCCGGTAGCGGTGGCCCTCGCGTTGGGATTCGTTGTGGGCTTCGCGCAACGATTGGTTATCCGTGACCAGCGCGAGGTTTTCGGTGCGCAGACGGTCCAACTCGGTGAGCAATTCGTCCCGGTTGAGCGTGAGTTGATTCATTTCGGTCGGCAAAACACGAAGCGGCACAGGGAGAATGTGCGGGCGCGTGAGTCTTGGGTCAAGGTTCTAGCCAGAAACGCGCCATGCGGGCGGATCGTCCCGTATTCCGGCGCGTGGTAGCAGACAGACGCACCGGGCTTGCCGGGAATTCAATTCTGCGGATCGCCATTTTCCCGGAAAACGCGGTATCGTGGTGCCGTGCTCTACGTGGACGTGACCAGTTCCTGCAAATCGCCCATGAACACGGGCGTCCAGCGGGTCGTGCGCGAACTCTTCCGCGCGCTGGCCGCCGCCGGGCCGGTCATGCCATTGATCTGGGACCCCGGATTGCGCTCCTACTGCACGCTTTCGCGCCGGGAGCGCGGCTTTCTGGAACGTCCCTTCGCCGCCGGGGGTGCGTCCGCCGCCGAGCCGGGCCGCCGGGCAAACCCCATCCCTGTTTGGAGCAAACTCGCGCGCCGGATCGTCCACCGTTTCCATCGCCTCGACCTCTCAGCCCTCGCGACCGCCGCCGACACGCTCTTCGTGCCCGAGATTTTCCAGGATAACCGGGTCGAATTTCTCGCCGGTTTGCGCTCGCGCACTCCGTTGCGCCGCGTCGCCGTCTGCCACGACGCGCTGGCCTGGCGACGGCCCGACCTGTCACCGCCCGCGCGGGAAGCCGGGTTCGCGCCGTATCTCGACGCCCTGGGTGCCTTCGACCATGTCGTCGCCATTTCCCGGGAAACGCGCGAGGATCTCCAAGCTCGGTGGCGCGAGATCGGTCTGGCAACCCCCCCGCCGATTTCCCTGCATCCCTGGCCGGTCAACCATGCGGGCACGCCGCGCCGCCTCACGCCGCCGCCGGTCGGTGTCGCCCGTCCCATGGTCCTCTGCGTGGGCACGTTCGAGCCGCGTAAAAATCACCTCGTCCTGCTGGAAGCCGCCGCCCGGGTCTGGGCGCGAGGCGTCGATTTCGAGTTAACGCTCGTCGGGCGCACCACTGCCCACTGGGGCCACCGCGTCCTCTCGGTCCTCGAATCCCTACAAGCGGCCGGACGCCCCGTCCGCTGGCTGCGGCACGTCGACGACCGGACACTCCGCCAGACCTACGAGCAATGCGCGTTCACCGTCTTTCCGTCCTTGGCGGAGGGTTTCGGGCTGCCGATCCTCGAAAGCCTCTGGCACGGTCGGCCCTGCCTCTGCGGCACGAACGGCGCGCTGGGCGAGGTCGCGGCGGGTGGGGGCTGCCTGCCGGTGGATCAGACCGACCCGGCGGCGCTGGCCTCTGCTCTGGAACGTCTCCTCACCGATCCATCGCTCCGGCAACAACTCTCCGACGAAGCCCGGCAGCGCACCTTCGACACCTGGGAAACGCTGGCGCGGGATCTGGACCTATCGGCTGTCCCTGCTGGGGATCGCTGACCGTTGCGGTCAATCTGGACGGTGAATTTCCGTCACCGCCTTCAGAGTCCGTTCAACGAACGAACGGCCCAAGCTCAGCGACAGGCCATGGCGAGTTCAAGCGCCGAGTTCAGGGAAAGCCCCGCTGCCTCTGGCCGTCACCTGCAACGCCGTATTAGGCGGCACGGACGAACTCAATGGCTGCGGGACCGGCGACCCGTGGCAGCACAATAAAACATGATGAACACGGCAGGAAAGCAACCAAGATCGAGAAGCGGAGGCAACCAACACCACCGCGCACCGCCGGACAACGGACACACCAGCAAACTCAAGGTACCTGCGACACCTCCGAAGAACATCCCGAACGAAGTCGGACCCCTGCGGAAAAAAGCTCCAAGAAGCGACATGGCGTTGCCAACGGTAAAAAGGAGCCATGTAGCCCCAAGAACTCCAGTGACAACCCAACAAACGATGTCGAAAATGGCCATAACGCGACTGCCGCCTAACGACCCAAGCTCAGCGACCGGAGGTTCGCTGGAGCGATTGGTTAGGCGTTAACGTGTGGATAGCAGGTAGGTCTCGACCTTCTGGAAGACTGCTGAAAGATCGTTAGTTGGCGTCGCTGGGTCTCGGATTCTTTGGTCCGCTGGCACATGACGCTCGACATCGGAGAACTGACTGATGACGAGGTCGCAATCCGGCAGGGAACTGAAACCTGTAAGCTCCGAGCCACCGGGACCGCCACCAGTGGAAAAGAACACCTTCCGTCTATCTGCGCGTGTCTCTACCCAGAAGAACTTGGGCACGTCTTTGTCCGTGAACTCCGCTGCCGCCTTGGAGATAAGCTCCTCCAGCTTGGCGCGGTTCTCCGCAAGGTATGAACCACGTTCATAAACGGCGACGCGGTAGCTCTCCAAGGATTGCTTCCGGGCCGTGTACGAGGCGATCCACACCGACTTGCCATCTCGGAGAGGCGCACCGCCTTGGACTTCTCTGCGGACCAAAGTGACAGGGTTGGAGAACTTGATCCATCCAACCATCGACTCGGCAGAAGGCGCGGTGGGGGCACCGCTCGCCGAAGAAAATGCAAGAAGCAAAAGTGCAGTGAGTGTACGCATGGTGTGCAGCCGCCTAACTCTACTTATCTTGCATCATGTCGGATAACACTTTTTACAAGTGGTAGACCATAAATATGTTACGCGTATTCGACCCCCTTGTCCAAACTGCACCTTGTTTCTCTCGGTTCCAGCGGCAAACCGATTGACGGGCGGCGGAGGACGTTCATCACCGAAGGCTGCGCGGTCCCCTGCCCGTGAACCTTGTCCGTGGCGAGCAATTCCTTGAGCACGATCCCCAAACCATGGAGATTACAGCACGACTAGTCTCGGAAACTCCAGGCACAGCCGCGACTGTTCTAGCTCGCCTTCCGGCCCGTAAAACCGCATCGCCCCGGACAGATCGCAGAACCAGCATTCCAGCGTCCCCGCCTCAAAGTAATCCTCTCGCTTCGCTTCCATCTCGCGTCGGCTATTGCTCGGCGAGCGCACCTCGATACAAATTTCAGGCGCGACGACCGCCGCGAACTCGTTGCCGCAAGCCGCGTCCCGCTCGGGCGAAAACCACGCGACATCCGCCACCGGGGTACTCAGGCGGCATTTGACCGCGCACTCCGGCACCACTTGTCCCGGTGGCATGAGGCGGTCTAGCAGCCTGATAATGGTAACTTGGTATTTGGAATGTTTGCGGCTGTGCGGACTCAATTCGATGTTCCCCTGGCGGTTGATTTCGACCCGGTATGGCAGGTCAGCCAACAACGGGTTATTGCACACATCTTCCCACGTTTGCGGAAAAGCAAAACGGCTGTGGTCCATGCCGCCAGCATCCCGGCTCGGTCGAAAAATGTCAATTCTGCGGAATTTCGGCCTTCGCCCCGTCCTCGCCCGCCTGCACGAAAAACCGCGCGATGATCTCCTCGATGGGCACCTCCTGCACGCTGATGTCCCGCACCGGGTACGCCTCGAACAGCCGCCGCACCACCGCCGCCACCTCTGCGTGCGGTACCCGCAGTTTCACGGTCGAATCCGTCCGCTCGACGACCTCGCCCAGCCCCGCGAAATCCCGGCTTCCGTCGCGGCTCCCGAACTCCAGATTCAGGATGCGCCCCGTCGCAAACTTCTGCGTGATTTCGTCCAGCGCGCCGTCGAAATGGATGCGTCCGCCGTCGATCACGATCACCCGTTTACAAAGCTCCTCGATGTCCTGCATGTAGTGGCTCGTCAGGATGGTCACGACGCCGTGTTCGGCGTTGTATCGCCGCAGGAAATCCCGCACGGTCTTCTGGCTGATAACATCCAGCCCGATGGTCGGCTCGTCGAGAAACAACACTTTCGGCGAATGCAGCAACGCCGCGATCAGTTCCATCTTCATGCGTTCGCCCAGCGAAAGCTCGCGCACCATGACGTTCATCTTGTCCGCCACGTCGAGCAGCGTCACCAATTCTTCCACCACTTCATGGAACCGCTTGGCCTCGATCCCGTAAATCGCCCGGTTCAATTCAAGAGACTCCCGCGCGGGCAAATCCCACCACAGGGCGTTTTTCTGTCCCATGAGCAGCGAGAACTGCCGCTTCATCTCGTTTTTCCGCTCCCACGGCACGAATCCGAGCACGCTCGCCCGACCCGCCGTCGGATACAGCAGACCCGAGAGCATCTTGAGCACGGTCGTTTTCCCGGCTCCGTTCGGCCCGAGAAAACCGACGAATTCCCCTTCCTCGATCCGAAACGTCACCCCGTCCGCCGCCCGCGTCTCGTCGTACTGGCGGTGAACCAACCCGCGCAACGCCCCGCGCAGCCCCGGTTCCTTGCGGTACGTGCGGTAAACTTTGGTCAATCCTTCGGCTTCGATGATGCTCATAGTTTGGTTGGTTCAAGTTTTTCCCACCTCGGTTGGTGCCACTTCTGCACCCGGCGCACGAACCAGCTATAAGCGTTCAGCACGGCAAGCTGCCGGAACCAGTTAAAAATGAACCCCTCGCTGGCCATGTGAAACCCCAGCGTCCCGCCGCCCAGCGCGTGCCGCCGTTCCGGGAAAAGCCGCCGATGCCAACGCCACATCACCACGCTCAGGCAAAGATCGACCCCCCACCGCAGCAGAAAAAGCCCCAGCCCCGCGCGCTGCCAATGCGCCGAGCCGCCGAGCGTCGCCGCCAGCAGGATCACCAGCGAGAGCGACCCCCACAGGGGTAGCACGGCGTCGACGCATTTGATCGGCAGCATCAACCAACCCACTGCCCCCATTCGTCGGTCGCCCACCATCCGCCGGTACTCCCACAACGTCTGCAAGAATCCGGTGAACCATCGGGTCCGCTGGTGCAAAAAACTCGGCACGGTGTCCGGCGAATCCGTGAACGCCACGGCCTCGGCCACCACCTCCACCCGGTAATCCACCCCGGCCAGCCGCAGCCGTTCGTGCATCCGGTAAATGACCTCGTAATCCTCCACCAAGCTCGTCCCGCTGAACCCGCCCAGTTCGCGCAGCGTCCGCGTCCGAAACGCCCCGAACGCCCCCGATACCTGCAGGCACACGCCCAGGTGCGCCAGCCCGATGCGCCACATGAAATTTTTGACGTACTCCCAGTATTGATAGCGCACGACCCACGGTCCGGTCGCCGCGTTGCGCACGTACACGAACCCGCCCGCCGCCGTCACGCGTTCGTCGGCAAACGCCCCCGCCAACGCCGCCAGCGCGCCCGGGGCGAGCCGGGTATCGGCATCGAGTGTCGCGCAAACCGGCGCGCCCGCTTCGGCCAGCGCGGCGTTCAGCACACCACCTTTGCCGAGCTTGGGGAGCGTCAAAACCACCAGAGGTAGGGACGAGGGTCGGAGCCGCTCCCATTTTTGCTCCGTGCTCTGGTGCAATTCGTACCGCTCCACCAGAGCCTCGTTCATCCCATCGGTCGAGCCGTCGCTGGCGACGATCACCTGCAACTCGACCCCCTCCTGCGCGAACACGCTTTCCAGTGTGTCAAAAATGCACGACCGCTCGTTGTGCGCGGCGATGAGCACCGACAACGCCGGTCTCTCTCCCCCCGACACCGGCCCCCGGTGCCGCCGTGCCCGCAACCCGAACCACGCCGCCACGACCAGCAGGACGTTCACCCCGAGTTCGTAGGAAAAATATCCGGTGGTGGTCCAGAACAACGCCGCCGGGTCACGCCGCCACAGCGCCGCCGCGCTGAAAATCATCAACGCTCCCAACGCCCCGACGATCACGAAAAACCGCCGGGCCGAAGCACGCGCTGCCAGGGTCGGAAGCTGGCGGGGACTGGAAGCGGTTGCGGTCGTTGGATGGTTCATGGTCTGCCGGCACTATATTCAACGTCCGCCCGAACGCACGTCTGGCCAGCGATAAAATGTTCCAATCTTGGGTTGCAATACCGAACCCCCTGTCCGAAAATCATGCAACAACTGCGAACTAATCCGCTGCCCGTTTGCATCCCCCCGCACCCCCCGCGATGGTGTCCGCATGGACGCACAACCTCTCCCCGCAGACAACACGGTCGGCTTCGTCGGCGTGGGCCGTATGGGCGCGAACATGGCCCGCCGCCTCCATGACAAAGGCTGGCAGGTCACCTCGGTCTACGATGTCCACGCTTCCGCCGCCGACGCGCTCGCCGCCGAACTCGGCGCGACCGCCACGCGCACCCTCTCGGACGTGAGCGCGGGGGCCGCGACGATCATCACCGTCGTCACCGACGACCACGCCATGCGCGAAATCTTCGACGCCGGCAGCGCCCATTCTCTCCTCGCCCCCTCTGCCGCCAAGGGCCGCCTCTTCATCAACTGCGCCACGGTGTCACCGGTCATCCACCACGCCGTGCAGTCCATGGCCGAACTCGTCGGCGCGCAGACCCTCGAAGCCTGCATGGCGTCGAGCATCACCCAGGCCCGCGACGGCACGCTCTACCTGATGTGCGGCGGCGACCGCGCCGCCTTCGACCGCGCCAAACCGCTGCTGGAAGCACTCGGCTCGATGGTGCGCTACATCGGCGAGGCGGGCGAGGCAGCCAAGGTCAAGGCGCTGGTGAACATGGTCATGAACATCAACACCGCCGGGCTGGCCGAAGGACTCGGGCTTGCATCCGCTCTCGGTCTGGACCTGACGACGGTAAGAGAGGTTTTCGCCGAGACCGGCGCGAACAGCCGCGTCCTCCAGACCGACGGCGAGGACATGCAGAACCGTTCGCACTACGTGTTCTTCTCCGCCGCCCACGCCGCCAAGGACAGCGGCATCGCCCTGACGCTGGCCCACGAGCACGGCCTCACCCTCCCGCTGGCCGAAGCCACCAAAGCGCAGTACGAGCGCATGATCGAAAAGGGCCTCGGTGAACTGGACAAGAGCGGCGTTGCGGAACTGACCTTCCCCGGAAGGAGCTGATTCAGCCCCGTGCCGCGCACCATGAACCCGGAAACCTTGCGCGACTTTGCTACCGACGCGCTCCGCTACTGGGAGCCGCGCCGGATCGCCTACAATCTGCTGCTGGCAGCCGTCGTCCTGTGGTATTTCGCGGCGGCGTGGCCGGAATCTGGACATGTGCTCAGCCTGAACGGCGTGCTGGGCGTGTTCATCCTGGCCGTGTTGGCGAACGTGGCTTACTGCGCGGCGTACCTAGCGGATTTGTTCCTGCAATTCTCCCATTATAGAGAGCGGCGCGGGCGGTGGCGTCTGGTGCTCGCCTTGATCGGCTTTGCGTTTGCCGCCGCCCTGACCCGGTTTTTTGCGTTGGGCATGTTCGCCACGCCGACCGGATCGATTTGAACGGCAGTCATGCCGCATCTTGACGTTCCATGAACAGCACCCCGGCGCGCCGTCGGGCGTGCCAACCTCCCGGCAGGTTGATCTTCGCCGGGCGCGTCGCCGGATCGACCAGCGCACGGACCGATTCCACTTCCCGGTAACCGACCCCCGGCACCCCCCCGGCCAGTAGCCACGTACGGATCGTTCTCCTCTGTTTTGCCACCGGCAGATTCGCCAATACCGCCCGTGGCAATTTCTCCGGTGCCGGACCGTCCGCCGCCAGCAATCCGGCGATCCACGCTTCTTCCGCTCCGAGGAGGTCCGCCGTGCGCCAGAGCGCGGATTTCACCTCCCGGCCCATCGCCTTTTCGAGCAACGGCAGCACTTCCGCCCGCAGCCGGTTGCGCGTGGCGTGCGTGGGGTCGGCGTTGGTGGCGTCTTCCCGCCATTCCAAGTGTTGCGCCCGGACGTGCGCGTCGATTTCCGACCGCCACACGGACAGCAGAGGCCGCACGATCTGCAGCTTGCACGGTCCGACCACTTGCTCGCTCTCCACCGCCATCGCCGCCAATCCCGCCGGTCCTGCACCACGCAGCAGGTTGAACAAAAAGGTCTCCACCTGATCGTCGGCGTGGTGCGCTAGAAAAATCACCCGCCCTTGCAATCGCTGAGCCGTCTCGGCGAAAAAAGTCTGGCGTGCCACCCGGGCCGCCGTTTCCAGCGACGATTTCGTTCGCTCCGCCAGCAAGCGCACGTCTGCCTGGACCATTTCCATTGGCAGACCGAGGGTGTCCGCGAGCCGCCGCACGAACCGCGCATCCTCCCGAGACGCCTCGCCGCGCAGGCCGTGTTCGAGGTGGCAAACGACCAAGCGCCGATGCCCTACTGCCAACAGTCCATGCAACAGCGCAACTGAATCGCGCCCGCCCGACACCCCGACCAGATAAAGTTCTCCCGGTGGGTACGGCCTCAGGGCAGCGGCGAGTTTGTCGGTGAACGCCATACCGAGCACACGGCTCAGCCGATCCGGTCGGTTCCCATATATCGAAGCAGCGGCTCCGGCAGCCGCAGCGAACCGTCCGGCTGCTGGCAACTTTCCAGCAGCGCGACGTATAATCGTGGCAACGCCGTGCCCGACCCGTTGAGCGTGTGGCAAAACCGGTTTTTGCCGGTGGCGGCGTCCTTATATTTGAGGTTCATCCGGCGCGCCTGGAAATCTTCGAAGTTCGAGCAGCTCGACACCTCCAGATACGCTTTTTGCGCCGGTGCCCACACCTCGATGTCGTAGGTCTTCGCCGAGCCGAACCCCACGTCGCCCGTGCACAACTCGATGGTCCGATAATGCAGCCCGAGTAACTGGAGTACTTTCTCGGCGTCCGCCGTCAGGCTTTCGTGCTCGGCGTAGCTCGTTTCGGGCGTGGTAATTTTGACGAGTTCCACCTTGTCGAACTGGTGGACGCGGATCAACCCGCGCGTTTCCCGCCCGGCGCTGCCTGCCTCGCGCCGGAAACAGGGGGTGTACGCGCAGAACTTCTTCGGCAACGCGTCCGTCGGGAGAATTTCCTCGCGGTGCAAATTAGTCACAGGCACCTCCGCCGTCGGAGTAAGGAAGAGGGTATTATCCTCCAAGCCGTACATATCTTCTTCAAACTTCGGCAACTGGTTGGTGCCGAACATGCACTCGCGCCGCACGATGAACGGCGGGCTAACCTCTAGATAACCGTGCTGCGTGCTGTGCAGGTCGAGCAGGAATGAAATGAGCGCCCGTTCCAGCCGCGCGCCCATGCCGGTAAAACAGACAAATCCGCTGCCGCTGATCTTCGTCGCGCGTTCCAGGTCGAACAAGCCGAGCCGCGCGCCGACCTTTAGGTGATCCTCCGGCTCCTGTCCGGCGGGAAACGATGGCGGCTCGCCCCAGGTGCGGACGACCGGGTTATCAGCAGCATCGGTCCCAATCGGCGCAGCCGGGTGGGGGAGGTTCGGCACGTTGAGCAGCAACCGGCGTTGTTCCTCGTCGGCTTCGGCGACGCTCCGGTTCAAATCCGCAATTTGTTCGCCGATGCCCCGCACCTGCGTTTCCTGCTCCGCGCTGGCCTCGCCGCGCTGACGCTTCTGGCCGATTTCCTTGCTCAGCCGGTTGCGGTCGGCGTTGTGGAGTTGCAACTCCGTTTCCAGCGCGCGGCGGCGTGTGTCGCAGGCCAGGATAGCATCGACCACCGACTCCGCGTCGGACCCGCCGCGCGTGGCGAGACGGGTTTTGACGAAATCGGGTTGTTCACGGATGAGGCGGATGTCGAGCATGGCAGGAAAGGAATGGGGTTAGATATCTACCGACCCACGGCCAAAACACAAGCGGCCTCGCTGGCGCTCACGCCCACACGAACACCGTTCCCTCCACGACTTCCGTCCGGTAGGCGTCCAGCTTGCAACGCGGATTGGCGACGTGTGCGCCGGTCTGCAAGTCGAACGTCCACCCGTGCCACGGGCAGCGCACGACTCCGCCGCTGATCGTCCCCTCGGAAAGCGGCGCGCCCGCGTGCGGACAGAAATTCCGGTACGCCAGGACCTCGCCCGCCACCAGGAACAACCCAATTTCGGTTTCGCCCGCCCGGACGACGCGGCACTGGCCTTCCGTCAACTCGCCGGTCTTCGACACCTCCAATCTCGTCATGAGGAATTCATGGATTGTCAGCGAAGTCTTGAAAAGACATCTTTTACCCGTGCTCACTCCTGCTCCCAACCCTATCGAACTTACGCATCATATGGTCGCAGAGATAGTCAGATGCCGTGGAGAAGCACCTCCGAGGTGACACCTGCCACGCAGTTTAGCTCATATTCCTGCCACGATCATTGCTAGGAAGCATAAGCCGGCCATACGAATGCTGCTGGAAAAGCACGGGTGGAATGTAAAAAGGTGGGACTGACTCATTTTCATACGCTGCTCTTCCGCTCCGTGCTCAGTCGACCTCAAGGACCAGTTAAATTTCTCCCGCTCTTTATACAAGGTGATTATCCCTTGAAATCAAACAGGGTTTGTGTGAATGTGTGGGCATACGAGCCAAACAAGTGCGGGTCAAAGTCCAGAAATACACGGCGGATATGTTCCACCGTGAGTATCCGAACGATGATGCCTGCTTGGATAAAATCTTCCGTTCTAGCTTTGACGGCGCGCCCAAATGCGAGAAGTGCTCGCGTGAGAATTCGTTCCACAAGGTTCCCGCTCGCAAGTTTTACGCTTGCGTCTGTGGCCACCAGATTAGCCCGACCGCTGGCACGATCTTCCACAAGTCCCCGACTCCGCTCAAGACGTGGTTCTTTGTCATGTTCCTGATGGGATGCTCCAAGAACGGCGTGGCGGCTAAGGAAGTGGAACGGCAGGTCGGCGTCACGTACAAGTGCGCTTGGAGGATGTGCCATCAAATCCGCGAACTGATGGGGGAAGAGCTGCCCTACATGTTCGGGGTCGTGGAAGTTGACGAAACGTATGTCGGCGGGAAGCGCAAGGGCAAGCGGGGCCGTGGCGCGGCTGGAAAAACGGCGGTTGTAGCCGCTTTGGAGCGTGGGGGCAATGTTCTCCCGGTTGTCGTGGAACGGACGGACGCTGCCACCGTAGAGGCCGTTATCGCCCTTGCGGCGGACAAGTCGGCCAAGATCAACACCGATGAATACGGCGCGTACAACGGCTTGGAAGCGGCTGGCTACGCTCACGACACCGTGAACCACGGCAATGAGCAATGGACGAAGGGCGACGTTCACACGCAAAACATCGAAGGGTTTTGGAGCCAGATGAAGCGGTCGATTGACGGGACGCATCATCATGTGAGCAAGAAGCATTTGCAGGCGTATGCGGACGAATTTGCGTTCCGGTTCAATCGCCGTCGCTCGGAGACGCCGATGTTTTCCCATCTGGTTTCCCAGTTGGGCGTGAAGCCTTCTTAATCAGACGGTCAAAAAAGCCCTTGTCGGCTACGGGTTCTTTCTTGCCCTTTGCTGGCTTGTCGGCTAAAAGCTTGCCGATCTTTTTCTTGTCCCGGAGCGGTGTCTTTTTGGCCATAAGCGAGAGAATGTATCACCGATCTGCATCCTAATGAAGAGAGCAATAAATTCCAAAAGCGAAAATGCTAACCATGACCCCGAAACCCACGCCAAAAGCCCAGAACGTCGCTATCTGCATGCCGGAAAGCTTGTAGTACGCATGGACATATTGGCTTACATCCTCATTGGTCTTTCCGGGCTTGTCGGTCTCGCTGCCGGAATCGAATCGTATCATCATAAATCTCCTTCAATCTGGATGTCGTGTGTAAGTGGCGTCCTCTTTGTTCTATCGGCTTGTTGTTATTGGCAAGATGTCGAATGGAAGAGAGAAGTAGAGGAAAAGCAGGCGGAGCACTTTGCCTCACTGCCAGCAACAACCGCATCTGTACATCTATCTATAGCTCCGGCACTTGAAAAGCAAGATGCTAAACAGGACAAAGCGCAGGAAAGCCTAAACAGAATTGAGGCAATGATGGCTTCATATCAAAAGACGCATGCTCCCGACTTATCTGAAGAATTTCCGTTAGGTTACTCGCTTTTCACCATGAAGGGACGCGAAGAAGTCGTGCCGTTCACAACGCCCGATAACAATATGACGTTCCGCTGGGAACATACGACGGTGAACGTGTCTGACGATTGGATAACGATCATAACACCCGAGGTATCCGTTCCAGGGTTTTTGCAAATGAAGGGCCAAATAGTGAAACTCGCAAATAAACCTGGGTCCATTGTTAGAGTAATCCGAATCAAGGATGTAGGTTTGGTGGTGAAGTTGATGGACGCCGATCAAAATGAGCGAATTGGCGTGATTGGATTAATGCTTTATAAACTTGACCCACCACATTCATAGGGCATCAATAATTTTATCAACAAACCTTCCCAAGCTTTGATTATGGTGTTTGATGTCAAGGGATAATCACCTTATACAATAGATATCAATCAGCTTATCATTTGCTCCAAAAACGTAGAAGACACTGAGTTGGATCCAACGGCCTGTCCAGACAGGTTTGGCCGTGAAATGCGGGTTGATGAATTTTGTGCCTTTGATGAACGCCCCGGTCCGAGTCACAACTTTTCCATAGGGGGGCTGTCCTTCGAGATCGCGTGGAGAGAACCAACGATCATCGTAGTACTGTACATTCATTCTTGTTACCTAATTAACGTATTTAGCACTACTGGCTTCACTCACGATTTCGGGAATGAATATTGAATCAGACGGATGCCTCTCGGTTGTTAGGGTTGTTCTCGCAAACGCTGCCACGTCGGAGTAGCTCGTTCCGATTGGCGTGATCCCAAGCAACTGGTTTCGGTATTGTTTGTTCGTGTAAGTATGATCAAATTTCAGGTGCTTTATTGCACTTGACTCCACCATGATCCTTGTTTGTGTCTCGGGCCCAGCAGAAGAGATGATGGGAAAAATAGCAACGCCCAAGACGAGCAAGAAAATAAATACTCCGGTCAAATTCTTAGACGATAGCTCGGTGCTCATGTGATGTTCGGTTCAGTTTCTGCATTAGACCACTAAACAGCCATGTAAACTCTACGGTAGGATTGGGGGTTCAAATCGCCCGAAAGTTGGCGTCATCCCATCTTCGCATCGTAAACATGAATGGAATTTTTGCAGACGGCGTTCTCAGAGCGGCGTTAAATTTGGCAGATGATTCTGGCGCGGACTATGATGTTGATTGTTTGGGAAGTATGATCCGGCCGAAAAATTATGGAAGCAGATCATGACCAATCCGGCCAAATGATGGTTCCATCTACATCCCCCGTCGGTCCCAGGCGCGCAGTGGTCGTGCTGGGGATGCACCGCAGCGGCACATCCGCCGTGGCCGGGTGCCTGCATCGGCTTGGCGTCGATTTTGGCCCCCGCCTGATGCCCGCTACCGAGGACAATGCCCGGGGCTACTACGAACACATCGACATCGTCAATCTGCATGACCGCCTGCTGCTCGCGCTCGGCGGCAGTTGGGACGAAGCCCGCCCCCTGCCGCCCGTCTCTCTCCTGAACGACGAACTCACTGGCCCCTACCGTGCCGAATTACTCTCCCTGTTGCAACGCGACCTATCCACCGCGCCGCTCTGGGGCATCAAGGACCCGCGCCTTTGCCGGTTGCTGCCTTGGTGGGAGCCGGTCTGGACCGCCACCGGCACGAAGCCGCTCTACGTCATCGTGCGGAGGCGGCCCTCGGAGGTCGCGGCTTCCCTGGCCCGCCGCGAGGGGTTTTCCGCTGGAAAGTCGCACCTGCTCTGGCTGCTGCACCTCGTCGAAGCCGAACGCGGGTCCCGCTCCGGCCAGCGTGTGTTCATCGACTTCAAGGATTTCCTGGGGAACTGGCAGGCGGCCCTCGAACCGGTGTGCGCTGCCTTGGGCCTCCATCGGCCCTCCCCGGCATCTTCAAGCAAACCGTTCGTCGATCCCGCCCTGAGCCGCTCATCCATCGACCGGGACAACACGCCGCTGCCGCCGTGGGTCGAACAAGCCGACGCCGCGCTCCTATCTGGCCAAGCCGGGCGGGAAGCGGAGATGCGCACCGTCTTCGACCATTTGGGTGAGTCGCTCGATGCAGCCCACCAGCTTTACGACCACACCGAGGCCGAGCGGGCTGCCGATCTACGGCAGCAACTGGAAATGACGCGTCGGCAAGCCCGCTGGTACGAGGCTGAATGGCACAAGGCGCGCCGCCGCTCCGAAATGCTCAGGCAGAAAGTGGGCAAGGGATCAACCCAAAGGAAGTCGACCGTTTCTCACTTCGTCAACATTGATATTTATAAACCAAATATGAGAAAACGTATTATATCATTTATGAGAATTATCGGGACAAGCTTAGGCCGGTATCTTAAAAAATCATGAATTTCCTCCGGACTGTTTGAGGGGTAGTTTTCGAAATCTCGATCGTTAACCACTCAAATAGAGAATCTTAAGAGTGTAAACGAATGGAATGTGGGTGGTAGGAGAAATTTCCTGATCCCATGCTGATACCGGAATGGCGGCTTGGGTGGCATTGGGGCTGCATTAGGAGGATTCATCATCATGAAGCCTTCCGATCCGTTCTTAAATTGCGCTGCCTCCATTGCGGTCGGGACGCGCCCGTCCCCGAAGCCTTTATTGGCGTTGCTTTCCTTGTGCGTTGCCTTCGGTGCTCACGCTACCGCCGCTCCGACGACCGCTTACCCGCAGCCGCAACCGTCCTCGCAAGAGCAATACCTGCTCGAACTCATCAATGCCGCCCGTGCCAACCCCGCCGCCGAAGGTCAGATGC
The DNA here is from genome assembly GCA_964236475.1 of uncultured Chthoniobacterales bacterium. Taxonomy (GTDB): domain Bacteria; phylum Verrucomicrobiota; class Verrucomicrobiia; order Chthoniobacterales; family SZAS-18; genus CAHJWO01. Next base: position 17,811 of record CAXSED010000020.1, read on the forward strand.
TCGCTAACGTCACGGACCCGGAAATTCTCCGCTACTATCAATACTACAAAGTCAGCACGAGCCAACTCATCAGCGATTTCAACGGTTACGCGGCCAAGCCGCCCCTCGCGTTCAACTCCCTGCTCAATGCCTCGTCCCGCGAGCAATCCCTCTACATGGCGTCCGCCGGGGTCCAGACGCACAACAGCGCAGATGGCACCACGTTCGACCAGCGCATCACTGCGGAGGGCTACCAGTGGAGCGGAGTTGGCGAGAACATCTACGCCTATGCGGAAAACCCTTACTTCGGTCATGTCGGTCTGATGGCGGACTGGGGCGTTCCCTCGCTCGACCACCGCGCCAACGTGATGAATGACAACCCGACCTACCCGACCTTTCGCGAAATCGGCATCTCCTGCGTGCCTAGTTCAATCGAGAGTTTCGGCCCGTTGGTCATCACCGAGGATTTCGGCACGCCGCGCGACGGCACCGTGGCTTACCTGACCGGGGTCGTTTACCAGGATAGCAACGGCAGCGGCGGCTACGACGAGAGCGAGGGGTTCGCCGACGTCACAGTCACGCCCGACAGCGGCGGCTATTACGCGGTCACGTCCGCCGCCGGTGGCTTCGTCATTCCGTTGCCAGCGACCGGCTCCGGCACGCTCACGGTCACCGCTTCCGGCGGCGCGCTGGGCGGTCCCCGCACCAAGACGGTTGCCTACACGGCGGGCACCAACGTGAAGGTGGACTTCACCACCGCCGACCCGGTCGGCCCCGCGCTTCCCGTCGTGACGATCTCCGCCCCGGTCAAGGAAGCCTCGCCCAACGGCCAGACCGCCCTGTTCAGCATCGCCCGTAGCGGGAGCACCAGCCAGACCCTGAACGTCGCGCTCAGTTTTGCTGGCACGGCGGTCATCGGCGTGGACACCAACCCGATCCCCAGCCAGGCGACTATCCCCGTCGGCCAGGCCTCAGTCGAACTGCCGGTGCAATCGCTTAACAACCAACCTTCCACCGTGAAGAAGCTCAAGGTGCTGCTCGCGCCGAACGCCGGTTACTCGATCACGCCGGTCGTGAAACAGGCCAAAGCACACGTGCTGATCTTGGGCGAGAATTAGGTTTGGGGTTTCGTTGGGTCGTGCCCAGGCACGCCGTGCCTGCGGCCAGCTTTCCGGGGACAGGACCGGCCCCCGTCTTTTTGCAGCGGACGCTGCCACGCGCCGGGAATGACCTCCGCAAAATTTGTACGGGGCCGGTCGGCAACGCCAAAGCGCGGCAAATGTTTCGCCCGCATTCCCTTGGGTAAAAAGCAACGCTTCCTCACGCGTGCAGGCCGCCGACCCGTCCACCGGGCGCGCGCAGAATGTGCTTGTCATCTCGTGGTAAAAATGGATAAGTGGGCGCCATGTCTTCGACCCCCCCTCCGGGCGGACGTCTGCTGGTAGAGCCGCTCGAAGCCCGTATTGCCCCCACCGGCCTGACGGCCCTCGCCAACGATCCGAACGATCCGAACGCGACGTCCAACTCGAACTATGTGACCTATCACACGGCGCCGACGGCAGCCCACCTCGGCTTCGTGCCCGCGTCCCAGTATCTCGGGCCTTCGGCTCCGGCCAACCTGTACGCCATCAAGATGACCGGCGACGGTTCGGGTAATGGCGACAAGCTCCTCATTTTCAACGGCACCACCGGGTTCAATCCGAACTCCCCGTCGCTCCAGGCGGGGGACAAGACCCTGATCGCTTTTTTCCGCGACACGAACAATGACGGCCAGGTTCAGACCAACGAACTGGTGGGCATTTCGCTGACCAAACGTTCGGCGGTCAGCGTCTTCGGCAACGTCAACGGCGACATCGTCACGAACCTTTCCAAGGATGGGAACACGGTCAACCTCACGAGCGTCGGCAAGCCGGGTTTCGCCATCGCCAGCCTGAACATCACGGGCAATGTCAACGGCAACATTCTCGCGGGCGGCAACATCAACAACGTCACGGTCGGTGGCACCGTGGGCTACGTGCTCGCGGGCACGGCCACGAACAACGTCGGCTACAATTTCACCGGCGACACGGGCGCGACGACCGGCACGGTCACCGAAGGGGCGTTCCCCTTGCTCAAACCCGGCGCGTCGATCATCGGGTTGACGGCGACCTCAATCGTTCCCGGGCACTCGATCCACGCGGGCAATGGTGGCCTGGGCGCGGTTGGCGGCGACGTGGATTCGGTAAGGATCACTGCGGACACCGGCGCGTTCAACATCGTTTCCGGCGACGGCGGCTTCGGCAACAGCACTTACAAGGGCGGTGCGGGCGGCAACATCTCGGGCGTGACCGTCATGGGCTTGGCCGGGACGTTCAACAACCAGCTCATCGATCTGCAGGCGGGCGCGGGTGGCGAGAACGACGTGTTCCGGGGCGGCACGGGCGGCTCGATCACGGGCGTGGCGACCAGTTTCGATAGTTTTGATCCTACTACCTCGACGGGTTCGCTCTCGGCGGATCTGCTCACGCAAAATATCCTCCTGCACGCGGGCGACGGCGGCACGGGCCTCCGGGGCGGCCGGGGTGGCGACGTGACGGGATCGGACCTCTACAGCGCGGCGCCGGACGACGGGGTCGTCACGGCGGCGGGCGCGAACGCGGAAATCCAGGTGGTCGCGGGTCACGGCGGCGCGCCGTCCATCAATGGACTGGGTCACGGCGGCGCGGGCGGCAACGTTTCGGGCGTGTTCGCGGAGGACCTCGACACGAACGCGGACGGCTTCACCAGTTCGGTGCTGGTGCAGGGTGGCGACGGCGGCGTGGGCCGCGGCGGCGGCAGCGTTAGCACGATCAATTTGCTCGGCTCGCGGTTGATCGTCAACGGCGGCAACGGCGGTGACGGCGTCGGCACTTCCTCCGGTGGCACGGGCGGCTCGCTCGACCATATCACCATCAACAACCTGACCAACCTTTTCACCCACCAGTTGACCTTGAATGGGGGCAGCGGCGGATCGTCCCAGACCGGTTCCGGCGGCGCGGGCGGCAACATCGACACGGTGGGAATGCTCGACTCCGACCTGAGCCTGCTCTCCGTCAACGACGGCAACCACGCCAACGGCGGCACGGGCGGCGGCGGTGCGGGCGGCGCGGGCGGCAGCGTTACGAATTTCCAGATCACCGACAGTGATCTCGGCGGGCAGCTCGCCAACGTGGCGGTGCGTTCCGGCGCGGGCGGCAACGGCCAACTCGGCGGCGGCGTGGGCGGCGACATCGGCAGCTTCCAGATGTTCGGCGTCAATTTCAAGTACACGGTTACGGCGGGCACGGGCGGCAGCGTCACCAACGGCGGCTCGGGCGCGGGTGGCGACGGTGGCAGCCTTAACACCGTGGGGTTCTCCAGCGTGGGGAACGTTGAGCAGATTTTCACTGGCGATTCCATCGCCAGCGCCCTCGGGGCCAACTACGCGGTCCAGAGCGGCACGGCCACCGCCGGCCAGGGCGGCAACGGCACGACCCTGGGTGGCGTGGGCGGCAGCCTGACGACCGTGGACCTGCGGGCGAGCTACGACGTGGCGCTTGTGGCGGGCAACGGCGGCACGGGCGGTAGCAGCACGGGCGGCGACGGCGGCAGCGTCAGCACCAGCGCGGGCATCTCGCTCGGCGGTGCGGTTTCCGTCCTGGCGGGCAACGGCGCGGGTGCGGGCAGCTTCGCCGCCAACGGCGGCAGCATTACCACGGTGATCGCCTCGGCTCAGACCAACGTCACCATGACCGCTGGGAACGGCGGTGTGGGCGGCAACGGCGGCGACATTACTGGCTCGGGCACCACGCCCAACCCGCTGTATCTCAACGCGGGACTCACCAGTTCCGGTGCGTTCGACCAGCCCACGTCCAACTTCGGCAACGTCACGATCACGGCCGGGGCGGGTTCCGTCTCCGGCGGCGTGGCGGGCACGGGCGGATCGGTCACGGTGTTCACCGGGTCCATCGGCCTGGGCGGCTCGGGTGATCTGACCAATTCCACGACCCACACGACGAGCATCACCGCCGGGGCGGGCGGCGGCGGCAACGGCGACACCGCTTCGGGCGCGGGCGGGATCGTCAATCAGCTTCAGCTTTCGGGCAACAACTCCGACCTCGGCAGCGGGCAGGTTCTGACCATCGACGGCGGCGCGGCGGGCCAGGCCACCGCTGCCAAGAAAGGCGCGGCAGGCGGCAGCGTGACCAACGCAACGATCTTCAATCTCGACACCGGCACCGTGGTGCAGCACATCGCGGCGGGCGATGGGGCCAACGCCGTCAAGAAGGGCGGCGCGGGTGGCAGCATCTCGGAAATCCACGTGGGCCGGCCCGGCGACACGGTGGCCGACATCGGCGTTCGTTCCGGCGTGGCTTACGGCTACGGCCCGGGCCTGGCGGGGGGTCTGTTCACCGGCGTGGGCGGCACGGGCAACAAGCTCATCGGTGCCAACGGCGACGTGACCAACATCACCGCCAACGCCATCTCCTCCATCGTGGCGGGCAAGGGAAGCACCATCCACCTCGCCAACACCGTGGACGGCATCGATCTGGAGGGCAACGCCGCCACGGTAGCAAACGCCGACGGTTCGTTCACCAACTTCGACACCGCCAACCTCGTCGGCAGTGTCCAGAACCCGGATGCTCCCGGAGCCAGCACTTTCAAGGCGGGCGACGGTCTCATCGCCGCCCTCAACCTCACTTCTAACCGCGACTTTACTCCCGAGGCGCTTCTGACCGTCAACGCCTCGGGTGCCCTCGTGTTTTCCGATCTCCGGCAGCCCACGGAGGCGCCGGTCATCTCAACCAACATTCCCGTCACCGCTTCCCTCTAAGATCGTAGAAACGCTTTTCATGAACCGCAAGAACCCCCCCGCTGCTCCCAAGCGTCCTGCCGTGCTGATCGAGGCACTCGAACCGCGCATCGCCCCTGCTGGCCTGCTCAACGAGTCGAAATTTACCTCCGTGGCCGTTGGCGGCAGCCTGCTGCTCGACGCCAGCGGCAAGCCCGGCACCTTCCAGGGCCTGACCACCGGCTCCGGTGGCGGCTCCGGTTCCTACCTGCTGTACATCACCTCCGGGCGGGCGCTAATTTTCACGACCGACCTCAACGGCAACGGACGTCTGGATCCGGGCGAGATCACCGGCATTGCGTTGGGCAAGGATTCGCTGGGCCACGACCCGTCGATCATTCTCTTCAGCGATGTCAACGGCGACATCGTGACCGATCTGGACGGCACCTCCGGGGCGAACCTCACCGATTCCGACCACAATGCCAACAACGGACGCGACGGCGAGTTGCTGACCGACACCAACATCGGCAGCATCACGTTACGCACGCTCACTGCCGCGGACATCGACCCGACCATCGCGGGCAACACCGTGGCCAACCGGTTGGCGCTGACGAGCTTCTCTATCCACGGCAACGTGATCGCGGGTGGCAGCATCGGTGCTGTGACCATCGACACGAGCGGCGAGGCTCTGCTGACGACCAAGTTCAACGGCTCCACGGGCGATTCGCTGTTCATCGGGGCCATCCCGACTATCGGCGGCCTCTACACGGGCACGGCGGCCGATAACCTGTCCTTCCACTTCACGCAGAACAATCCCACGTCGCCCCAGATCGAAGGCACGATCCAGCCCTTCCACCCCGCCGCCGGGGAGCAGGGCGGCGACATCAGCAACGTCCTGGCCGCCGATTCTACCACGGTGTTCAGCATCGGCACCCTGGCCACCGGCGACGGCGGCGCGGGCGCGCCGGGCGGCGACCTCACCCACATCGTGATGCACGGAGCGCAGGGCGGCTACCAGTTGCTCGCAGGCAACGGTGGCGACGGCGCGACTGGCGGCGTGGGCGGCTCGATCATCAATTTCAACGATCTCGGCTCGGTCACCAGCGATGTGGTCCTGCACACCGGCGATGGCGGCACGGGCCTGCTGGGAGCGGGCGGTGCGGGTGGCGTGGCCACCTTCGCCACGACGAACATTGCGGCAGGCGTCCATGTTTACATGGGGCGTGGCGGCGACGGGTTCACCAACGGCGGCGCGGGGGCGAGCTTCACGACAGGCACCTTTGACACCCCCGAAACGGCTATCCCTGTCGGTGCCCAGTTCATCGGGACCTGGCACGATATCGGTGACGTGGGTCACACCCACCCCCTGCCGGACGGCACCTATGCGCCCGAGGCGATCGACTTCAACGGCGATGGTTTTGGCGACGCCGTGTACACGACCAGCGTCCCCAACGCCGTCAACGTCGTATTTGGCGATGGCTCCGGCGCTTTGGGCGGCACGACCGTCAGCCTGAAAGTACCGGGCGTCACCAACCCCATCGTGACCATCGGCGACTTCAACGGCGACGGTCGCCCGGACATCGCGGTGGCCTCGGGCGACGCAAATAACTTCAGCGGCATCTACGTCTTCCTCGACCAGATCGGCACGGCGCTCGATCCGATCAACAGTCGCAATTTCACCCATAGCTCGGTGGGCGACCATCCCTTCAGCGCCGCGATGCAAACGGCGCTGCCAACGCTTGCCGACCAGGGCTTCTATGATACGTCCGGCGCGGTGGTCGCGCTGGCCGCTGGCGATTTCAACGGCGACGGCATCACCGACATCGCTTACGTCCAGACCGTCACCGAGGAAGTCACGCTCAAGAACTTCCAGGTCGTCGGTGTCCTGTTGGGCGACGCCATGCATGATCCAAACACGGGCCTGGTGGCGCAGAATGCGACGACCCACAAGATCGTTGGCAGCGGATATTTTTACGCCAATCCCGCGGCACCCAAGGCGGCTCCGACGCTACAGTTAAGCGGGGCTTTCACCCCAGGCACGGAGGTCCTGCAAGCCACTTCGCTGACTTCCGGGAACCTGCCGAACGCGGCCACAGGGTTGCCGGCGACTGCCGAAACCCTCATCTTCACAAAACAGGGTGAGAAGAGCTTCACCTCGTACTCGTTGGGGTCGGTCGATCCGACCACCCACGTTCCGACAACTGCCGGTCTCGTGGGGGTGAATACCAGTCTCGGGCAAGTAGACACGAACCGCACGGTAAACACTCCGAACGACATCTCGTTGACGGACGCCACGTTGCAAGACCTTTCCATTCAGGACATCAACAACGACGGCTTTGCTGACATCGTGGTGCTCTCCAAAACACCCGTGAATTTTCTGGTCAGCTTCCAGGGGGATGGACAGGGCGGCTTCACGGTTGGTTCCAACGTCTTTGCTGGCACCGGCTCGACCAGCAACGAGAACGACGGCATCTTTCTCGGTAACAACCAGACGGTCGTTGCCATCACGCCATCGGATACGAACACCACCGCGCACATCGGGACTTTCGACACACTGGCTTACCTGACCTTGCCCTCGACTCCTGGCCCAGTCGTTCAAGAAGTCCTCTTCCAGGATGCGACGGGCGCGCCGGTTTTCGATTTCAATAACGGCGCTCTCACGGCGGGCCGAACATTCGTTTTAGGCACGAACCTCCAGGACATGACCGTGCGGGCGTTGGACACTTATTACACCCTAGCTCCGACCGCTGGTTCCCTCCATCCGGCGGTTGGTTACGGTGTGCTGTCGCCGGAAAGTTCGGACTATCGGCAGGTGGACGTGTTCCTCTTTAGCACGCAGGACGCGACGGCAGCACAACCGTACATCTTGAACTCCCTGTACCTGACCGCCAACGGCTACGAGATTCACTCGGGCGACGGCGGCAACGCGGTCACGGGTGTGGGCGGAAATGCCGGGGTCGTCGGTTCGCTGACCGCCTCGGTCGGAACCGGCGCAGGCGCGGTGTCCATTCTCTTCCCGGTGGCGCAGTCCTACGAGGGCACGGCGTCATTATTCGGCGGCAACGGCGGTAACGGCTATGGCGGCGGCGGCAGCGGCGGCAATGTCGCCGGAATCACGGTGCGGTATGCCACCGGCAACACGTTGGAGACTTCCACGGCTTTCGTGCAAGCGGGCAACGGCGGCAACGGCATCGGTGGCGACGGCGGCAACGGCGGCAGCCTGAGCTTGTTGTCTATCGCCACAGGCATCTCTTTCGCGTCGGGTAACGCGGGCAGCGGCTTGCATGGCGGCCAGGGCGGTTCCATCACCGGCAATCAGTCCGGAGTGTACGATACCAGCACGTCGGAGGTCATCCTCACCACCGGCAACGGCGGCGAAGGCGCGCTAGCGGGCGGAGCGGGAGGCGACATCAGCAAGTGGGATTCGCAGATCGCGGACTTCGTCGGGACCGGCGGTTTCCTCACCTACCAGACCGGCTCGGGCGGCGGTGCGGCTGGCGGCATCGGTGGAAACGGCGGTTCGATCCTCAACAGCAGCCCGGACCAAAACGAGGACAATCTTTCCGGCGCATTGACCCTGACGACCGGCGCGGGCGGCAACGGCCTGTCCGGCGGTAACGGCGGCACGATCAACACGTTCCTCAACAACCCGACCGTCCAGTCAGCGGTGCCGACCGCATTGTCCGTGTTGACGGGCGCGGGCGGCATCGGGGTCAGCGGCACGGGCGGCACGGGCGGCGCGATCACCAGTTTCAGCTCCAGCGCGACGGGCCTGACCTCCTTCATCGGCGAACCTTTGACGGGCTTCGCCCGCATCATCGCGGGCGACGGCGGGGCGAGCTTCGGGGCGTCGGGCGGCGCGGGCGGCACGCTCAGCAACATCACGGCGACGGCGACATCCACGCCGTTGGTCGTGGCGGGCGGCGCGGGCGGCGACGGCCTGACGCTGGGCGGCGCGGGCGGTTCCGTGACCAATTCCCAGATCAACTCCGCCGCGTTGCAGATCGGCAAGATGCTCGTGGTCGGCGGCAAAGGCGGCAACGCTCTGGCCGCCCAACCGCAGGACATCACGCTGGTCGGCGACACGGACACCACCGACCTCGCGCACACGGTTCTGGCCTTTGGCAACACCCGGGGGGTGGGCGGCGCTGGCGGCAACATCACGAACATCACCCAGCCGGTCGGCGCGCAAACCGCCGTCGATCTGATCGCCGGCAACGGCGGCAGCACGGTCAACGCCAGTACGGTCACTACCGGGACCACCGGCGTGGGAGCGGGTGGCTCCGTGACGGGTGTGACGTTGACGGGCACGGTCGGCGCGATTAGCCGCGACACGTCGTTGGGCATCATCACGAATCCGCAGATCAAAGCCTACAGCTTTGTCGATGACACCGGCGCGACGAACACCTCGATCTCAGCGTTCGTCGACTTCCTCGCGCAACCCGACAACACGACTTTCGTGCTGGACGATTCCGTGGGCAACGTGGGCATCGTGGCGGGCGTGGCCGGTTCGGTCCGGGGGGGACAGCCCGCGCCGGACGGTGTCAACGGTGACGTGACCAACATCACCGCGTCGAGCATCATGTCCATCGTGGCCGGGTCGGTGACCAGCGTCGCGCCGGTGCGGATTCTCTCGGGGATCGCGGTGACCAGTACCGACGGTGTGCTGGGCGCGGACAAGAGTCCGACCCCGACCACGCTCCCGAACGGACAACTCAGCTACGGGCCGAACGGGGTGCTCGATTACTTCAACCCGACGCTCAACCAGGTCGTCAGCAATTTGGAAGCGGGCGACAGCCTGATCGACGGCGCGATCTTCTCTTCGTCGAATCAGCAGACGGGTCTTCAGGGGCCACGCATCTTCTCGGCGACCTAGGAAACTCTGTGCAAGGAACGGGGAGGAGCGTGCGCGTTCCTCCCCGTTTCCGTTTACGAGCCATCGCGGTCCCGGTTGCTTCGGCCTGCCAACGAGCAAGCAGCGCGTAGGACAACAGAATTTACTTCAACGCGCCCGCGAACAGGTTGGGATGTTCGTCGGATGCCACGAGGTAGTTTTCGCGGGAATCCCGTCGCTCCATGATGTACTTGTCGAGCGCGGGGTCGACCGGCACGGGATAATTACCCGTGAAGCAAGCGAGGCAGAAATTGTTCTCCGGCAAGCCCGTCGCACGGACCATGCCTTCCACGTCGAGATAACCCACGCTGTCTGCCCCCAGGTATTCGCATATCTGTTGGTGCGAAAGCTGGTTGGCCAAGAGGTTATTGGGATCGGGGAAGTCGATGCCGTAGTGGCACGCGAATCGGTGCGGCGGACAACTCACGCGCATGTGCACTTCTTTTGCGCCCGCCTCGCGCAGGCTGACCACGCGGGCGCGGGCCGTCGTGCCACGCACGATGGAATCATCCACGACCACGACCCGTTTGCCCTTCACAGCACCTTTGATGAGGTTGAGCTTGATGCGGACATTGAAATCGCGGATGAGTTGGCTGGGTGCCAGGAACGTCCTGCCGATGTAGTGGTTGCGAACGAACGCGTGCTCGAACGGGATGCCCAGAGCCTCTGCGTAGCCGAGCGCGGCGTAGTTGCCGGAGTCCGGCACAGGCACGACGAGGTCAGCCTCGACGGGATGAAGCCGGGCCAGTTCGCGGCCCATGTGGGTGCGCGCGGCGGCGACGTTCACGTCGTCGATCAGGCTGTCGGGCCGGGCGAAATAGACGTACTCGAAGATGCAAAACGCTTTCTTTTCCCGGCGGAAGGGCCATTCGCTGCGGATGCCGGTTTCGTCGATGATGACGACCTCGCCGGGTTCGATCTCGCGGACAAATTCAGCGTGGATGAGGTCGAACGCGCAAGTCTCGGAAGCTAGCACGTAGGCGTCGTCCAGCTTGCCGAGCACCAACGGGCGGAATCCGAACGGATCGCGCACGCCGATGACCTCGTGTTCGCTCATGATGACGAGGGAAAACGCGCCGCGTGCCCGGGCGAGCGAGGAAAGGGCGCTGCCGCCTTTCACCGGCTGGCAGAGCAAGTGCAGCATAATCTCGCTGTCGTTGGTCGTTTGGAAAATAGACCCGTTGGCTTCGAGTTCGTCGCGCAGCACGTCGGCGTTGACGAGGTTGCCGTTGTGCGCGAGGGCGATCTGTCCCCGGCTGCCGTGGCCGATCATCGGCTGGGCGTTGACGAGATTGCTGGAGCCGGTAGTCGAATAACGGGTGTGCCCGATGGCGCGGGTGCCCGTCAAACGCTCAATGTCACCTTCCTTGAACACCTGGCCGACGAGGCCCATGGCCTTGTGCAGATTGAAGAGTTCGCCCGGGCCTTTTGCGCTGACGATGCCCGCGCTCTCCTGCCCCCGGTGCTGGAGGGCGAAGAGGCCGTAGTAGGTCAACGCGGCAGCGTTGGGATGGTTGAAGATACCGAACACCCCGCACTCGTGATGCGGATAATGGGAGGAAGGGGATGGGTCCACGCTTGGTCGGGGAAAAGGGAGACCGGCAAAGGAGAAACGTCTGGAAATATCGGCGAACCGGGCCGAAAAGCGAGCGGTGTCTGTGCTCAGACAGTGTCCATACAGTCGCCGATGGAGTCATGCCAAGCGTGGTGCAGGTCGGCGACAGGCCAAGTGAAACTCGTAGTGCCGGTGCGAATGGACAGCTCCGTGCCACCCACGATGCCCAGTTTCCGGGCAGGCACGTCGCGCCAAGCAAGCAACGCCATGACGACGGCGGCGTTTCCCGCAGCGACCGAGACCACGATCCGGGACTGGCTCTCATTGAAAAGCGCCACGTCGGCGCGCTGGTCGGCGGCGTCGAGCGTGACCTGCGCGCCGAGGCGGTCCGCGCCGGAGACGCAGCTTTCCGCCAAGGCGACTGCCAGGCCGCCTTCCGAGCAATCGTGCGCGCTGCGGAGCAGACCCATGCGGCCCAGGGCACGCACGGCATCGTGCAAGGTCAGTTCGCGCGCCACGTCGAGCCGGGGTGGGAGGCCTTCCTTGCGGCCATGGACAACCGCCATGTACTGTGAGCCGCCGAGTTCGTCGCCCGGCTCGCCGAGCAGCAGGACCACGTCACCCGCTTTCTTGAAGGACTGCGTCGTGATGTGACGCTCGTTTTCGATGATGCCGACCATGCCCACGGTCGGCGTCGGATCGACGCTTCCGGCAGGGTTCTGGTTGTAGAGGCTGACGTTGCCGCCGGTGACAGGGGTATTGAAGGCGCGGCACATTTCGGCGAGGCCCTCGACGCATTCGCGCAGTTGCCAGAAGTTTTCCGGGTGGTGGGGATTGCCAAAGTTCAGGTTGTCGGTGACGGCGAGTGGGACCGCGCCCGAGCAGGCGAGGTTGCGCGCGGCCTCCGCCACGGCGATGCGTGCGCCTTCGCGGGGATCAAGCAGGCAATACAGCGCGTTGCAATCGCTGGTGGCGGCGAGAATTTTGTTGGCCTCGCGGGCGTAGAACACGGCGGCATCGGAGCCGGGCGCGACCATTGTGCCGGTGCGGACCATGTGGTCGTATTGCCGCCAGACCCAGTGCTTGCTGGCGATGGTCGGGTGGGCGAGCAGTTGGAGCAACGCAGCCTGCGGGTCGGCCTCGGGCACGGTGACGAGGTCCAGCGGCGGCTCGGGCGGGCGGGCTTTGGCTTCGCGTTGATAAAGCGGGGCTTCGTCGGCGAGGGCCCGGGCGGGGATTTCGGCGACAGTCTCGGCGCCGACTTTTACCCGCATCATGCCGTCGTCGTTGACCACACCGATGCGCGCGCAGGGCAGGTCCCACTTGTCGAAAATGGCCTGCACCTCAGCCTCGCGCCCCTGCTTGACGATGATGAGCATCCGCTCCTGCGATTCGCTGAGCAGGATTTCGTAAGGCGTCATGCCCGGTTCGCGCTGGGGGACGAGGTTGAGGTCGATCTCAACGCCGCTGCCGCCCCGGCTGGCGGTCTCGCAGGTGGAGCACGTCAGGCCCGCCGCCCCCATGTCCTGAATGCCCGCGACGGCGTCGGTCTGAAGCAGTTCGAGGCAGGCTTCGAGCAGGAGCTTTTCCTTGAAGGGATCGCCGACCTGGACGGCAGGGCGGTCCTGCTTGGATTCGTCGGTGAGATCGCGCGACGCGAACGCCGCGCCCGCCAGGCCGTCGCGCCCGGTTTCCGCGCCGACGTAGAACACCGGGTTGCCGACGCCCCTGGCCGCGCCGCGTGCGATTTGCTCATGGCGCAACACGCCCAGGCAGAACACGTTGACCAGCGGATTGCCCTGGTAGCTTTCGTCGAAGTAAATCTCGCCACCAATGGTCGGGATGCCGATGCAGTTGCCGTAATGCGCGATGCCTTCGACCACGCCGGTGAACAGGCGGCGGTTGGCGCGAATGGCATCGGTGTCGCCGTGGATCGGGCCGAACCGCAAAGAATTGAGGCTGAATACGGGCCGTGCGCCCATCGTGAAGATGTCGCGGATGATGCCGCCGACCCCGGTGGCCGCGCCCTGGAAGGGTTCGATGGCGCTCGGATGGTTGTGGCTTTCCATCTTGAAGGCCACGCCCCAGCCGTCGCCCACGTCGATGACCCCGGCGTTTTCCTCGCCCGCCTTCACGAGCACGCGCGGGCCGTCGGTGGGGAATTTGCGCAGTTCGAGCCGCGAGTTTTTGTAGGAGCAATGCTCGCTCCACATCACGGAAAATACGCCCAGTTCGGTGAAGTTGGGAGCGCGACCGAGGATGGTCTCGATGCGCTGGTATTCGTCAGGCGTCAGCCCGTGCTTGGCGATGACTTCGGGCGTGATGGCTGGTTCGGAACGGGCCGCGCTGATCATAGAAAAGAAGGAATCAAACGCCCACCACGTCGCCGCCCTGGCGGATGTTGGCCACCGCGTCCGACGACACGCGCGCCATTTCACTGACCGGGGCCTTTGCCTTGGGTTTGGCGGGTTCCTTGATCGACAGGACGTGGATCATGGACTCAAAGATGCGCTTGCCGTCCACGCTGCCGAGACGCTGGTGGCAGGCGCGGTCAGGATGGGGCATGAGGCCGAACACGTTGCGCGTCCGGTTGCAAATCCCGGCGATATCGGAGCGGGAGCCGTTGGGGTTGGCGGCGACGGCGGGCGCGCCGGTTTTGGCATCCACGTATCGCAGGAGGACCTGGCGATGCGTTTCGAGGTCACGCAAGGTGGCATCGTCGGCATAGTAACAGCCCTCGCCGTGGGCGACGGGAATGCGTAGGATCGTGCCGGTCGGGGTGGCGTTGGTGAACGGCGAATCGCTCGTTTCCACGCGCACCGCGACTTCCTCGCAGACAAAACGCAGCGAGCGGTTGCGGATCAGCGCGCCGGGCAGTAGACCGCTTTCGCAGAGAATCTGGAACCCGTTGCACACGCCGATGACCAGCTTACCGGCCTCGGCGGCGGCCTGGACCGCGCCCATCACGGGCGAGAAACGGGCGATGGCGCCGGTGCGCAGGTAATCGCCGTAGGAAAAACCGCCGGGAACCACGATGGCATCGTACCCTGCGAGCGAATTTTCCTTGTGCCAGACGTAGTCGGTTTCCATGCCCATGTCGTCGCGCAAGGCATGGTAACAATCCTGATCGCAATTCGAGCCGGGAAAACGGAGGACGGCGAATTTCATGGCAAGAAGGGAAATTTATTCGCCGAGTTCGAGCCGGTAATCTTCGATGACCGGGTTGGAAAGCAGGTCGCGGCAAAGGGCGTGGAGTTTTTCCTCCAACGCCGCGCGGTCCCCAACGGCGGTCTGGTCGAGGTCGATCTCCATGAATTTCCCGACCCGCACCGTCCCCGCCGCTGGCAGGCCGAGGTGGTGGATGGCGGCGCGCACCGCGTTGCCTTGGGGGTCGAGGACGGCTTGCTTGGGCATGACGGTCACACGCGCTTTCATGGAAAAAGGAAGGAAAATTGAACGGAGTGGCGAGGTGGAGGGGGGACGTGCAGCATGGCCGCAAGCCAGGCGGCGCGCAAGCCCCGACCCTCCGAGATCTACTCCATGAAATCAGGGCTGGCACGGGCGGGAGGCTTCGCTATATTCGGCAGTTGTATGTTCGACTTGCGCCGAAAGACGCCTTCCTTTCTCGCCGCGCTGGCGGTTTTCTGTTGTGTGACCACGCTGGCAACCGCCGCGCCCACTCCGAAACCTAAGAAGGATAAAAAACCGACCCCGGCGGCCACCCCGGAAGACGCGTCCGCCGCGCCGTCACCCGCCGCCCCGCCGACCGCCCCGGTCGAGGCACCGCCGCTGACCGCCGAGCAGATGCAAGCGTCCGTCACGCTCGACGCAATGACCTTCCCCACGCCCGGCGAGCTTTTTGCCGCGCTCAACAAGCAATGCAAACCTAACTGGACCGCCCAGGCCCGCGGACCCATCAGCACGGCGTACAGCGACCGTTCCCAGGCGGCGCTGAACCTCGGCGGATTGATCGCGGACGGCTATGTGGCGGTTGAAGCACAGGACGGCCAGCAGGTAAAAAACCTGGGGCGCGATATCCTGTCGCTCGCCAAGACGCTGGGCATCAGCAAAGACATTCTCGCCCGGGGCAACAGCATCCAGCAGTTTGCCACGGACAATGACTGGAACTCGCTCAAGGAAGAGTTGGAAGCCCTCCAGAACGAGGTGAAGCAGGAGATGGATAACCTGCACGACGACGAGCTGGTTACCCTGCTCAATCTGGGCGGCTGGATTCGCGGGACGATGGTGGTGAGCGACGTGGTACTCAAGAACTTCAGCCAGGAAACCTCGTGCATTTTGCGGCAGCCCGCGCTGGTTCTCTACCTGCGCGAAAAGGTCGACAAACTTTCCCCGAAGGTGAAGGACGCACCGCTCGTCAAATCGGTCGCCACGGGACTCGACGAATTAGCCAAGCTGGTATCGTTTCCGCTTGGCGCCACCGCGACGAAGGAGGACGTGCAAAAACTCCACGACCAAGCAGCTGACCTGATGAAGACCATCGCCAAGCGCGAAAGCTGAAACGCCGTTCCTAAACCGATCTCATGAATTTTTCGCCGATGTTCCGCCGCTCGCAACCCGGGTTTTTTGTCCGGTTGATCCTGACAGCGGTGACTTGCGCCGTCGTTTACGGCAGGCCGCCGGTCGCTCCGGGCGCACCCGCGGAGAACGACGGGCAGGTGGCTGCACGGGAGATTGCGCTCGAGATGGCCGGGGCATTTACCAATGACGGGTACAAAATCCGCGATGGCCACTGGACCGGCCAATTGAAGCTCAAGACGCCGCAAGTTATCACGGTCAATCTGTACGCGGGGAACCAGTATTATTTCTCACTCGGCTCGACCGATAAGGCAAAGAAAGTAAATGTAACCGTCTACGATGAGACGGGCAAGCAAGTGGGTGACGAGCTGTTTTTCCAAGATCGTTTCCGTGCGGCGGCGGGCGTGTCGCCGGTGGCCAGCGGGCCGTACTACGTCAGCGTCCAGCTTCTCGAAGGCGAGCCTGCGGATTTCTGCCTGCTGTATTCTTACAAGTAGGCCGCGCCGACGGGGAACAGGGAATTCCTAATTTCAGTCCGTTTTTTCGAATCAGCATACTTATGGCTTTGGAAGCGATCATTCCGCAAACCGCGCAGAAATTCGAAGGTCCGCGCGTGAAACAATTTTCCGTCTTTTTGAAGAACAAGGTTGGCGCGCTGTTGGAAGTGGTGCGGCTGCTGCGCGTGCATACGGTCGATGTGATCGGGCTGAGCGTGCAGGATTCGACGGACTCGTCCATCGTGCGGCTGATCGTGAGCGACCCGGAGATGGTCGAGACGTTGTTTCACGAACACGAGATTCCGTTTGGGGTGTGCGAGATGGTGGTGGTCGAGATGGAGGAAGTGGCGGTCGATCTGGGCCGACTCCTGGCGTCGCTGCTGGCGGCGGAGGTGAACATTTTCTTTAGTTACCCGCTGTTGACCCGGCCCAACCGTCGGGCAGCCTTGGCAATGCACGTTGAAGACCATGAGTGCGCGGCGTCCGTGCTGATGGGCGACGGGTTTATGCTGCTGAGTCAGGCGGATATTTCGCGCTGAGGATGCACTGATTTTGCATGGCTGCAAAGGGAACGTTCGCTTTAGATGTGGATGTTGTGTAAGGCAGAATTGGGCCATATTATCATTTCACAGTGAAAAGGCATTTTTTTTACACCGTTTCAAGCATTTTCACACTCACGGCTCTCATCACGCTCGGCGGCATTGTAGGTATTATTCCCATTAAAGACCAGTATCTTTGGCCTCTAGTTACATCGCTGCTCTTAGAGTTGGCCGCTGCTGTTGTTGCTGCCTTTCGCACCGCAGACTTCTTCAGCGAAGAAAAAAATGTAGCTCTCCACCAATCCCAAGCTGAACAGATTGATGCCCAAGAAGAGACAATTTTTGCACTTACTAACCAATCAGCGGGAGAGCAGCGTCAATCAGACGAATTCCGAGCAAAGGTTCTCAAACGACTCCAAGAAATTGATCAGCGGCTATTAGTACCTCGTAAACCCTCACAACCAATTCCATCCGGTCCTGCCCCTGGAAGTGCGCGCACACTCTAGCAAATCATAAAGGCCGACGAGTACCTTTAATCGTTAATAGCCTACTTTGCCACTTTTCCCAAGTCGCCCCAGAAGTTGTGCTTCCTTAGAAGTTTGCAGCAGTGAAGTGCAACTTCGCAGACCATCCTGTTTCCAAGTACAACTTAGAAACGAGGGAGCGGAATGATTACTTACCGCTTGCAGCCGGCTTGCGCAGCTTGCTATGCAAGCGGGTCATCCACGGAGAAATCAATGCGCCGAACGAGGCAGAGGCCATCAGGGATTTGATTGAACCGCGCGAGACTTTGAGACGTTCTTCGGTTTCCAGCGGCGAGGTTTTTGCCAGGAGGCCAAGCGTCTCCAGGCCGATGAGCACCGGCAGGGCACAGGCATAGCGGAGTTTGCGCGGCGTCAGGGCCTGCACGTATTCCCAGGCGGCGTCGAGATGGGCGAGCGCGGTCTGGCGGAGGTCGTTGAGCAGTGGTCGGGCCTTGGCCGGGGAGACGGCTAGGTCGGCGACTTCGATGCCGTGTTGCGCGAGCAAGTCGGCGGGGAGATAGCAGCGACCATTGGACAGATCTTCGGGCAGGTCACGCAGGATGTTAACCATTTGGAGTCCTTGGCCGAAGCGTTTGCCGAGCGCGAGCATCTCGGTCTCGTCGCGCTTCGACCAGCCGGCGGGCAGGTGCCGCTGGCAAAGACGCGTCCAAAGTTCACCCACGCATCCGGCGACGAAGTAAGTGTACTCGTCGAGTTCGGTGGCGGTGGCGAGCGGCTTGGGTTCGGCCTTGGTGCCTTCGGCGAAGCGTAGGAGGTCAAGTTCCTGGCCGCGACCGATGCGGGCCAGCGTGCGGCGCAGATCCCAGCGGTCTTCCAACGGCTGGGCTTCGAGCCACGCCAGACAGCGGTCGAGATTCTTGAGGAGGTCGCGCTCGCCGTCGTGGGTCTGCTTGCCGACGAGGTCGCGTTGGAGCGGACGCAGGATTTCCGGGTCGGGGCCGTACTTGATCATGTCCAGCAAGACGCGCAGGTGTTCGAGCCGGGTGCCGGGAACGACGCCGGGCGTATCCGCGACGGTATCGAGCGCGCGGGCCAGCAGGTAGCCGAGGGTGATCGGCTCGCGCAACGGGTCGGGCAACAGCCGGATCGTCAACGAAAAGGAACGGGACACCGAGGCCAGGAAATCGCCGCCCAGGTCTTCCAGCGGGGAGCCGGAGCCACTGGCTTTGGCAACAAGCGTGGGGGCTGGCTTCGGTTCGTCATCGCGTTTCGGGCCGGAACGCCGACCGTCCGGGCGATCACCCCGGCCACCACGTTCGCTACTACCGCCACTGCGACGCCGGTCGCCATTGCCGCGACGTTCGTCGGAGGAAGCTGGTCCCCGGCGTTCGCCGCCGCGACCGGACGAAGGGCCAGAGGATCGGTCGCCGCCGGAACGGCTGCTGTCACCGCCACGCGAGGCGGGACGGCGCGGGCCGCGCGAAGAACCTGCTTCTCCCGGCGAAAAATTTTCCTCGCCAGCGGGCGATTTCGGGCGGGAATCCTGATTTGAATCTTCGATTTCCATAAATGCAGGATCTTCTATCGCTCAAGGTTCGAGCGCGCGCAGGTCGATTTTTTCCGCCGCATAGTTGCCCAGGCCGATATCAGCAGCGGTTTTGACGTGCGCGGCGCTTTCCGTGAGCGCGGGCAAATGGGATTGGGCGCGCCAGATTTCCAGCAGACGCAGGATCACGGCGTCGAGGGCGACGGCATCGCGGCTGGCGTAGAGTGTGTTGAGCGGGCGGGAGTAAAGCGGCTGGAAGGCGGGACCCCCGGCGATCTGGGCGGCGAGGCCGTCGGTGAGGTTGAGCACGATCTTGCCGCCGAGCTGCGGGTCGCTGTACATCTCGGGGATTGCCGTGACACCGTAGTGCGGCGGACCAACCAGCCGCCGCCAGTTATCCACGTCGGGAATGGTCACGTTGTAGAGCGCGCCACCGAGACCGGCGAAGTAGCTGTCGGAAAACACCGGCACGTTGACGATTTTCGTGACCTTGCGCAGGATCAGGCAGTAGTGGCTGATGTTGCTGAGGTTTTCGCGGGCCATCAATCCGGCGTTGCGCGCGCCGGTGATAGTCGGCGTAGGGGTGGGATGATCTTCTAGGGGATTGAGACCGAAGGCGGGCCGCTCGGTGTGCAGGGTTTCGTCGGCGGCGATGGGGTTGCCGTGGAAAAGGAGGTCACCCCAGATCAGCTTGCCGAGGATTGGCGCGGAGTACACTTCCTTCGGGTCGTAGCCGACGCGCGGTTCGATGGCGAGGACGGGGCAGGGGAGCGTCGAACGGCCATCCTGGGTCATGTACCCGGCGGCGCGCAGGTCGTCGGCGTCGCGATCCCAGACCAGGATGTTCGACGCAGGTACCCCCGCAGCGCGCAGCCCGTCGATGATGGCTTCGACCACGGCGCGATGAGTGGAGCCGGAACCTTGGCTGTTCGTGGCGATCTTGATCCCGACCACGTCGCGCGGCTCCACGAGGCTGCGCCATCCGGCAGTGGCGTTTTCCTTGCCGGTCGCGGCAACGACCAAGCGATCCACCATCGAACGAACCCGGCCCACGCCGGTGGACGACTCATGAATGGAATAAACCGTCGAGCGCGCGGGGGCTTGGGGGGACTGGAGAGGTGGGGTGGGTTCGGGCGTGGGGTGGGCAGCCGCAGCGGCGTTGGCCAGTGGGGTGCCGGGGTCGTCGGTCGTCTGGGCGGAAAGCATCCCGGCCAACCCGAAGAGAGCAAACGCCACCCGGCACCAACCGGCTTTACCGGAGAGAAAACGATGCGCCGCCAAGGCGGTATTCACTTTGACTGACACATGGAGTATGTAAGGGCAAAGCCGTGTCCGCACTAGGAGAAAACTGTCGCAACTTGTCAACGGATCGCCCCCAGGAGGCAGCAGGCACCGTGTCGCACCTGTACGTTCACATTCCGTTTTGCCCGAAAATCTGCCCGTACTGCTCGTTTTACAAGGAGGCGACGGACCGCAACAAAACCGGGCGTTTTCTCGATGCGCTGCTGCTGGAGGTGGACGCGCAACAGCGGGTCCTGCCGCCATTGCGTCCGCGCACGATCTTCTTCGGCGGCGGGACGCCCAGCGCGCTGTCCACGCCGCAGTTGGAATATCTGCTCACCGGACTGCGGACGCGGCTGGACCTGAGCGCGCTGGAGGAATGGACGCTGGAGATGAATCCGGCGACCGTTTCGCTGGAAAAGGCGAGCCTGCTGCGGTCGCTCGGGGTCAACCGGGTGAGCATGGGTGTGCAGTCCTGGGAGCCGCAGCTTCTGGCGGTGCTGGGGCGGGTCCACAGCGCGGAACAGGCGCGGCGTTCGTACGAGATTTTGCGCGAGGCGGGTTTCGAGAACGTGAATCTTGATCTGATCTTCGGCATCCCGACGCAGACGCCGGATATGTGGCGGCGTTCGCTGGCGGCGACGATTGCGCTCGGGCCGGAGCACATCAGCGCGTACAACCTGACCTACGAGGAAGACACGGAGTTCTTCCGGCGGTTCGTTTCGGGCGAGTTTCGGCAGGACAACGAGGCGGACGCGGCCCTGTTCGAGACGACGGCGGACACCCTCGCGGCGGCGGGATACGATCCGTACGAGATTTCCAATTTTTCGCGTCCCGGGCGGGAGTGCTCGCACAACCTCGCGTATTGGCAGGGAGGTGATTACCTGGGGTTGGGGCCGAGCGCATTTTCGACGGTGGGCGAGCGGCGTTGGGCCAACGTGCGGGACACGGCGTTGTATAACGAGCGTGTGTACGCTGGGGAGACAGCGGCGGATTTTCAGGAGGACGTGCCGCCCGCGATGAGGCAGGCGGAAAACATCATGTTCGGGCTGCGGACCAACCGGGGTGTCGCAGCGGAAACACTGTTGCCGTGGCCGGAGCAGGTGGCGGAGTTCGAGACGCTGGGATTACTGGAAACGACGCCTGCCGCGCGGGTATTACTCACGCGCAAAGGGCGTTTGTTGGCGGACACGGTAGCCGAGGCGTTTATTTGATCGCCCAAAATTCATAGATTAAACCACCGGTATCCTTCATGATTTCACCTGCCGACTTACGATCAATTGCTGCTGCCAGATTGCAAGATGCTCAAGTACTGCTTGCTAGCCAGCGATACGACGGGGCGGTCTATATTGGCGGGTATGCGATCGAGCTTTTTCTCAAAGCCCGTATTTGTGATACGTTGGACTGGCAAAAAGGATTTCCAGAAACAAAAGGTGAGTTTGCCGGATTGGTAAGTTTTAGGATTCACAACTTGGAAATGCTCTTGCATCTCACGGGACGGGAATCTTCTCTCAAACAAAACTACTGGGCAGACTGGTCCATTGTGACTCGATGGGACCCTGAAGTCCGTTACAAACTTATTGGCAATGTTTCAGCCAACGATGCCCAAACGTTTCTCCAATCCACCAACAATTTGCTTCAGCACCTATGAACAAACTGGTCGAAAAAATCGCTACCGTGCTGCCAGAACTGGAAGCTCGCGGAATAGTTTACCTTTTTGCGTTGGCCGAACGCGAAGACGTAAACCGTTGGGACGTTGTTCTCTCGGCCGAGTGGTCTGATGGCGACTATGCTGCGGCAGTCAGAGTCGTGGCGGATGCCGTGCGCGTGCGGTTAGATTCATCCGAGATCACAACATTGTCTCGCGTGGTAATTATCCCGTCCAATGACCCGAGAATCACGGAGATGCCGAAAAGTCTGGAAGCCGTGGTGCCTGAAGAGGAAAAATTGATCAACGTAAGTTTCGGCGAGTCAGATATTCGGCGGGCCTTTATCCTCAAGGCGAAGCGCCCATATCATGCAGACGCAATGGCGGCGGTCGTTGCTGGAAGCCCAGCGCGCGGCTAATTCCCCCAGTCATCGCGTAAACCTCGACGGTGGTTTGTGAAGATGTGGGGAGATGCCGCAGCAGCAATCGGGACGATCGCACTACAACCTTGAGAAGAAGCCGGGGACTTCGATCAGCAGGCGGCCTTTAGAGGTGGGCAGGAGAAAGGTACCATCGGCAACGCGTCCGAGGGCGGGGCCGTTGAAGAGACGGGCATTCTTGGCCTGCGGAGGCAAGCGGAGACTTTCGCCTGCGAAGCTGGAGCGTTCTTCGATGAGGTCGATTTCTTGGGCTTTGCGCGTCGGAATGTAATGCAGCAGCGTCAAGAGAAGGTCGTCGTGGCGGCGGCGGGGAACGCTGAGGATCGTCTTTGGCAGGCCGTCGCCGTAGGGCGGTTTGCCGATGAGCACGTCCATCGCCAGATGCCAGGAGTCGCGCATGAGGAGGTTGCCCGCCTGGCGGAACTCGCGGAAAATCGGGTCGGCGAAATAGATGAAACGCTCGCCTTCCACCACCGCCGGGGAACGGTCGGCGTCGGGCTGCGGCGGGACCTGGAAATGTGAGGAGAATTGCTCGCGCGTGCGCTGGAAATACGGCATGACCCGTTCCACGAGCACCCGCGCCCCTGCGCCGACTTCCACCTCAACGCCCGCCATGTAACAGACCCGGTCCATGTCGCCGACCGCTGGACGCATCTCCGGGCCGGACCGCCAGTAAGTGGGATACTGCGCAATGTCGCGGCCCTTGTCACGGATGTGGAGCGGCAGAAAGTCCAGCGCCCAATCTCCGGCGGCGTCGAAGCCCGAGCGGTAGGAAAGTAGGAGCCGCCCGCCGTTTTCGTAGTAGGCGCGCAGTTTCGCGGCCAGCAGCGACGTGATGACCACGGTGTCGGGCAGTTGGACCAGCTCAAAAGCGGACAGGTCGGCGCGCTCGTCGATCATGGCGACATCGCGGTGCTGGTCGGCGGCCATCATCATCGCACCCTCGTCGCTGGCGGTGGTTTCGCGGACGTTGAGGCCGGGATAACCCGCGCACAGGTTGCCAAACTGCGGCAGCGCGCGGCTTCCGGCGTAGAAGGGTTCGGCGGCGGCGCATTGCGCGTAGACCTGGCCGATGAGGCTGTAGGCGTCGCTTTCGAGGGTGCCGCGCGGCGGGAGTTGGTCGCCGATGGAGTTCGCGCCGCCGAGAGCCTGCGAGCGGAAGCACTCGAATTCCAACGCGGCCAGCGGCTTGAGACCGCCGAAATCGCCCCAGCCCTTGTGGAAACGTCCGGTCATACCCAGCCACGGTTTGCCCCAGTGACCGATGGCGCGGGCCACGGGCGAAAAGTGCTGGTAGCCCCAGTGGCCGGAAGGGAGGGATTCGATCTCGGCGTGGGTCATCAACGGGTAACGCCGCCGGGAGCCGACGCTGCTATCCACGGAGAGGTCGGCGGGGGCGTTGTAGAAGATGGTCGCGCCGGGCGGGGCGACGGCCTGGAGGAGACTGGTGAAACGTTCGGCGAACGCTCCCTGCGCGGCGGATCGAAAACGCGCGGGCGTGGTGGGATCGTCGAAGGCGAGACCTTCTTTTTCTCGGAACCGGACGCTCGTTTCGCTCCAATCGGCGTCGGGGTGGAAGGTCAGACCGTCGAGGAAGAAACCGTCCACCTCTGGGCCGTAGCGGGCGCAGAGTTCGCGCAGGTGGGTCTCGACGTAGTCCTGATAGTCAGGGTGCAGGAAATTGAGAAACTGCCAGGGACCGTGCGGGGCGGAAACGGCGGGGGAGCCGTCCTGGCAGATTTGCCGCCATTCCGGGTGGCGGGTGGCGGCGTCTTCCTCCCAGCCCACGGTGGTGTAAAGCGGCGCGCGGATGCCGTGGCGGTGCAGCGCGGCGATTTGTTCGCCGAGCAGGTCGCGGCCCCGGAGGGCGGGGTGCTGGCGGCCCGTCTGCGTCGGGTAATAGCACATGCCGTGGTGGCACTTGGCGGTGAGGGTAACGCTGTTGACGTGGGCGGCGGCCAGCGTGCGGGCGAAGGTGTCGGCGTCGAACTCGCTCGCCACGTCGGGGATGAGCGGGGAGGTGTGGAAATCCAGGTGAACCTGCCGCTGGTGCCGTTGAAAAACGTCTTCGGAAGAGGGCAACATATTCACAAAGATGAAAACGGCGGATGTGGATGGTTGTCAACGGCGGAGAACGGGTGTTAACGGTTAGACGATGCGTGTGACGGCAGAACAGGTGCGGTGGTTCCGGCTGCGGCGGTCGGGGTTGGTCGAGCCGTTTGCGACACCGGAAACGGTGGCCTATGAGTTGACCGGGGTGCAGGCGCAGATTTTGACGGCGTCGATGCTGGCGTTGTGGAACCGGAGCGCGGCAGGCGCGGAGAGCGAAACAGCGGTGGCCACGCGGCTGTTCGAGCAGCGGACGCTGCTGCGGCTGTGGGGCCAGCGGCACACGCTGCACCTGTACGACACGGCGGATTGGCCGGTGATCTACGCGGCGTTTGCCGACCGGCGGACGTGGTGGGAGCGGGACGCCGAACGCGATCCCGCCGTGGAAATCGCGGAATTCCGCGCAGGCGTTACGCGGGCGGCGGCACTGCTGCGGGAACGCGGGACGCTCAGCCGGAAGGAACTGCGCGCGGCGGGAGTGCCGATGCCGGAGGCGTTGTTTTCGCCTTGGGGCGGGGTGTTCGCGGAATTGGTGAGGATCGGCGAGGCGTGCCACGCGCTCTGGGACGGCGGCGAGGCGCGGTATGCCCATCGCTCCCATTGGCTGCCGGAGTTGACGTGGACGCCACCGACTTCCGCCGAAGCGAACATCGCCCTGGCTCGGCGGTACTTTCGCGGCTACGGCCCGGCAACCGTGGCGGATTTTGCGTACTGGCGTGGCGGCGCGGCAGGACCGGCCAAGACGGCGGTGGAAGGGATGAGCGGAGAATTAGTCGAGTTGGAAGCGGAAGCTGAAAGTGGGCCGTTGCTCGTGGGCCGGGAGGATGTGGACCGATTGATGGAAACGCCGCCGGAACGCGAAGCGTGGCCGGTGCGGATGCTGGGGCGGTTCGATCCGCTGCTGCTGGCGCACCGGGTCAAGGATTGGGTCGTCCCGGCGAAATATTACAATCGGGTCTGGCGTCCGGCGGGGCACATCGAGGCGACAGTGCTCGAACATGGCCGGGCGGTGGCGACGTGGCGATACGACCGGATCGGAGCGGGGCAACTGGCGATCCGGGTGTTTCCGTTCCGGTCGCCACTGACTCGGCACGTCGGCAAGGAGGTGCGGCGACAGGGAAAGGAAGTAGCGCGGTTCTTCGGGCTGAAGCTGTCCGAAGTGCGGATCGAACGGTCCCCGGCAGTGCAGATTGGTTAGCGCGTCGGCCAAGAGTTCAGCGGATGGTCCGCCGCATGGCGATGCCGCTGACGTGGAGAACGAAGCCCGCCTGTTCGTAAAGACGTTGCGCGCCGGTGCGCCAGTCGCTGACGGTCAGCGCGGCTTGCGGTAGGCGGCGGTCGTCGAAAATCCAGCGGAGCGCGGTGCGGAGCAGGCGCGCGCCGATGCCTTGGCCGCGCGCCGACGGCTTGACGGCGAGGTAGTCGATGAAGCCTTCGAGGGGAGCGTGGTTGACCGAGACACAGACGGAACCCAGGAATTTCAGGCCATCGGTGGCCGCGAAGATGGCGTGGGAATCGTCGCGCCCGGCCAGCAGGTCTTCCGTCGGGGTGCTGCCGACGGCGGGAAATGCGCTGCGGTGGAGCGTAGCAAAACCGACTTCATGCGCAAGACGCAATGGGGGGTAAAGCTGGTCACCAGGGTCGGGGTCGGGCCACGCGGAACGGGTGGCGACGTAAAGGTGCGTGAGCGGACCGGGAGCGAAGCCGTGGGACTGGAGGAAGCGCAGCCCGGAACGGTTTTCCGCGTGGAGAAAAGCGTCAATCCGACGGGTGCTGGCGGGCAGGAGTTTGAGCAAAATTTCAAGCATCGTGGGCGCGATTTGCGACCAGTCTTCCGGCACAGTGCTAATCCACGGCCCCCACAGGTAGCCCAGGGTGGCGTCGGGTGAGAACTGGCAGCCGAACGCCGTGGTTACCTCGTGGCCGAGGTCTGCGGTGCCTACCACGAAGCAACGTTCCCAGCCGCCCGGGAAACTCTCCGGGTCGCGCAGCGTCGCGCGGATTTCAGCGGGTCTTGCGGCGGAGCAATGCAGACAGCAGGTGGACGGCGTGGCGTTGACGCGAGCAATCAGGCGGGCCAGCGCAGGCAGGTCGGCGGCCTGGGCGGGGCGGACGACGGTGGCGGAAGCAGGCATCGGCAACGGAAAGATACCGGCGCGCGGTTCCCAGTGCAAAGAGAGCATCGCGCCGGGGATGAAAAACGTATTCAATGGCATGACCACCAGTCCAACACCCGCGACGCCGGGGGAAGCCACGGCGGATTTGCCGGGGGATTTCGTCATCCGCAGCCGGGAAAAATTTGCCCGGTTCGTCAACGAGGCAAGGGGGCGGGATGGCGGGATTTTCGTGCTTTGTCACAGTGACGCCGATGGACTGACCACCGGCGCGATTCTGACCCTTGCGCTGCGCCGGGCAGGGCTGACGGTCGAAACGGTGGCCACAGGGAAGGGCGGTAGTGCGTGGTCGGACGAAACGGCGGCCTTGCTGGCGGAGCAGCGTCCGGCGGCGTTGATCGTGGGTGACCTGGGCGTGCGGGCGGAGCCAGTCTGGAGCGGCGGGCCGACGTTATTCATTGATCATCACCGGCCCTCGGGTTTGCCGCCGGACGCGGAGACTCACGTGGTAACAGGGTATGGGCTGGAACCGACGCCCACTTCCGGGCTGTTGGCGCTGGCGTGCGTGGAAGGACTGGCCGGGATCGACGTGAGCGACCTGGATTGGATCGCCGCGATCAGCGTGTTGGGCGACATCGGCGACAAAGCGCCGTTTGCCGTGCTCCCGCCCGCCAAGAAACGGTATGGCGCCGGGGTGTTGCGCGATGCGACCACTTTGCTCAACGCCCCGCGCCGCTCGGCCAGCGGGGACGCTTCGGGCGCGCTGGCCTTGCTGTTGAGCGTGGCGGGACCCCGCGAGATTTCCGCCGGTGATCGGCCCGAGGTGGCGGTGCTGCGCCGGGATAAAGAGGAGGTCAACGCCGCTTATGCCGAAGCAAAAAAGGCCGCGCCGAAATTTGCCGGGCCAGCGGCAGCTATCCGCATCCACACGCCCTGCCAGGTGCATCCGTTGGTCGCGCAGATTTGGAAAACGCGGCTGCCCAAGTTCATCGTCATGGGCGTGAACACGGGCTACCGGCCCGGCTGGGTGCATTTCAGCGCGCGTTGCGGCAAAGGCACGAACCTGCTCGATTTTTTCCGCGCGCACCGACCCGCCGGGGCGGACTCGCGTTCGTACGGCCAGGGGCACGACCAGGCGGGCGGCGGTGCGCTGCCGGTGCCGGTGTGGAACGTGTTTGCGCGCGAACTCGGGTTCGGGCCGGACATGCAGGTCGAGGAAACTGCGGCTACTCTGTGAACGATGAATTACTCTCCTGAGCTTCCAGCTTTGTCACGTTTAGGTTTTGCCGTGCTCGTGCTCGGCCAGCCGGGTCTGAAAAGTAGTGATACACGCCGGTGGCAGAATAGTCCGCATTTGCTGAAATCCGTCGAGTATCTAGACGGCGTGTTTTCATACCTCGAAAAACAGCAGATCAAAATGTACCGGATGTCGTCGGACATCGCGCCTTACGTGACCCACCCGGACATGCCTCAGTTTCACAATCAGGTGAGCGAGGCGAAGGCGGAGTTGGTCGCGCTGGGGCACAAGGCATTGGCGCAAGGGCTGCGGCTGTCGTTTCATCCGTCTCAATATACGATCCTCAACAGCCCTAACCCGGAATTGAATCGCAAGAGTGTTTTAGATATCGAGAGCCAGGCGACGATCCTCGACACGATGGAGGCCGGGCCGGAAGGATGTGTCATTGTCCACGTGGGCGGGGTATATGGGGATAAAGCTACGGCAATGGACCGCTGGGCGGCGTCACCGTCAACCGGCGCGGCCATTGTTTATCGTCAAGCAACAGGAGGCAGAGTGTCGCCGTCAGGAGGTTGAAGAAGCCGTAGTTGCCTGTGGCGACGATGAGAACTTGCAGCAGGACGATCAGAATGAAACCGGTCATCCGCACCCGCCGGGGACCGAAGATGAAAAACGGCGCGATGAGTTCCACCACGAAGAGAAACACCGCCGAGACCGCCTGAAACCACGGTGCGGCCTGATGCGCATACCAGCCGACCCAAGTAGGCAGCGGCTGGGTTTCGTAGTGGTATCGCAGGGCCGAGAGACCGAGCCACGAGGTATCGCCGCTGGTGAGCTTGACGACCCCAGAAATCAGCATCAGGCGGAAGAGCAGCCAGCGCAGCATAAATAAGCTGAGAGCAGGCGGTGAAGACGGGGACCCACGCCGGGGCCAGAGCCGCAAGGGCGCGATGAAGATGCCCAGAAAGCCGGTTTCAAGCAGCAGGATGTCCCACTGGAAGCCCAGGAACATTTGCCCAGCGGAAAACAACGAGAGATAAAACGCCCACAACAGAAACAGGCAGGCCGCCGGGGCGATTCCGGCGATCAGCAGCAAGGCAAGCACCATGCCGCCGTTGCAAAGGAAGTGCAGAGCGCCGTTGCTGCCGCCGATCAGCCAGCAAAGCGTCGGGAGGACGTGCCAGCCGCGCGCCGCGCCGAGTTGTTGGCGGACGGCATCCAGAAAAGGAGCAAAGGGAAGGATGCCGTGGTCGCCGATCAGTCCGTCGATCTGCACGCGCAGAGAGAGGAAGGCGATGAAGAACACCGCGCCCAGCACGCGCAGAAACCACGTTTGCGCGGTGCGGTAAGTGGGGCGGGTTACGTCGTTGCCCCAGAGCCAGCGCGTGACAGTCGAGGCGAGTGTACGGTGCTGCGCGACCTGATGGTAAGCCCATTCCGTGACGGGCGCGAAACCGGGCATCTTGCGATAGAGCCACCACGCGAGGATGGCGAGCAGGCCGGGCCGGACGGCGTGGTTGAGCGAACGAAAAACGGCTTCCGCACCGCCGGAGACGCGGCCATCCGGGTCGATGAGTTTGACTTCCTGCTCGAAGCTTTCACGCGGGATTTCCGGGAAGTCCGCCGCCGCTTCCTGCAACGGCTCGTAGTTTACCCTGTCAAGGGTCGTCTCCTGCCAGCGGATGATCCAACGGCGGCAAAAATGGCAATTGCCGTCGAAGACCATCAACGGCTTTTGCAGGACGCGGGGCATGTTACTTCGACGCGCCGAGGGCGGCGATTTTTTCCGACAGACGGAAGGTTTCGCCCACGGCCCGCACGGCGACCCGTTCAGGGGTATGCGCCAGGGCTTGCTCGAAGCGGCGGATCGGTTCGTCCATCGGCTCGTAGCTGAGCTTGAACGTCTGGTGATGCACCGGCAGGAGGAAGCGTGCGCCCGCCATGTCGGCCATGCGGACGGCCTCCTCGGGGGTGCAGTGGTTGGTGATCCAGGGGTTGTACGCGCCGATGGGCACGATGGCCAGATCGAAGAGGCCGTTGTCCTTGCCGCCCCGGCCCCGCAGGCGGCGGAAGGTCGGGGTGAAAGCCGTGTCCCCGGCGAAGAGGATCGCCTCGCCGCCCCGGCGGATGATGTAACCGTTGTAGCCGCGATGATCGTCGGTGCGCATCCGCGCGCCCCAGTGGCGGACCTCGAACGCCTCGATTTCGATCTCGCCCTCGTCCACGGTGGTTACCAGCGGGGAACGGCTGAATTTGAGGCGCAGACGCTCGCCCCAGGATAGCTCGTTGAGATGCTGACACAGCCGGGTGCCGTGCAACAGGTCGGCGGTGGAATTCGCCGTGACGACGAGGGGTCGGCGGTCGAAGCGGCGCAGGGTCGCCAAGTCGAAGTGATCCATGTGCGCATGACTGAGCAGGACCAGGTCGATGGGTGGCAGATCGGAAAAGCGCAGCGCAGGGGCGACGTAACGTTTGGGGCCGATGGTCAGCGGGCCGACCGGCAGACCGGCACGCGCACCGAGAACAGGGTCGGTGAGGATGTTGACGCCGTAGAAATTGATCAGGACGGTGGAGTGACCGATCCACGCGGCGGTGATTTGATCATCGCGCCAGGAGGCGGGGTCCGGCTTCTGCGGGGCGGGGAGCATGCGGCGGCGGTAGTCGTTGAGGATCGTCTTGAGGTAGCGCAGTTCGCGGCCAGAGAAGTTTGGCAGGCGCAACCGGGGAAAGGTAAGAGCCATGAAGATGGCGACAAGTTACTCCATCCGGGCAGCCCGGTCCAATCGAAGTACCCCTCGCAGGCAACGTGCCCACCTGATACCATGCACCTTCTTCACTCGTGGGACCTGACCCCCTCCGCCGCCATCGAGTTGCAGAAAAATCTGCGCGGCCAAGTGCGGTTGCAACCGTCCGCCGGGCCGATCCGCACCGTGGCGGGCGCGGATATTTCGTTTAACAAGTTCGAGGAAACTATCTATGCCGGGATCGTCGTAGTGGAATTGGCCACGATGCGGACCGTCGAACAGGTCGGCATCAACAGCCAGACGCGGTTTCCTTATGTGTCCGGGTTGCTTTCGTTTCGGGAAGCGCCAGCGGTGCTGGAGGCCTGGGCGTTATTGGAAAGCCACCCCGACGCGGTGATGTTCGACGGGCAGGGGATCGCGCATCCGCGCCGACTCGGGATCGCTTCGCACGTCGGGCTGTGGTTGGAAAAGCCCACGCTGGGGTGTGCCAAAAGTGTCTTGGTCGGGCGATACGATGAACCGGCGCTGGAACGCGGGGCGCGCTCGCCGCTGGTCGATAAGGGCGAAACGGTCGGGGCGGCGTTGCGAACCAAGGCACGCGTGCAGCCGACCTTCGTTTCGGCAGGGCATCGGATGGATTTGGAAACGGCGGTTGAGCTGACGCTGCGTTCAGACGGAGGCTACCGGCAGCCGGAACCGACGCGGCGCGCCCATCTGCTGGTGAACGCGCTACGGCGCGGAGAGGTGCGCCCGGGCCGGTCGGATGGTGATTCGCTGCTGTAGCGGCGTGCTTATTTGACCAACGCGGCGGCCAGTACGTCGTCCACCGTTTCGGCCAGAGTAAATTTCAGTTTTTCCTTGGCTTCGGCAGGGACATCTGCGAGGTCCTTTTCGTTGAGCTTCGGGACGATCACTTCCGAAACCCCGGCGCGCAGGGCGGCGAGGCTTTTTTCCTTCAACCCGCCGATGGGCAACACCAAGCCGCGCAAGGTAATTTCGCCGGTCATGGCGATGTCACTACGCACCGATTTACCCGCGAACAGCGAGGCCAGGGCGGTAAACATCGCGCAACCCGCGCTCGGGCCATCCTTGGGGATCGCGCCGCTGGGGACATGGACATGCAGGTCGTTTTCGTTGAACGCCTCGGGGTTGATCCCGAGCGATTCGGCACGGCTGCGGACCAGACTCAACGCGGCCTGCATGGATTCCTTCATCACGTTGCCGATTTGTCCGGTCAGCAACGTCGCCCCCTTGCCGGGATATTTTGTTGCTTCGATGAAGAGAATTTCGCCGCCCGCCGGAGTGTACGCCAGCCCGGTGACGACGCCCGGCATACTCGTTTTCAACCGTTCCTCGCGCACCGAACGGTCGCCCGAGCCGAGGATGCCGCGCGCGAAATCCGGCGTGATCGTCACCACGTTTCCGCCGGTCTGACCCCGCGCCACTTCGGCGGCAACCGAGCGGCACACCGCGCCGATGCGGCGTTCCAAATCGCGCACCCCGGCCTCGTGCGTGTATTCGTCGATGATCGTGCGCAGGGCCTCTTCCTCGAACTGGCAACGCTCGGGCGAGAGGCCGTTTTCTTCCAGTTGGCGGCGCACGAGATAATTCTGCGCGATGTGGAGTTTTTCGCTCGGGGTGTAACCGGCCAGACT
>CAXSED010000021.1:0-44550 GCA_964236475.1 uncultured Chthoniobacterales bacterium
CGGCGGCAAGCGCAGCGACATCGCATTGGAGGATGCACGGCTTGCCGCCAGCCGCATCGTCTCCCAAAACGGCGACCGGACCTCGGCCACTTTGAAGAAGCTGGTGTCGCATTGCTGCCTGCAACGCGAAATCCGGTAACAGAATCGCTCCGTACATAGGGTGTGCTCCCAGTCAATTTCTGACTGTCCACATCAGGCCCACCGCCGAGCGGGTTCTTCCTGGCCCCGGACGAGATCCACCTGCAACCGGCCCAGCAGGTCGTGCTGACAACACTCGAATGCGCGCAAGGAAAAGTGGGCGGCGAGCACCAGTCGTGGACGCGCACCGCTGACCATGGGCTGAGAGGTCAAGACCACGGCGACGGTCGTCGTGGGTTCGACCACCCGTTGCAGACGATACCAACTCGTGGAAGGAATCTTGCGCGTTTCCTGCGGGGGAATAGAGCGGAGGTCCAGGACCACGAGGCTCAGGTTGCCATCTCGTAAAAGCAGGTCAGCGGCTTGGACTGCCTGCGCGGCCGTTTGGCTGCGTACCCACAGCAGCCGCGTCAACGCGGCTGCGGACGCCCCGGCGGGATCGAATGTGTCCGCCCCATCAATCAGAGCCATCAGCCCTCGCCGCTGCTGTGTAGCGCGCATCAAAGCGTTGAGCACCAGCCCACCGCCCGTTGTGCAGACGATCTCGGTCAGTCCGCCCATGGGCAGACCGCCGTGCAGCACAGCGTCGATCTGCGCGACCTCAGTCGGCAAACAGCCCGTCGTTTTCTGTGGGGCCGTGGGGTACTTGGCAGCGAGCAATTCCCTCAACTCGATGATCTTCGACGGCGGTGGCATGTACCGCCGATAGCACTATTCTGAATACTGTTCAAGATGAACAGTGCGCTTTATTTCACACTCTGAGACTTAACGCAGCCCTCTAAATTGCGCTGCAAATGCACGAGCACACCCTGGATGATCAACTCCTGGGCAGGAATCAGGTCCCGGTACCGAGGGTTTTCCGCGTGCAGGAAAAAGCGTCTGCCTTTCCGCACAAACCGCTTCAGCGTTGTTTCCCCGTCGATCAGGGCAGCCACGATCTTGCCGGGCTGCGGTTCACATTCGGCCTGGAGCACGGCCAGATCGCCGTCGAGGATGTGCGCGTCGATCATGGAGTCACCGCGTACATGCGTGCCGAAGAGCTTCGCATCCTTGGACACGCCGATGGCCACGGTATCGACGGCCACGAATCCGTCCGGTTGTTGTTCGATGAGTTCAGGTATCCCGGCGGGCACCGTGCCGAAGATCGGGACGTGGACAATTTCGATCCGGGGTGGAGAGGTCGTGACCGCCCGCGCCTTGTGGGGAGTTTTGTCGAGCGCGCCTTTACGTTCGAGCGCGTTGATGTGATCCACCGCCGCCGTCTGGCTGCGGAAACCGAAGTGGTGTTGAACCTCACGGGTGGTCGGTCCCACCCCACGCGCAAGTTCCGTGCGCCGGATGAAATCGAGCACTTCCTGCTGGCGGCGAGTCATGGCCATGCTGTTCAGAAAGAACAGTCCACGAAAACAGGTGGGCATTCAACCCGAATGTCGTCAGCGGCATCAAAATAGAGTGCCCTGCTTTAGACGATAGGCTTTCGGGGGCGGGGAGGCGACTTGGCCGAGGCGGACGCGGAGCCGTTCGGCAGCACGCGGCGCGAAGTCTCGGGCGTTGTTGTTGAAGACGACATGGACCGCATCAGCTTTCGTTGAAAGGTCTTTTGCCCGCCCCGCGATTTGATCGAGTTCGTCGTCGCTGTAGTCGTAGTGAAACCGCTCCGCGACGGTTTTGCCCGTCAGGTATGCCTTCGGATCGCGTCCATGAAGGCGGAGATACGCCAGCCGGGGATCGGTGATCTCATCCAAAGCGGGCATGATGGTGAAGTGCTTCGCGTCAGCGGGCGGACCGTCGATGCTCGCCAACGTCACGCTCTCCTCGCGCAGAAACGCCATGGTGGCGTCCCGGTGTTGGGCGTTGAGCCAATCGTGGTGGCGCAGTTCGAGCACGACTTTGCGGGGATGGTTTCCACGCCCCTTTAATTGGCGCAGCAGCGGTTCGAGGGTGGTCAGGTCGGCGGTACGCGGAGAAAAGGCGGGCGTCATTTGCAGAAGAAGCGCCCCGAGTTGCCCGGCCTTTTCCAGGGGAGCCAAGGCTTCGAGGAAACGGCCTGCCACCTCTTCTTCCAGAGCGGGTGTGAGAACGACGTTCTCCCGGTCGGTCAACTCCACTTCCTCTCGGAGGTCTGTCGGCAGCGCATCCGGTTTTGTGCTGTGGCGTGAGAGCAGACGATGGCATTTCACGTCGATCAAAAAGCCAGGTGGGGTCTCCTTGACCCACCGCTCGCACATCGTTGCCGATGGGATGGCGTAGAAGGAACTGTTGAGTTCCACGAAGTCGAAAAACCGCGCGTAGTACGACAGGCGCTGCCCGGCAGCCAGTCCCTTGGGATACCAACCGGCCTTGACGAACTCTGGCTCACTCCAAGAGGCCGTGCCCACGCGGATGGCGGTGTTGACTGGTTTGCTCATGGCAGGTTCCTCCCATCGCTTGAACTGGCGTATTCGAGCGTAGGTCGGGCGGGTCGCCGTGACAACAACATGGCGGCTGCGATTCCACTCTCCACTGGATGCCCGACCAGGCGCAATATCGTTGGTGGACGAAGGTTATTTACCGCGTGGGAGATGCACCTTTTTAATCACTTCGGCTAGGAAGGATTGGATGTCCGCCTCGCAGCCGAGCATAAATTCAATCCATTCGAGCAGGTCCACGCGCCGCTCACCGCGCTCGGTGCGCGAAACCCATAGCTGCGTGCGCCCCAGACGGTCAGCCAAGTCCTCCTGGCTTAAACCCGCCGCCACACGCGCTTTACGCATCTTGGTGACCACCAGTTCGTAGGGGGGCGTGTAGATCGTTTTGTGACCTGTGCGCGTGGACCGGCGCTTGGGGTCGGGGGAGGCGGAGGACGGCATGGATGCTCCATGCTGCCTGCTGATTTCAGACTATCTTAATCAGACAGTCCAAAAACGATTGAAAACGGATGCTTTTCTGGCTTTCATTCAGGCGAATGTTCGCGCCGCCTGCTCTCCAAGTTTCATCACTGCCCAGCCTGTTTCCGCTTGGCCGCTCGACGCGGCTTGTGCGGTGCGGTCGGCGCAGGCAGGTGCACCTTCGTCTTTGGAGCGTCCGACGCCAGGAACTCCACCGCGCTCACCCCGAAGACCGCCGCCAAACGATCCACCGTGCTGACGCGCACATCCTTGGCGCTCCACTCAATGCGCTGGTACCAACGCAAATCGGCGTCGAGCAGGGCGGCAACCTGCTCCTGGGTCAACCCGTGGAGGGCGCGCAGTTCGCGCAGACGCGAAGCGATGAAGTCAACAAGCGGCATCCCTTCAGCTTCGAGGGCTACCGAACGGTTAAAACGGTATTATCGTACCGTGATTTTTCCTTGATGTCCGTGCGGTATCATCGTACCTGTTTAACTGCGCTGATAAACCGGCATCGGGCACCCGCAATCATCAGTTCCCTGTGACAAGCACAATCCTCTTATGACCTCTTTTTTTCCTCTGCGACCGCACTTCACCGCCGCTGCAACTCTCACCTTCTTGGCCTTACGCCGGACGGTGATTCCCACTTTGTCATGTCTGCTCGTTGTCAGTTCCAGCCGTGCTCAGCAGCCTGTCACCGCTTCGACCCCGGTTCTCTACAGCCACGGTGACCCGACGAACGAGGAGCAGTGCCTCCTGCAACTGCTCAATCGTGCCCGCATGGACCCGGTAGGCGAGGGCCAGCGGCTCGCCGCGTGGCTGCGGACGACCTCCGACGGGATGGCGGTCATTTCCTATTATGGCGTGGACCCCAACCAGGTGGCCTCGGACTTCGCGGTGCTGCCTGCTGTGGCGCCACTCGCCTTTAATTCGGATTTGATTGCATCGGCGCGCGCCCATTCGGCGGACCTCGCCCCGCACGATGGTCTTGGCCCGAATGCCGCGAGCGATCCGCTCAACAACCACGTCGGTTACGACGGCAGCACGCCAGATGACCGGGTGAAGGCGAGCGGCTTTCGCTCCGCTGACGGTGGCGACGGATACGCGGGTGAGAACTTTGCGCCGGGCGGGGATGCGCTTTACGAGATTCACGCGGGATACTTGGTGGACTGGGGCAATCCGGGTTTCGGCCACCGTCGAAACTCGATGAACGGAGGAGGGGACATCAACGTGGTGGGCATCGGATTGGCAACGAAGCCCTCCAACGTGAACACCGTGTTTCCGCTGGTGGAAACCGAAGACTACGGCTGGCCGGCCTTCGTGGTGAACGATAACAAGGTCGTCCCCGCCAACGTACCCGCGCAACTGGTCGGTGTGGTGTACGCCGATACCAACGGCAACGGGCAGTACGATCCGGGCGAAGGCATCGCCGGGGTGACGGTCACGATGGACAACGGCTATTATTACACGGTGACGAGCGCCAGCGGCGGGTATGCGCTGCCGCTGGTTAACGCGGACGCCAGCAACGTGGATGGACCAGCGGCCGTTCACATGAGCGGCCTGCCCGGCGAGGCTGACCGCACGACGACGATCACGGTGGCAAACTACGACACCAAGGGGAACGGCCTGTACCGCGCAAACGTGGAGTGGGATGGCGTGGATAATCAGACGACCGGCACGCCGCCAGCGGTCACGAACAGTGCCCAAGCATCCATCAGCGGTGGTGGCACGGTGGCAAAAGGCGGCAAGATCAAGCTGGTGGTAGCGCGTCCCGCGAACAGTGACCTGACCCAGCCGTTGACGGTGGCGTACAAGCTCAAGGGCACGGCAGCGGCGTATGTGGATTATGCACTTTTGCCGGGCACGGTGACCATCTCCGCCGGGAAGGCGACCGCCAAAATCAAGATCACGGCGCTCGATCAGACGGTGCTCAACCGGCCTCCGGGCACGATTACGCTGATGCTCAAGCTCAAGGGCGTGGCAGGAGCGCAGGGGAAAACCACGGTGACATTCGCGCCGTGAGAGAACACCGCCCGACCCCGGCATCTTACGATCCTCACGATGAACATTTCACGTCCCGCAGCCTACTTTGTTTTTGCATCTATTTTGTGTGCCTTGACGGGCTGCAAACGCACGGCAAGTCCGAACGCTACGCAGAGCCAGACGCCCAGCGAGTCCTCCGTCCACACTCCCGCCGATGCTCGCCATCAGCCCAGCACAGCCGAGTTGGCGCAGTTCATCAGGGGCAACTTGCCGCCACTGATCAAACTGGTGGACGTGAAGAACGATCCGCCCGTGCCGCCGCCTAACACCGCGCCGGGCAGCAACGTCTGGCTTTACAACGTGCGATTGACCTTCGCCCCCGGAGAGGACGAACTGAGCGCACCCTCCGCACCGGCAACCGCCGCCTTCCAGGCACCGGTGGATGAACTCAACGACCTGGTCGCCTGGAGCCAGGCTTACGCCCAGTCACCTTATGCGAACCGCTACCCCGGCTTCACGGTCGAGCCGCCCGCGCCCGCGTCCCCGCAGTTGCTGGCACTCCGCCATCCCAAGGACCGCCCGCTGCCCCCCATCTACAGCAAGATGGAGGCGGAGTGGCAGGTGGACCACTGGCAATTCTCGATGGCGGACATGGACCTACCCGAGGAAGACGGCCGGTTCCGCTCCACCTTCACTGGCCCTATCCTGATCCAGGGAGGCCAGGACGCCGAACGTTTCGTGACGGCGACCAAGACGGCCATCGCCCAGGCCAAGGCGAAGAAGGAAGCTATCGAAGCCGCCTACAAGGAGGATCTGCGAAAGGCCACCCAGGCGGGCACCCTTTACAAAGGCCAGATCACGATGCGTAAACAGGGCATGGCCACCGAGTGGCGGTTCATCGCTTCGCCCGATGGCGATCCGAACCTTGCCCGCTTCGAGTTGCGGCTGCCCGCTTTGGGCTATGTATTTACCGGCTCGGCCAAACTGGCCGCAAGCATCCCGAACATGCCGCTGCCACCGGACCGGACAGACAACTCTTTCATGCATGTGGAGGAGTCTCCTCCGAAAGGGGAGTTGAAGGTCACCCTGGAACAGGTCAACCCACACAGATTCATCGACGGCGACGAACCGGCGAACACGTTTTACTACGGGAAGGGCACCGTGAAAAACGTCGCGCTAACTTTGCGGGACGGTCAACTCAGCGGCAATCTGTGGGGCATCTACACCCCCGGCTTCATGCTGTCCGCGCAGCGGCAGAACCCCTGACCTGCCAAACCCACCTCGGGAGCAGAGCGAAAAGAGCGTGGCGCGGCGGCCCCGGCTGCAACGGAAGCCGCCGCGCATGGATCAGGCCCTTTGCTTTTGTGCGTCGGTCAGTTCGACGCCTGCTGCCGCGAGGCGCTGATGAATCTTCTCCCGCAGCGGGCAGGACGTTTTCTCGCAGCCGATGGTCACAGGCTCAGGTTGGTTGAGCGGGTAGGAGAGCAAATCCTGCATCCAACCGGGCAGGTGGGCGAGCAGCGGATCATCCTCGAAAAACGCATACACGGGCTGCCGCTGCAATTCCGGGATGTCTCGCGTAGCCAAGTGCTGGCCCACTTCCAGGTAGATCGCCTGTTCGAGCGCCGCCCGCACCCGGTGGTGCGCAGGGCACACGACCAGCAGCAGTTCATCTGGATAGTCCCAGGGGTCCAAGCCGGGGATGTACACGACATGGTGGACTTGCAGGTCCATCGTGCCTTCGGTAAGCGGCCGAGCGCACTCGCAGCAGGTGTAGTTGCGCTGCCGCAGCAGATCGTCTCGGCGGCGTTTCCACCTCACGTCGCGGCGTTTTTGATTGTAGATGAACCTGGCCCCTTCCGACGCGGGGGACCGGGGGATGCGCTGGCTGAGCGTGGCGGCGATGAGATCCTCGGCGGTGCGGAAGCCGGGTGATCCGCCGGGAGGGCGGCGTCCAAGATGCTCCGCAGATGCTTGAGGGCGAACCCCCTCGGCGCATTCGTGCGCTGCTCCCAGGCTTGCAGGGTGCGGAGGGGCACCTCCCACGCCTTGGCGGCCTGGGATTGGCTGAGGCCGAGCTTCTGGCGGGCCTGCTTGATTTCCGTTGAGAGTTCCACTGCCGTTGTTATTGTGCATCTGAACTGGCTCCTTTCAATTGAACCTGATGGGCTTCGGTTTACTGCCCGGTTGGTGTTACTAGCACCGGCCGGGCAACTTTTTTGTTGTGGTATCGCAGAATCTGCGACAACGGCAAGCTATCGCAGAGTCTGCGATGCAATCAACAAAGAAAGCACTATTTACGACAGGCCCAAATGATTCATGGCGACTGGGCAGGGTTTCGGAGACGTGCGGAGGTGTTGAATTGGCGTTGGTTCGGCCTAGTCGCTGCTGACCAAAATATGGCCGAGGAAGCGGGATCTGGACGGTCAGACAGACGCCCCCACGACCCGCTTTGAGGCATCCCGTTTCCCGAACAGGATTTCGCTACGCGAAATTTCGATCCTTATCGCTGGCGTGGCCGAATGCGCTGGGTCAAGAAAAATACGACCTGAGGCTTGTCCAAGGGTGGAGATTTGGCTTGACGCGACACGGTGGCCGCGCTCGGGGCGTTGCGGGGTGCTCCGCTAGAATGGGGTGTGCCGGCGACGCGGTGGCTGAGGCCAGCCGGAACAGAAAATTGCTTCCCGGTCTCATTTATTCTTCCCTGATTCGAGTCAGATATATACAAAACGTGCGGAACGCTCGACCTGACATTCCTCTTTGCGCCTTGAAGTGAATACTTCCGAGATACACCGACAACGTTAAAATGAGTTTACAAATAGATCGCCTTTTGAAGACGGAAATGATTCCGAAACATCTTTGGGATGCGGAACTAACTAGTTCTGTCGGCACTGGCACAGTCACAGTTACGCCCACGATAGCTGCTGCGTACGAGTCACTCATTGATCGTTCAAACCTTCGCGGCCTTGCAGCGTCAGGAAGTGACGCAGAGTCTCCAGTCGGTGGTTTAAGCCAAGAAGAAACCGACAAGCATTTTGCTCAGCGTTTTGACAATTCATCGGCCAGAGCCCAATTCGCATTGTTAAATCCTCTGGGAGCTATGACGCGTGCCTCCAACGCACTAATACGTTCGCTTTCGGGAAAGCGCGTCGTTTTGACGGACGTTCCGTGTGGAGCGGGAGCAGCAAGTCTTTCGCTGCTGGCCGTGATAGCCGAGTTGAGACAGCACAACGTATTGCCCCGCGAGCCACTAGATGTTTATCTCATCGGTGGTGAACTTTCTGCATCTGCAAGGGCGTATGCGGCAGCGCTGCTCGAGGAAATTCGGCCTTCTCTCGAATCGCAGGCAATCAATGTGATTGCAGAGTGGAGCGCGTGGAATGTCACCGATATGTTGAGCAATAGGGATTTGATCCGTCGCATAACTATTGCGGCGGGACAGGCAGGCAAACATCTTTTGATCGTTGCGAACTTTAGCGGCTTTCTGAAGACCTCAGGTAATCAGAAGCAGGCATGGCCACAACTGAGCGAACTTTTTCGATATTGCTCGGGTGAAGGTAGATACGCAATTTGGATAGAACCTGATACGAATGCCGCTGTTAATGCTACCGGAATACTCCAATGGGCTCGCCGCGGACTCGATATACTGCGCGTCGCTGCGCAAAAGGTGCGCCGCGTATTCGCACGCGAGGATGTTGAAGCCGGTTTGCCACCCGACACAAATACAACATGTAGTGCCGCGTTCCGATTGGTGCTAAATCCTAGCAAGACTGTACGGCTAGGCTTGGCTTTAATGGCGATCGACCTCACCGAACAGCAATGATCCAACCACGGCCCGGCACCATCGCCGTTCGAGCAGTCAACCAGTACCGGCGGCGAGATATTTTTGTCTATCTCGGATTGCGATATTATCTCGAGAATATCGCAACCAGATCGGATGGCTGGGCGCGCCGGATAGCAAGTGATTTAGTGAAGACGCGGCCGTCATCTCTGTGCTACCGGAAGGCTCATCACTACAAAGAGTTGGACGAGCATGGAAATCCTAAGCATCGTCCCATGGGTATTCCCGGAGCAAACGAGGCTCTAGCGGAGGCAGCACTTTTAGCGGAATGTTCGAAGCACCCAAAGCATTTCGGCCCGCTCTCGTGCGTGTTCAGCTACATACTAGCAACGAAAAATAGCCGCGACGGAATTTTCGAGCCGTACATCCGAGGCCTGTGCCTGCGCCAAGATGCTGTCAGCCGAGCATGTGTTCTCAATCCAAGAGGGCTAGTTCAGTATTTGGACATCCAGAAATTCTATCCATCAATTTCAATAGAAATGGCGATTACAGCTTGGAACAAACATTCGCAGGCCGCGAACTTGGATCCTGAATTTAATGCGCTCGGAGTTAAAATAATTAAGGATCATCAGCAAGCCGAGATTCTAGGAGAGGAAGGCATTGTAACTGGACCGATGTTCAGTCATTTTTTGGGAAACTTGGTCTTACGCGATCTTGACGTTCGGCTAGCATCTGACCTTCCGGTTAAATACTTTCGATACGTCGATGACATGATTTTGGTGGGTGGGAAAGGTGCTGTTGAGGCCGCGACTAAACATATTATAGATCAATTACAGAAGCTTGGGTTTCGAGTGCATGGCGCAGACTCTGAGAAATGGATGCAAGTTCCGACGGAGAAGTGGCTAGATGGCAAAGATGATTATCACTCCTCGAACAGAAGTCCCTCCTGGAAAACTCTGATCGGCGATTTGAGGACTTTTCTGCTTCTTAATCCCACGATGCGCGAACGGCTACGAGACGAGCTTCGTGCGGAGGAATTTCGTCTTCCGATCCCGGATTACAGTGGTTCGGTTCGAGAGGTAAGTTATTTGAATCGATTAATAGAACTGGCGAAAAAGTATCGCTCTTGGTACTCACGCACTAAATCCAGTGTAACTCTGACCTCTCTCCTGACAGATGCGCGATCATTGCGTGCCCAGTATGAAGAAGAGTTTCCCCGAAAATTTGCGGAGGCGTTGCAGGCTGTAGGTTACGACAAGAAAAGAATTCTCCCAAAACTCAGACACCTCGCAGGCAAGCTTATCTACCTGGGGAGCGAAAGTTACTTGCGCTCTTGTTACGCAGAGGCAATCGATTATCCAGAGCTGCATCTGCACGGGAGGGTTATGGAGGCCGTGGTAACACGGCAGCTTGACAAATTGCTCCCGATGGGATTCAACGTTGCACAGGCCGCAGCGCAGCCATTGGCGGCGGTCGGTGGCACTGTGACGATAGGCAGCCAACCGCTTGGGGAAGCGGCGACTCAATCCTTAGCAGTTCTTTGCCTGAACGGAGTACAAATCTCGGACTTAAACGAAACAGAAAACGCTGATCCCGAACTGATAAAATTCTCTTGCCATGGAAGCGATTTAGCGTTGATGAGTAGCTCGGATCCGTCCCTACGAGAGCTAGCTTGTCTGCACGGTCTGTCGAAGACTCCGAGACACCAGCAAATGCTCTACACAGCATTCGATGGGGATGAGGAAATTGCCTTCGATGCTATCGAGCAGTTGATGAATTATCAATCACTGTAATTGTCATCCGTCATAATCGTGAAAACATTTCACGCTTTCCGTGGAAAGCATCCAGTTTTCCTTTAGCTTCCAGTCTATGGGCAAAAATTCTTCGATTGAGTGGACTGATCACACGTTCAACCCTTGGTGGAGCGGTGTGAAGGTCTCTTCTGCATGCGACAACTGTCATGCTGAGGCTTGGGCGAAACGGGTCGGACAAGCCGTATGGGGCAAAGCCGCTCCGCGTCGGTTCTTTACAGAAGCGCACTACCGAGCCGTGAATGTCTTGGCGGTTCACGCTTGCCGCCGGCACTAGCACCCTGTGATGCTGGCTTTCAGCATCCTAATTCCACTTGCGCGGAATACTTGGCGAATCGAAACCACACCGCCAACGCACAAATCAGTCGCGTGCGGCTAGACTCGGGTAGAACGCAGAATGATGGGACTCTTCCTACGTCCACACAACTGACGCCGTGACCCGCATCTTGTCCTGATGGGAACTTTCAGGTTAAAACGACAAACGCGAACGGTTTTCCCGGATGAACACTCCCTATCATGCCACCTATTTCGCCCACGAACTAACCAAGCGGTGCCCGTCGGACAGCGTGGGCAAACTGGCGGCGTCTTTGTCCGATGCCCAAGGCGATCTGAATCCCCACCAAGTTGAGGCCGCTCTCTTCGCCTTCCAGTCGCCCTTGTCGAAGGGGGCTATCCTTGCGGACGAAGTGGGTCTGGGTAAGACCATCGAGGCGGGCATTCTGCTATCCCAGCGGTGGGCTGAACGAAAACGTCGACTGCTGATCATCGTTCCCTCCAACCTCCGCAAACAATGGAGCCAGGAATTGGCCGACAAATTTTTCCTGCCTTCCGTGATTCTGGAAGCCCGCTCGTTCAACGTACA
Source organism: uncultured Chthoniobacterales bacterium (assembly GCA_964236475.1). Taxonomy (GTDB): domain Bacteria; phylum Verrucomicrobiota; class Verrucomicrobiia; order Chthoniobacterales; family SZAS-18; genus CAHJWO01. The sequence goes on from CAXSED010000021.1 coordinate 11,443, forward strand.
AATTAAGGCTGGCAATCTCAATCCCTTCCGCCAGGCCGACGCCATCATCATCTGCTCTTACCAGTTTGCCCGCAGCAAGGAACCCTACGTCGCGCAGACCGGGTGGGACCTAGTAGTCATCGACGAGGCTCACCGGCTCCGCAACGTCTACAAGATCGCCAACTCGATCAAGAACGCCGTCGCCGCCGCCCCTAAGGCGCTCCTCACCGCCACCCCGCTCCAGAACTCCCTCCTCGAACTCTACGGCTTGGTCTCCATCGTCGACGAGTTCGCGTTCGGCGACCTCAAGAGCTTCAAGGCGCAGTACGGCCGCCTGACCGGGACCGAGGATTTCCTGGAACTCAAAAAACGCCTCCAGCCCCTCTGCAAACGCACCCTCCGCCGTCAGGTGCTCGAATACATCAAGTTCACCAACCGCATCCCGGTCACCCAGGAATTCTACCCCTCCGACGACGAACAGCGCCTGTACGATCTCGTCTCGGAATACCTCCAGCGCCCGAGTCTCTTCGCGTTGCCTTCCCAGCAGCGCAAGCTCATGACGCTGATCCTGCGCAAGCTCCTCGCCTCTTCGACCTACGCCATCTCCGGCACCCTGCATGGTTTGGCGGACAAACTCGAAGAAGCCGCCCGCCGCCAGGAAAACGTCCAGGACCCGCCCGCCGACCTGCTCGGCGACTTCGAGAACTACGACGAACTCGAAGACGAGTGGGACGACGAAAGCACGGAAAACCGTGTCCGCGAGGACCGCCCCTACACGCCCGATGAACTCGTCGAGGTCCGCGAAGAAATCGCTACCTTGCGCGAGTTCTCCGAACTGGCGCGCTCCATCATCAAAAACTCCAAGGGCGAGGTTCTCCTGACCGCGCTCAAAAACGGCTTCGCCCGTGCCCGCGAAAACGGCGGCAGTGAGAAGGCTATCATCTTCACCGAGAGCGTCCGCACCCAGGACTACCTGCGCCGGGTGTTGGAGCAAACGGAGTTCGCCGGCCAGGCCGTGCTCTTCAACGGCACGAACAACGACCCCCAGTCCCGCGAGATCCACGCCCGCTGGCTCGCCCGCCACGCTGGCACCGACCGCGTCAGCGGTTCGCCCACCGCCGACAAGCGCGCCGCCCTGGTGGACTACTTCCGCGACGAGGCGGCCATCATGATTGCCACCGAGGCCGCCGCCGAAGGCATCAACCTTCAGTTCTGTTCGCTCGTGGTGAACTTCGATCTGCCCTGGAATCCCCAGCGCATTGAACAGCGCATCGGCCGCTGCCACCGCTACGGCCAGAAGCACGATGTCGTCGTCGTTAACTTCCTCAACAAGGCCAACGCTGCCGACCAGCGCGTGTTCCAGCTCCTCGATGAGAAGTTCCGCCTCTTCAACGGCGTCTTCGGGGCCAGCGACGAGGTGCTCGGGGCCATCGAGAGCGGCATCGACTTCGAGAAACGCATCGTCGAAATCTACCAGCGTTGCCGCACGGAAGGTCAGATCGAGTTCGAGTTCGACCAGCTCCAGCGCGACTTGGAACCGCAGATCGAAGACCGCGTCCAGCGTGCCCGGCGCGAGTTGCTGGAAAACTTCGACGAGGAGGTCCACGAGAAGCTCCGCCTGCGCCAGCGCACCAGTGCCGAGTACCTGGACCGCTACGAAAACTGGCTCTGGCAACTCACCCGCTGGTTCCTCGCGCCCCACGCCCGGTTCGCCGCCGACGGATCGAACGCCTTCACCCTCACGCGCAACCCCTTTCCCGATGAACCCATCCACATGGGGCCGTACCGCGCGGGCCGCCACGTCGAAGACGCCAACACCTACCGCGTCGGCCACCCGCTCGCCCAGCGCATCATCGCGCAATGCAAGGCGACCGGCCTCAAACCCGCCGAACTCGTCTTCGACCTCTCCGCCAGCCAGCGCAAGATCGCCGTGCTGGCCCCGCTCGTCGGCCGGTCCGGCTGGCTGAGCGCCGTGTTCGCTTCGGTCAGTGCACTGGAGGTGGAGGAACACGTCCTCTTCGCCGCCGTCACCGACGACGGACAGTCCCTCGACCCCGACCAGTGCCAGCGCCTGTTCGGCCTCCCCGCCGAGGAGGGATTCCTCCTCTCCGCGCCGGACCCCAGCGTGCTGGCATCTCTTGCCGCCGCCATCGCCGCGCAGCACGCCCTCTTGCTCCAGCGCCTCGACACGAAGAACACGGGCCTTTTCGACCAGGAACTCGAAAAGCTCGACCGCTGGGGAGAGGACCGCCGCAGCACGCTCCGCCTGACTTTGCGCGAACTCGAAGACCAGATCAAAGAACTCAAACGCTCCGCCCGTTCCGCCCCGAACCTCCCCGAAAAGCTCCGCCTGGAACGCGAGCGCCGCCAGCGTGAATCTCGCCGCGACGAGGCCTGGAAGGAGTACGAGGACGCTGCCCGTGACATCGAAAAGCAAAAGGACACCCTCATGGAAGAGGTGGAACGAAAACTGGAACGCAACGAAGGCCGGACGCCGCTTTTCACTATCCGCTGGAGGATCCGTTGAATGGGACCGTTGCCTGAAGACACTCCGTTTGACCGGGTCATCCCGTATCTGACCGTGTTCTTCGGTCAACACGCTTATCTGGAAGAAGCTGCGCAAGCAGCTCTCTTCGACGATCTGGATGACACACCTTTCTCGGTTCTGATCGAGGAAGCTGTTGACTCGGGACATCTCTTACCCGGGCAGATTTATTCTGCGGTGCGCGATTTCTTCCGCGAAGAACTTTCCGAAGTAGCATGGCGAGAGCTTCGCCAGATTGACCGTGCGTTCCTGCAAGCGGCCGCTTTGGGCAACGGCGAGCGTCTCTGGATTCTCGGCCTGCGTCTGGTGAACACCGCCAATGGTTCCGTCGACCTTGATGAACGGGAAGACCTCAACCAAGACGGGCTGTTTCTCGTTGTCGAAGCGGCCGAAGCCGGCGAGGCGCGGGCTCAGTGGATGCTCGGTGAACGCTTTTCGCGCATGAAGGACGGTCTGGATGAAAGCGTCCGGCTCTTGGGCATGGCTTCAGCGCAAGGTTTCAAGTTTGCGTCTTCCCGTTTGGAGGAACTCTTCAACAATCGCTTCGCCTTCGTCCACACCTCCAGCGAACGAAAATGGTTGCGTCGCTTTGCCGTGGCTGGGGTTGCCGAAGCTCGGTTTGAACTCGCCAACGAGTTTTACTTGAGTGGGGATCTGAAAACGGCCTTCGCCTGGATGTTGCAGGCTGCCAATGCTTCCCACCAACCGGCCCAACAGCGTCTCGCCTTCTTCTACGAGGTTGGCGAAGGTTGCTCCCGCAATCGACAGAGGGCGGAATATTGGAGGAACCTCGGCCAGCCCATGGAAAGCATCTCGTCGTCAACGGCGGCGGAGCCAGAGACGGATGAAGTCGAACTGTCATCGATGATCGAACAGGTTGAGGTTCCTCCAGCCTCTCCGGCAATGAATCCGTCCGATCTGCCATTTGAACAAGCTCCCGAAGCTGAACCTAGCGAAAATCAGGCACAGGAAACTGTGATTCTGGAACCCGTTCTTACCACAGAGGAAATGGCACTCTCGGAGGAACTGATCCAGGAGTTTGCCTTGGAAGAACTGCCGGTAGACACACGCGACTCAGCCCCGGAAAGGGCCGATCAGCCCAAGTTCACCGTGCAGCCAACCCTGCCGCGTGAGACAAGCTCGGGACTGGCTTCCCGTTTTCGCCGGGGTCTGGCCGGAGTGTTGCGACGGTTGGCAGACAAGATTGGCAATTCCCTGCCAACAGATTCTAATGATCCGTGACCGCCACGAAACTCATTTTCTCAAACCTGCCAGCAAGTTTCTTCAGGGAAACAGTCCCGGCGGCAACGGGATTGTGACACGAAACAACTGTCCGACCGGATCGTTCTCGAACTCGACGCCGGGATACAACTCCAGCGCTCGGCGCACCCCGGTGCCAATGCCCCGGTAGGGCAGCAGCCCGTTGGCCGCGAACGACACCAGCACCGCGTTGCGGATCGAAGAGTTGCCGCGCCGGACTTGCTCGACCGTCAGGTGATTAGGCAACGCGCCCGGGCTGATGATCTCGATCCGGTCGTCGAAGAACAACAGCCGCACCGGGGCGTTGAGCAGGTAGTTGCGGTGCAAGATCGCGTTGACGAGCAGTTCCTCGAACACCGCCGTCGGCACCGGCTTGGTTCCCTGTGAATTAAACGATTGTTCCCCCTGTTCTCCCGGCAGGTTGCGCCTCAGGAAACCCATCGCCCCCTTGAACTGTTCGTCCAACCGCCCGCTGAAGTCCTCGCTGTCCCGGTACTCCGTACCCGTGTCCAGCACACCGACAAAGCGGACCGCTTTGACCACGAACGCCGGTTTGAAACGCTGCGGGTCCTTGCCGAAAAGGAGTAGTCCCGCAAGATTCAACTCCCCGTCGCGGGCAAGATTCAAATTCTCCGGCAAGCCGTCGTAACCTGCCGACATCATCCCCGGAGAACTCTCGTGGTAGCGTGCCTCGAAGTACCGCGCGAACACCCCTTCATTCACCTGAAAGACATTGCACCCGCGCACCGGGATCTCGTCGGCCTGGAGCAGATCGCTTTCCTGGAATAGCCGGCGCAACTCTTCCCTTGCCACGACCTTCCGCTTGTCGGAGCCCACCTTCATCCAGGTCACGCCGTCGTTGTCGATGTACGGCTTGTTATTGCCCTCGTCCACCGTCACGACCATCACGGTCTGCCCACCTGACAAGGTGAGGTTTTGGGTGCGTGGACTGATCGGGCCGCGAATGATTTCTGTCGCCGCGTTGGCGATCCACTGGTTTTGCTGTCGGATCCTTTCCGGCGTCAGACCCGGAATCGTGCCATCGTCGTCCACCCCAAGGAAAATAAGGCCTCCTTCGCTGTTCGCGAAGGCAGCCATCTCCGCCGCTGCTTGCTTGGCGCTGTCGAACTGCCGCTTGAACTGGTGCCGGCTGTCCTCCCCGCGGCCGATGGCCTCAATGACTTCCAGCGCATCCATTTAGTGCCTCCACTGTTCGTAAATCTGGTTGCGGAGCCGGAACGCCTCATCGCCGCCTTCCATCACCGAGATGATAGCTTGCTGGATGTCGTGCTTGTCCGTGGAACCTTCCTGCACCGTCATCCCGGACTTGTCCCCGTCGGCCACATAGGCACAAGCCGCCACCATCTCCGCTTCGCCAAGTACAGGAATGTTCGCGTTGTGCGTGGCGAAAACAAATTGATGTTTGTGCTTCAACTCCCGCAGCCGTTTGATCACATCCTGATAAATCGTCTGGTTGTCCAGATCGTCTTCCGGTTGGTCGATGAGCAACAGGTCGTACCCGCCTTTCTCCAACAGGAAGAGCACCAGCGCGGAGGTCCGCTGTCCGAGGGATTGTTTTGCCAAGGGCCTCCCGCGCAGGGTCAACTCCAGCCGATCCGGCACCCGGAAGGTCAGAAACTCCGCCAGCTTCCCCCGGATACGAGCCTCGAAATTCTGTCGGGAACTTCCCATCGGCACCGCCTTCTGCCACAGGTCGTCGTTGGCCTCTAATGCCTGGTAAACCGCGATGGGATCAACGAAGTCCGCCGCCACCCGCGCCACGGTGTCCGCCCGGATGCCCGTGCCTTGCACGAGGTCGCGCAGGTACGCGGCAAACCGGTCCTTGTTGTCCCGGTAGCGTACTTCCAGCCGGATGGGCAGGTCCCGGACGTTCACCTCCTCCGCGCGCCGCTGCACGACCTGGTATTCCTCGCGCCACGCCTCTCGGAGCGTCTCCATGGAGGTGGCAAGGGCGGTTTGCCCCTTCTGCTTGACTACCTCCTGCTTATCGAGTTCCTCCAGCGACTGCCGGGCCGTGCGTAACCGGCGTTGCAGGTCCACGTAAAGGTCGGGGTTAAGGTGCCCGTCCGTCTCGCCGATCTCCCGGCGGATCGCGGCGAATTCCTCGTCCAGGGTCTGCTGCTTGGCTTTGAGGGCCATGCGCAAACCAAACAGTTCCCTCCCGACCTTCCCCAGCGTTCCCACGCCTTCGGTCAGATGCTGCAAGACGACCCGGGCCGGCTCCAGGATCTCTTTTGCGCGGGCGATTTCCGCCGGGTTTTCCGTGGAATTGGACGCCGCGAATTTCGAGAAATCCTCAACCCGCTCGTCCTGCAGGTCCCGCAACTGTTCTTCGAAGCCAGACAACGAGTGACGCATCTCTTCCAGCAACGAAAGGTCGTGCTGGAAGGCCACCTGCCGACGCAGCTTGTCGGCGACGTTCTTGTCCTCGAACACCCGCAGGCCCTGTTCCGCGCTCGCGCGGTTGCTCTGGAACTCCCCGCGCCGCTCCAGCGAAAAACTCTGCTTCGACAGCCGCGTCGCCAACTCTCGGACCTCCTCCGCGCGGGCTTTCGTGGCCTCGCGCGCCTCGCGCAGGTCCTCGGCGTAGAATTTTTCAATGAGGTCCGGGTTGCGTTCCTCCCGGCCGAGTTCGCTCAGGTCCTTCTGGCCGAAGTAGAGCACGTCCAGGAGGCTGCCCAGGGGCCGCAGGTCGGTCCGCAGCGCGCCGTCCTGGTAGACTTTTGGCGTTTCACCGTAGATGCGGCGCACCTCGTGTTCGTTGCCGTGCTGGCAACGGATCAGGATGCGTACCCGACCGCCGCTGCCCAGATGGCTCTGGACGAGCCCGCGTTTGTAGTCGCCGTCCGCCGCCTCGTTGCCCCAGAACCCCTTTAACTCCATGCCCAGCCCGTAGCGGATGAGTTCGAGCAGGGTGGATTTGCCGCTGCCCCGGATGCCGATGAGCGCGTTCAGGCCGCAGTTGAGGTGCCAGGTCGTCTGCACGCCGTCCCGGCCGCTGCCTTCCACGATGAAGGTGTGAATGTGCGCGTGGTGCAGGCCGGGCTTATCCGGGGCCACGCGCTGCCGGTGATTGAGCAGCGCCAGCTTCACCGCGTCGAAGCTGAATGCGCCGACGTGCAGGTAGCAGCGCTTCTCTTCCCCGCCACTTTCGTGGGCACTGCCGACTTCCGCCATGTTCTCGGGGTCCGATCCTTCCACGAATGCCGGCAGGTCGTTGCCCAACCACTCCTTCCAGACCGGGAGCTTGCTGAAAGTGCGCACCTTTTGAAGACCGAGGACATGTTCGCGGAACAGCGTGCTCTGCGCCAAGCCGATCACCCGTCCCCGTCCCTCGTCGGAAAACAGTCCGCAACGATCCTCGACATGGGCCGGAACCACGAAGCTGTCGCGCCCATTTTTCTGGCGGCGGGTGTGCAATTCCTGAAGAAGATCTTTCAGGCCCCAAGCACACGGTTGGTTCTCGTTGTCCCGGTGGGACACGTCGGTTTCGTAGAAGGCGGCATCAAGAAATGCGTTGATCCAGTCCTTGCTCTGCGGACGGTCCAGCCAAGTGTCCGGGTCGAAAACGACTAGGACGTGCGTGCCGCTTCGGCCGTCGTCCACAGAGAGTTCCACGCCCGGCAGAAGGAAAATGTTCGCTTTCCGGGCCGCCTTGCTCAACGCACGAAATTCCTCCCAATCGAAGAGGTTGTGGTTGGTCACCACACCAACCCGCACGTCCTCCGCCACGAGCCGTGCGACGTAGTCCCTCACAAACGAATTGGGCTCCCCGGTGTACTTAAACTTTTTGTCCGCACGCGTGTGCAGATGGAAATCTGCCCGCACCCAGCGGGTGCCATGCTGGAAAAAATCAGGCTGTGACTCGTCGGGATTCATGGGGATCAGTGAACATCATAGTCGCGCCGCCGCGTTCTTCGATGATTTTCTGAGGGTTTGGACCTACAGGCGCACAGAGGGGCGATCTGGACAAAACGGCCTGGAACCGCTAACACGAGGCCGTATGACTGCGGCCGAACTCCCTGAACCCTTCCCCCTGCTTTCCGCTGATGTGGCGGCGGAGCGCCGTGAACTCCTGCGCCGGGCGTTCCCGGAAGCCGTCAGCGAAGGCGGCCAGGTGGACTGGGAGCGGTTGCGCCGGGCGTTGGGCGACAGCGTGGACGCAGGCAAGGAGCGTTACGGGTTGAACTGGCCGGGCAAGGCGGCGTGTTTCACGAACATCCAGACGCCCAGCCGGGCGACGTTGCGGCCGGTGCGCGGGGAGTCGGTGGAGTTCGACGCGACGGGCCACGTCGTGATCGAAGGCGACAACCTGGAAGTGCTCAAGCTCTTGCAGAAGAGTTATCTGGGGCGGGTGAAGATGATCTACATCGACCCGCCCTACAACACGGGCAACGACTTCATCTATCCCGACAACTACGCGGAGAACCTGGAGACGTATTTGCGTTACACCGGGCAGACCGACGCGGCGGGCAAGGCGTTTTCGACGAACCCGGAGACGGACGGGCGGTTCCATTCCCGTTGGTTGAACATGATGTATCCCCGGCTGTATCTGGCGAGGAACCTTCTTCGGGATGACGGCCTTGTTTTCATCAGCATCGACGACCACGAAGTCGATAACCTGCGCAAGATTTGCGAGGAGATATTTGGCGAGGAAAATATTGTCAGCGTCGTAGTTTGGCAAAAGGGCTACGGCGGGGGAGCCAAGGTAAAACATGTAGTCGGTCTGCACGAGTACGTGCTTGTCGTGGCAAAGAGCATCGACGCACTGGGCGCTTTGGAACTACCGCCTGATCCTGCCGTCCTCAAATACTACAAATACAAAGATTCCAAGCACGAGGTAAGAGGGCCGTTCAGAACTCAGCCGCTGGCGACGACCAGCATGGACGAGCGTCCCAATCTGAAGTTTCCGATTCACTGGCAGGGTCACGAAATCTGGCCGGACAAGCAGTGGCAGTGGTCCGCGGAACGTGTGAAGGCGGCGCTTGCCAATGACGAGCTTGTTATCAGCAAGAAAAGCGAGCGTTGGATAGTGGATTACAAGCAATATCTTAAAAACGAAGAAGGCGAGGTCCGAAATGCAAAACCCTTTTCCATCTTGCAAGGTCCATATACCCGGGTTGGCACGGACGACGTTGGGTTGTTGGGACTCGACACGGCAGGATTCAGCTTCCCGAAGCCGGTCGGCTTGATCGAAAAATTTCTGCTGTACTGCGACAAGGACGCGCTCGTGCTCGACTTCTTTGCGGGCAGTGGAACGACCGGACAAGCGGTGCTTGATCTGAACGCAAAGGACGGCGGTAACCGAAAGTTTATCCTCGTCCAACTCCCCGAGCCGACGGGCCGGACGGATTACCCCACCATCGCCGACATCACCAAGGAGCGCGTGCGCCGGGTCATCGGCAAACTCGACGCCGCTAACGACGGCCAGCTTGCCCTGACCACGGACGCCGCCGCCAAGCCCGACCGGGGCTTCAAGGTCTTCAAGCTGGACACCTCCAACTTCCTGCCCTGGGACGGCCGCGCCGCCACCGACGCCGACGCCCTGCGCGCCCAACTCGAACTCCACGTCCACCACCTCGTGGACGGGCGCGGCCCCGAGGACCTCCTCTACGAACTCCTGCTCAAGAGCGGCTACCCCCTGACCGCCCCCGTCGAAACCCTCTCCCTCGCGGGCCGGACCGTCTACAGCGTGGCCGGGGGCGACCTGCTCCTGTGCCTGGAACGCGACCTCTCCGAAGACGTGTTGCGCGCCATGGCCGACCGGCAGCCCACGCCCGCGCGCGTCGTCTGCCTGGACGAGGGCTTCGCCGGCCAGGACGCGCTCAAGACCAACGCCGTCCAGACCATGAAGACGCGCGGCGTCACGAAGTTCCAGACCGTCTGACGCGCCGCGTGCGCCCGCGCCATGAAAATCCAGTTCGACGCCAAGCAGCCTTACCAGATCGACGCGGTCGCCGCGGTGGTGGACCTCTTCGACGGCCAGCCGCTGGAGCGGCCGGATTACTCGGTGATCTTCCAGACGATGGACACCGAGCTGTTCGGCGGCCAGACCCGCACGGAACTCGGGGTGGGCAACGCCCTGCGGCTCAACGAGGCGACCTTGCACAAGAACACCCGCGCCGTGCAGGAGCGCAACGAGATCGAGGTCGCGCGGCCCGGGGACGCGCTCGTCGTCCAGAGCACGGACGGCAAGGCGGCGACGGTCGCGTGGGACTGCCCGCAGTTCTCCGTGGAGATGGAGACGGGCACGGGCAAGACGTACGTGTACCTGCGGACGATCTTCGAGCTGAACCGCAAGTACGGGTTCAAGAAGTTCGTGGTCGTGGTGCCGAGCGTGGCGATCCGCGAGGGCGTGCTCAAGAACCTGGAAATCACCCGGGAACACTTCCAGGCGCTCTACAACCACGTGGAGGCGGAGAGTTTCGTGTACGATTCGAGGAAGGTGAACCGGCTGCGGCAGTTCGCGGTGAGCAACGCGGTGCAGATCATGGTGATCAACATCGACGCGTTCAACAAGGACACGACGGTGATCAACAACGAAAACGACCGGCTCTCGGGGCGCAAGCCGCTGGAGTTTATCCAGGCGGTGCGCCCGGTGGTGATCATCGACGAGCCGCAGAGCGTGGACAGCACGGAGAAGGCGCAGACGGCGGTGCAGAGCCTGCGCCCGTTGTGCTGCCTACGGTACTCGGCGACGCACCGACATCCGTATGAGTTGGTCTACAAGCTGGACCCGATCCGGGCGTACCAGATGCGGCTGGTCAAAGGCATCGTGGTGGCCAGCGTGACGGCCGGCAGCGCGCAGAACAACGCCTACGTGAAGGTGACGAGCATCGACAACAAGAAAGGGATCAAGGCGAAGCTCCTGATCCACACGCAGGGCACGGCGGGCGTGAAGGCAAAGCCGGTGACGGTGACGAGCCGGGCGGATTTGTTCGTGCTCTCGGAGGGGCGGGAAGCGTACCGGGACGGCTACGTGGTGACGGAGATCAACGCGACGCCGGGCGAGGAGTTCGTGCAGTTCAACAACGGCCGGCGGCTGGGGCTCGGGCAGGAGCAGGGCGGGGTGCGCGCGGACATTCAAAAGGAGCAGATCCGGCGCACGGTGGAGAAGCATCTGGAAAAGGAACGGCAACTCCTCGGCAAGGGGCTGAAGGTGCTGACTCTGTTCTTCATCGACCGGGTGGCGAACTACCGGGCGTACGACGAGGAGGGAAAGGCGGCGGCGGGGATGTTCGCGCGGGAGTTCGAGGCGGCGTACCGCGCGCTGGCGGCGGAGGAGCGGTTCGGCGGCGTGGCGTGGACGGGGCCGGTGGGGGCGTTGCACGACGGGTATTTTGCCAAGGACAAACGCGGCGTGGTGAAGGACACCAACGGGGCGACGCTGGCGGACGACGACGTCTACAATCTGATCATGCGGGACAAGGAGCGGCTGTTGTCGATGGAGGAGCCGCTGCGGTTCCTCTTCAGCCACTCGGCGTTGCGGGAGGGCTGGGATAATCCGAATGTTTTCCAGATCTGCACGCTCAACGAGACCGGCAGCATGACGAAGAAGCGACAGGAACTGGGGCGGGGCTTGCGCCTGCCGGTGAACCAGGACGGCGAGCGCGTGGTGGATGAAAATATTAATAAGCTCACGGTGGTGGCCAACGAGAGTTACGAGGAGTTCGCGCGGGGGCTCCAGACGGAATACGAGCAGGACTGTGGGGTGACGTTCGGCAAGGTGGGCCGGGGGGTGTTTGCGAAGCTGGTGGTCGGCGAAGGGGAGGCGGGCGAGGCGCGGTTGCTGGGAAGGGAGAAGTCGGCGGCGGTGTGGGAGGAGTTGGCGCGGCGCGGGTGGGTGGACGCGCAGGGGCGGATCACGAAGAAGTTTGCCGCGGCGAAGGCAGACGAGATGGACCTGGGGCTGCCGGAGGAGTTGGCGCACCTGAAGGGGGAGGTCGTGGACGTGCTGCGCTCGTACCAGACGGAGCGGTTCGTGCAGCGGGACACGGACGGGAAGAAGCTGCGTTTCAAGAAGGAGGTGACGCTGACGCCGGAGTTTGTGGAACTGTGGCGGCGCATCCAGCCGAAGACGCGGTTCGCGGTGACGTACCCGACGGAGGAGTTAATCGCGGCGGCGGCGCGGAGCATCGGGAAGATGGCGGCGGTGCAGCCGGTGACGGTGACGTTCAACGAGTCGCGGGTGGACCTGACCAACCGGGGCGTGGTCGCCACGGTGTTGCGGCAGGGCGAGCAGCAGGTGGTGTTTCGCGGGGAGTTGCCCAACCTGATCGCCTATTTGCAAAACGAGACCGAACTGACGCGCTCGACCATCGTGCGGACGCTAGTGGGGTCGGGGCGGTTGGACGAGTTCTTGGTGAACCCACAGGCTTTCCTGGATGCGGTGACGGCGATCCTCAAGAACGAACTGCACCGCTTCATGATCGACGGGATTAAGTACGAGCGGATCGACGGGCAGGAGTGGAGCGTGCGGCAGTTCGAGGACAAGGAGATCATCGGGTATTTGAACAACCGGCTGGAAGTGCGGCATTCGATCTACGACGCCATCGTGTATGACTCGGAGGTCGAACGCGCCTTTGCCGAGAAGCTCGATGAGCGCACGGACATCCGGCTGTTCGTGAAGCTGCCGGCCTGGTTCCAGATCGACACGCCAATCGGCACGTACAACCCGGACTGGGCCATCCTCAAGCACGACGCGGCCACCTTGTATCTGGTCAGGGAGACCAAGGGCACGAAGGATTTCCTGAAACTACGCAACAGCGAGGCCGATAAGGTGCGATGTGGGAGGCGGCACTTCGAGGCGCTGGACATTGACTTTAGAGTCGTGGTCACGGCCGACGAAGTGTGAAGTCGATCATCCTGACAGTCACCGGGATCTTCAAGGACAAGCCGGGTGATTTGGTGGTCGATTACATTGTCCGCGCAAGACGGATTTGACCCCATCGGATGACAACTGAAACACTGCAAGACAACATCGACAAAAATAACTTGTTGTAGATTCTGTTGTAAGTCAGGCCGCTAAATTGTAGTAAGTGCTTGAAAATGAAGGGATCGGAAGAGGTGGGATTCGAACCCACGGTGAGTTTAACCCCACGTTCGATTTCGAGTCGAGTGCCTTAAACCAAGCTCAGCCACTCTTCCTGTTCATTTCGAGGTGCTTACAGAAGGCACTCCGCACCCCGTTTGGCGTTTATGCGGTCATTATAGCAGGGAGTTGCAAACTCATGCCAACTGACGCGGATAAGATGCTGACTTGGACGCCAACCAAGGTCCAGCTCCCCTACAGGCACCAGAACCAGCGTTACTATGCCCACACTTCCGCCAGTGGCAAGGAAAAATGGATCAGCCAGAAGACAACCCTTCTCTCGGTAGCCGAGAACCGGATGAAAGAGCACTTGAACACTACCGAGCGTCCAAACGCCGCAGGCGAGCCAGCCTCCTTTCAGGCAAATGAACCTTTGGCGACGTGACGGAATGTATCATAAACAACTCCAAGCGTTTCGAGCGTACCTTCGGGGTCAATCACCTCGGTCACTTCCTGTTGGTCAACCTCCTGCTGCCCCGGTTGGCTCCGCCTGCACGCATCGCGGTGGTCGCCAGCGGCACACACGATCCCGCCCAGAAGACCGGCATGCCCGCGCCCGCATGGAACGACCCGGCCGCTTTGGCCAAGGGAATCTTGGGCCCGCTTGCCGCCAAGGACTCCCCGACGAAGATCGACCAACGCAGCTACACCACTTCCAAGCTGGCGAACGTTTACTTTAGCCACGCACTGACTGGCCGGTTGCCTGCGGGCGTGACGGTCAACGCCTTTGACCCCGGACTGATGCCCGGCACCGGCCTGGTACGTGAAGGGGCGGTACCGCTGCGCTTCCTGTGGCACCATGTCCTGCCGCGTATCATCCCGCTGCTGCGTCGGCTGCTTTCCCCCAACATCCATACTCCGGCGGAATCGGGTGCTGCCCTCGCACGCTTGGTGCTCGATTCCGCACTGGCAGGAACCAGCGGCAAATACTTCGGGGGCACGCGGGAAATCCGCTCCTCGACCGAGTCTTACGACGTGGGACGCGCCAAGCAGCGGTGGCAAGACAGTCTATCGCTGACCGGCCTCCTTGGCATGTTCGTCTGACATCACACCCCATGCAGACGGCGAAATGATGGGGATGGCTCCCGAGGGATAAAGCCAAGGATTGGAGCGCCCGGTTGGTTCCAAAATATCGAACGCGTCCCTTTATAGTGCATCCGCTGGCTCTCTCGGATGTTCAGTCCCGGCATTTGGTGGAGCGGGTCCAATCGAAAGCGGTAAACAGCATGGCCTTTCACCGGCGACGTCGCACTTTCCTCGTGGAGAACGACGAGGCCAGCCCGTCCAGTTCGTCAAAGGCGCGGTCCAGGTGAGTACCCAACCCGCTCGCCGGATCGGCGAACCAGGACGCAACCGCGTAACGGAAGGTCGCCATGCCGGTCTGGGCCGCCAGGGCCGCCAGCCGCTCGTCCACGCCGCGTTGTCGTAGCGCTAGGGCTAGCACCTCGGCGAGAGCCGCCACTTTCGTTAGCTCGCGTTCTCGCAGCGCGGGAGTAACGTCGATCACCTGCTGGCGCGGGAGAGAGAAGGGCCGGTTATCTTCCAAGAGTTGCTCGAGCGAGCGAAATGCACAGGACAAGACTTCCAGCGGCTGGAGCGTTGCGGAAGCCTTGGCGATGGCACCGGTCAGCAGTTCGCGCAGCTTCTCCTGGCCGTCGAAGAGCACTTCGCGCTTGTCCGCGAAGTGGCGAAAGAAGGTGCGCTCGGTCACACCGGCCCTCGCGGCAATCTGGGCGGTCGTGGTCTGGTCATAGCCGCGCTCGCAGAACAACGCGATGGCGGCTTGCTGCAAGCGTCGGCGCGCTGGTTCTCCGTTGCGGGGCATTTTTTTAATTTATCCGATTTGACAGTTGCTGTCATTACGTTTTAGAGTCAGAAACTGACATAACAAACGTTAGCATAGCTGCTTGCCCCTCACAAGGGTCGAGAGATCTATGGGAAGGAACCAGCCGAAAACAAGAGAACCTCGAAAGGAAAAATGATAATGCGTGTCTTTGTGACCGGTGCAAACGGGTGGGTGGGATCAGCCCTCATTCCTGAATTGATCGCGGCTGGCCACCAAGTCGTTGGCCTCGTGCGCTCCGAGCCGAAAGCCGAGGCGTTGCGGGCCATGGGCGCGGAACCCCTGCTCGGCTCGGTCGGCGATCTGGAAACGCTCAAGCGGGCCGCCTCCCAAGCGGATGGCGTCATCCACCTCGCCTTCGGTCTCGACTTCTCCAGGATCGTCGAGATGGCCCGGGAAGAACAGCGAGCCATCGAGACTTTCGGTGAGGTCTACGTCGGGTCCGACCGGCCGGTGATCATCACGAGCGGCTTTGGTCTTTTGCCTGCGGGCGAGACCTTCACCGAGGACGGGCCGCTTGCCCCGATCATCCCGGAGTTTCCCCGCGCTCCAGAGCACGCGGGCTTGGCCATCGCCGCCAAGGGCATGCGCGCCACCTGGGTGCGGCTGCCACGCTCGGTGCATGGTGTGGGCGAGCGGCACGGCTTCGTGCCGATGCTGGCAGCCATCGCGCGCGAGAAGGGCTTTTCTGCTTACGTGGGCAATGGCGAGAACCTCTGGCCCTCGGTGCACCGGCTCGACGCGGCGCGCGTCTTCCGGCTCGCGCTGGAGCAGGGCGCGCAGGGCGGCCCTTTCCACGCGGTGGCCGACGAGGGCGTACCGTTCCGGCAGATTGCCCAGGCCATCGGCGAGCAGTTGGGCGTGCCGACCCGGTCCCTTTCTCTTGAAGAAGCCGCCGGACACTTCGGTCCCCTGGCCATGTGGGTCGCTGGCAACGGTCCGGCGGCCAGCGCACGAACCCGCGCGCACCTGGGATGGGTGCCCAAGGAACCCGGCCTGATCCGCGATATCAATCGTCCGGAGTATTTCCGTTAGTGCCTCCTCATAGCCCATCTTGAACCTGCTATCACCATGAGAACCCTGCGCCTCCACCGCTACGGCGAGCCAGCCGACGTGCTGCGCCTGGAGGAAGCCGCCGTCCCCAGCCCCAAGGCGAACCAGATCCGGGTGCGGGTCCATGCGTGCGGACTCAACCCCGCCGACTGGACGCTGTGCCGAGGCTTCATGCCCGCCACCCTGCCGCGCGGGATCGGACTGGATGTGTCCGGCAGCGTGGATGCCCTCGGCGAGGGCGTCACTGACGTCGGGGTGGGCAACCGCGTCTTCGGCGTTCCTGATTTCCTGGGCCAGCCGACCGCCGGGGCGTCAGAGTACGCAATCCTGGCGGTCTGGGAGCCTGTTCCCGCAGGCTTGGACCTCCTGGCAGCGGCGGCGTTGCCGATGGCGGTCGAAACGGCGGTGCGCAGCCTCGATCTGCTGGGCGTGAGCGCCAACCAGACCATTTTGGTCAATGGCGGAGGTACGATGACCGGCTTTGCGGCCGTACAGATGGCGCTGCTGAGAGGCGCGCAGGTGATCGCCACCGCTGGCGAGACCTTTGCGGGCCGCTTGCGTGATTTCGGTGCGCAGGTCACATCCTACGGCGAGGGCATGGTCGAGCGGGTGCGCAAGATCGCGGGGGGAGCGCCCGATCTGGTGCTACACACCGCCTTTGCCCCGGGCTTGCTGCCGGACCTTATCGAGATCGTGGACGGCGATCCTCGCCGGGTCATGAGTATCAGCGATTTTGACGAGGAAGGACTCGGCGTGCGTACCACCGGGCGCGAGCCGAACGTGGTCATCCGCTACGACGCGCTCGCGCCCTTCGCGCAACTTGCTGCCGAGGGGCGTTTCAGCGTGCCCGTGGCGCGCACCTTCGGCCTGGAAGATTGGCGAACGGCTCTCGATCTCAGCCTGAACGGGCGGGCGCACGGCAAGCTCTTGCTCTTGCCTGACAATCCCTCTCATCTGCCCGGCACACAGAACCGGTGAGACGGGCGCAGTGATCCAAGTCGAGCATCCACCGGATCGTCCTGTACAGTCAGTGGTGCTTTCCACCGGCCTCGCGCTAACCGGCTTTACTTAGATCACGCCAGCGAGGCCGGGCATCGGTTCATCTGAACACAAGTGCCAAGTGAATCTATCAAACGTCAGAGGCTGCGCAGCGAAGCGGAAATGGGTGCGACCGCTGGCGAGCGTTTCGTCCGCGCGCTCGGGAAGCAGTTGCCGGGACGGGACCGCTGGATCACCCAACTTTGCCGGGCGGCCGGCTTCCGCGCCAAATTCGGCTCTGCCGCCGACAACCTCTCTCATGCGCTGAGCTTAGTAGCGGGCGAGGGACTGGCACTTCTGGCACCCGCTTTCCCGCGCGGTTGCCCTACCGGCGGTGTAAGGCTGATGCCGCTCGCCCGAACCCGCCGCCCGTTGGGAGATGCTGGTGGTCTGACCGCGCGGCCGGACGGCGGGCGCGCTGCTGGCGCTGCTGGATTCCCTCGGAAAACCCGCCGCTGGAGAACGATCTTGACTGATGGATGCGAGGGTATGGTCACGAAAAATCCTCACCTCGCAGAGGCTGGTTCCGACGCGTCGTGGTGGATGAACTCTTCGATTGGCGCGGTAGTTCCGTGGCTGTGGTTGACCGGGCGGACGCGGCCCGTGATTCGTTTTTCGAGCGTGCGAAAAACCACGTAAAAAACCGGCGTCAGGAAGAGGCCGAAGACCGTCACGCCCAACATGCCCGAGAACACCGCGATGCCCATGGCCCGGCGCATCTCGGCTCCTGCCCCGTGCGAAAGGACGAGCGGCACCACGCCCATGATGAAGGCGAGCGAGGTCATCAAAATCGGGCGCAGCCGCAGGCGGGCGGCCTCGATGGCGGCGGCCAGCGTCTCCTTGCCGTCCGTTTCCAGCTCCCGGGCAAACTCCACGATCAGGATGGCGTTCTTGCAGGCCAGCGCGGCCAGCACGAAGAAGCCAATCTGCGTGAAAATGTTGTCGTCGCCCTGGCTGAGCCAGACGCCACAGATCGCGGAGAGCAGGCACAGCGGCACGATCAGGATCACCGCCAGCGGCAGGAAAAGACTCTCGTACTTCGCGGCCAGCACCAAGTAAACCAACAGCACGCAGATCGGGAAGACGACCAGCGCCGTGTTGCCGGCGATTTCCTGTTGGAAGGTCAACTCTGTCCACTCCCAGTTCATTCCTTTGGGGAGCGTTTCCTTGAGGATGCGGGTGATCGCCGACTGCGACTGGCCGCTGGAAAATCCCGGCGCGGCCCCGCCGTTCAGGTCGGCGGAGCGGTAGGCGTTGTAGCGCATCGCGCTTTCGGGGCCGGTGGAATCACTCAGCCGGATCATCGCGCCCAGCGGCACCATCGCTCCCGCCGCGTTGCGAATCTTCAGCTTGAGGATGTCGTCCGGTTTGGAGCGGAAGGCTTTGTCCGCTTGCGCGATGACTTGATGGGTCCGCCCGAACTTATTGAAATCGTTGATGTAGAACGATCCCAGGTAAATCTGCATCGTGTCGAACACGTCCTGGGCGGTGACGCCGAGTTGCTGCGCCTTGGTGCGGTCCAGATCGGCGAAGATCTGGGGCGTGTTGATCTGGTAGGAACTGAAAACCCCGGCGAGTTCGGGCGAGGTGGCGGCCTTGGCCTGCACTTGCTTCATGACGTTGTCCAGCGTGGCGTAGCCGAGATCGCCACGGTCCTCCACTTGGAGCTTGAACCCGCCGATGGTGCCCAACCCTTGCACGGGTGGCGGCGGAAAAACCGCGACGAACGCCCCTTGCACCGCGTTGAATTTCGCCTGGAGCTTCTTGGCGATGGCCGGGCCGCTCAGTTCCGCGCCAGGCCGTTCCTCAAAGGGCTTCAGGGTCACGAACACAATGCCCGCGCTGGGGCTGTTGATGAAGCCATTGATCGACAGGCCGGGGAAGGCGACCGTGCTCAACACACCCGGTTCCTTGAGCGCGATGTCACTCATCTCGCGGATGACTTTCTCCGTGCGCGCCAGGTTGGCACCGTCGGGCAGTTGCGCAAAGCTGACGAGGTAAGCTTTGTCCTGCGTCGGCACGAAGCCCGGTGGAACCCGTAAGAAGGCGAAGTACGTGCCCGCGAGCAGAATGACGTAGAGGCCGAGCGCAAGCGTTTTTCGGCTAACGATGCCGCGCACCCCGTTGCCGTAGCCGAGCGAACTGCGCTCGAATACCCGGTTGAAACCCCGGAAAAAAGGCCCGAACACCTTTTCCATCAGACGGGTCAACGCGTCCTTTTTCTCGCCGTTGCCCTTGAGCAAAATCGACGCGAGCGCCGGACTGAGGGTCAGCGAATTGAACGCGGAGATGATCGTCGAAAACGCGATGGTCAACGCGAACTGCCGGTAGAATTGCCCGGTCAACCCGGTGATGAACGCGATGGGCACGAACACGGCGCAGAGCACGAGGGTGATGGCGATGATGGGACTCGTGACCTCGCTCATGGCCTTGATCGTCGCGTCGTGGGGGGAAAGCCCCTCGTGGATGTTGCGCTCCACGTTTTCGACGACCACGATGGCGTCGTCCACCACGATGCCGATGGCCAGCACGAGACCAAAGAGCGACAGCGCGTTGATGGAACCGTGGACTAGGTTCATCACGGCGAAGGTTCCCACGATGGACACCGGCACCGCCAGCAGCGGGATGATCGAGGCGCGCCAAGTCTGGAGGAAGAGGATGACCACCAACACCACCAGCGCGAGCGCCTCCAACAAGGTATGGATGACCGCCTCGATGGAGTCGCGCACGAAGACCGTCGGGTCGTACACGATGGAGTAATCCACGTCGTCCGGGAAATCCTTCTTCAGTTCGGCCATCGTGGCACGCACCTGATCGGAGATGTGGATGGCATTCGCCCCCGGCAGCGCGAGGATCGGGATGGCCACCGCGTCGTGGTTGTCGAGAAGCGAGCGCAGGCCGTAAGCGGCGGCGTCGATCTCCACGCGGGCCACATCCTTGAGGCGGGTGACCACGCCGTCCGGGGTGCGCTTGATAATCATCTCCCCGAACTCCTCCGGGTTGCTCACGCGGCCTTCCACGTTGATGGGCACCTGGACCTGGACGCCTTGCTGGTAGGGCGGCCCGCCGATTACTCCGGCGGACGCCTGCACGTTCTGGCTGCGAATGGCGGCCACGACCTCGTCGGCGGTCAGGCCGCGCTCGGCCACGCGTTCCGGGTTGAGCCACACGCGCATCGCGTAGTCGCCCGAGCCGAAGAGTTGCACCTGCCCCACCCCGGAGATTTTTGCGAGTTGGTCCTTAACGTTGAGGACCGCATAATTACGCAGGTAGAGCATGTCGTAGCGACCGCTCTTGGAGACCAGGTGGACTACCATCGTCAGGTCGGGCGAACTCTTGATCGTGGTCACGCCGATGCGCTGGGTCACTTCGGGTAGACGGGGCAGCGCCTGGTTGACCCTGTTCTGGACAAGCTGCTGCGCGAGATTGGCGTCGGTGCCGAGCTTGAAGGTGATCGTCAGCGTCAACGTGCCGTCGCTGGCCGCCTGCGAGAACATGTAGAGCATGTCCTCGGTGCCGTTGATCTGTTCTTCGAGCGGCGTGGCCACCGTCTCGGCAATCGTCTTGGGATTGGCCCCCGGAAACTGCGCGCTGACCACAATCGTCGCGGGCACCACCTCGGGATATTCCGAGATGGGCAACTGAAAAACAGAAATCAGTCCCGCCAGGAAGATGATGAACGAGATGACCCCTGCAAAAATGGGTCGGTCGATAAAGAAACGCGAAAGGTTCATGGGATTTTCTCCGCCGGTTGGGCCGTAAGATCGGCCTGGGAAATATTTTCCGTGGCTACCGGAGCCACGGGTGCAACTTCCTTCGGTGCCACGGCGGCGTCGGGGCGGACACGCTGCAAGCCGTCCACCACGATCCGTTCACCCGGGGCGAGTCCCTTCAGCACCACGCGTTGGCCGCCGAGTTCATGGCCCAGCTCCACTTCGCGGTAGGCCACCTTGTTCGCCGGGGAAACGACGTAGACGTACTTCTTGCTCTGGTCGTAGCCGATGGCGCGGTCCGCGATCACCAGCAGGTCGCGCTCACGACTGCTCGCGAGCCGTACCGAGACGAACATGCCGGGCACGAGCGTCCCGTCCGTGTTCGGGAACTTGGCGCGCACGCGGATGGTGCCGGAGGCGGGATCAAGCCGGTTGTCGAAGTTTTGCACAAACCCTTTGTAGGTGCGACCCGCGTCGCCGGGAGTGACCACCTCGACCGGAATCTTCGCTTCCTGCGCGTTGCCGTTGGCGGTGTCGCGGATCGTTTCCAGATACGTCTGCTCATCAACCTCGAAGTCGGCGTAGATACCGCTCTCCGACACGATGGACAACAACAGCGGCGCGCCGGCTCCGCTCTGAACGAGATTCCCCGCCGTCAACTCCGCGCGGCTGACCCGCCCAGAGATGGGTGCCTTGACGTAGGCGTGATCGACATCGACCTGCGCGGTTTTCAGATCGGCTTCCGCGGTCAGCAACTCGGCGTTGGCGCTGTTGTTGGCGCTGTCCGTCTGGTCGAACTCGCGCTGGGAGATGGCCCTGGTTTTCAGCAGAGCCGCATCGCGCGTCTCGTTGGAACTCGTCAATTGCAACGTCGCCTTCGCTGCCGCGATGCGAGCCTGGGCGCGGGCGACCGCAGCCTCGTAGATGCGAGGATCGATGACCATGAGAACGTCGCCTGCCTTGACGCTCTGGCCGTCCTGAAAGCGCACCTCGGTGATCCGCCCGCTCACTTCGGGCCGGATCTCGGCGGAATCCACCGCGCGCAGCCGCCCGGAAAAATCGTTCCAGAGGCGCAGGGTTTGAGAGGTGACGGTTTGCATACCCACCGGCACCGGCCCGGCAGCCGCCGCCGTGTCGTGCGAGTCGGCGACTTTGGCCCCACCGAAGAAGTGCCAGCCCGTCCACGCGATGACTGCCAGAACCACGAGGCCCCACACGAAGGCAGCGGAACGGCGGTTCTTCGGTCTTGGAAGAGTCATTTTACTATCGCCGTTGAAGGAAGGTGCCTCTGGCATGGTCGCGCGGTGGGAAAACTCCGCGTGGAGAGTGTCATTGGATGGCAGCGTGTTCATGAAAAAAGCAGTGTCTAGAAGTTAGCGTAGAGAGAAATCCGGGCGGGTCGTCATCGCGGCGTCTGGGCCGTCTCACCGGGCCACGACGGTAATGAATGTGATTTCAGGGGAGACCGAACGTCAGCGACGGGGGCTGCCGCCATTCAGGCGCTCTCGGCCATCCAACGGGAGGCGAAGAGCGTGGTCATCTGCGAGGAGCGGGACCGGATATGCCTGCCCTGGCGGGCGCCCGGACCGTAAACTTCCCCAAAGTTCGACTTCCGGCAGTGCGTGGGCAAATCGGAAGAGAATGCCGTTCGGGCACGGTGCCCGGTCACGGGACAAGGGGTTGAAGAGGATGCGTTCATTGATTTTTGTATCTTCTGGTACGGATTACGACGTGATGATCAAGGACGAATTTTGAATCGAACGGTACATAAATACCGGCTTGAGATGGACTGTCAAATGGATTAATGTATCGGTAGGTATGAAATCCCCTTGTAGTTCCGCCTCTCCCGGAAGGCCCAGAAGCTTCTGCGTTGACCAGGCCTTGGATCGCGCGTTGAAAGTATTCTGGCAGAAAGGCTACGAAGGCAGCTCGCTGTCGGATCTGACCGCTGCCATGGGGATCAACCGACCCAGCCTGTATGCCGCCTACGGCAACAAGGAGGCACTTTTCCGCAAAGCGCTGGATCGCTACATTGAAGGGTCGGCTGATTTTTTGCACCGGAGCATGGACCAACCGACCTCCCGCGCCGTCGTCGAACACTTGTTGTTATCCTCCGCCGACGGGATGACGTGCCCGGACAACCCGCGCGGCTGCTTGACGGTGCGCTGTGCGCTTTCCAGCGGCGAGGCGGCGGATTCGATCCGGCTGGAACTCGTCAAGCGCCGGGCGGATGGCGAATCGGTTCTTCGCAAACGCTTGGAGCGCGCCCAATCCGAGGGGGATTTACCGGCGGATGCCAGCCCGGCAGACCTGGCTCGCTATGTCATGACCGTGCATCAAGGCATGTCGGTGCAGGCCACGGGTGGCGCCAACCGCTCGCAACTCCACCGAGTGGTGAAGACCGCCCTGCGGGTATGGCCTTCATAAGTGAGCCGAGAAGCCAAACGAAGGCGCGGCTGGGAACAGTGGTGTCACGGCAAATTCCACGCGGTCTGATTCTTTTCGGTCTACGCACGAGGAGGATGGCGGGCACCCGCCGCCGCCGGGCGGAAGCCGCCAGGGCTTGGCCGGTCGCGGAACTGCCTGCGGTGGTGATCATGCCCCGGTGCCCTTGGGCCACGGCTTCTTCCAGGAACGCGTACGCTGTAAAAACGTTGACGAGCGAGTCGCCGTACCGCTTGGCCTCGACATGCGCGGGCAGCGGCAGGCAGGTCAGGTAGGGAACCTGCGCCCGTTCGCACCACAGTCCGAGCACTGGCTGGTCGCGTCGGGGCGGCTCGGTCGGCGTGGGGATCTCCCCGAGTTTCAACGTACAATCAGCGGCGACGCAAACCGCCTGCATCAGAGTCTCCTTCATCGGCCTCCTTTACCGACAGGCTCAAAGCCAGCAACACAGAGAGCGCATCTTGCAAAAACGATTTGGGGAATGACAAGATCCTATCTTGCCCTTGATTTGGTTCGCTGGAACTGCCAGCGTGCCGCGAGGCAGGCATCACGGCCAAGCAACAAGGCAGAAATGGCAAGAAATGGCAAGAAATGACTGGAATTTTCCATGTTCGTCAGTGGACCGAGCTTGAATTTATGCCTTCCCATGGACTACGCGACCCGCTAGCGTCCCGATCTGATGCGCGGGACCGCATATGACCAATTTGTCACAACTAAAACAAGAATTGGCCGGGTTTCATGCGACCGCCGGAGGCTCTATCGTTTGGATATATCCGAATGATTCCGACCGTCTGACGGTCGGCACCGGTCACCTGCTGCACAAACACGATTGGCCCAGCGAAGGCAACAACCGCACGCCTCCGCTGGCCGAGGCGAACACCTAAGGACCCGCGCCCATGCCCGCCGCTACCCAAGCCAACGCTAATCTTGCCATCCGCACACCGCTGGGCGAAGACGCCGTGCTGGTCCATCGCGCCTCGATCACCGAGCAACTCAGCCAGCTTTTCCGCATCGACGTGGTCCTCAGCAGCGAGGACCCGGACATTCCCTTTGAAAAGATCGTCGGCACCAACGCCACGCTACGCTTGTCGCTGCTCAATCGGCAGCAGCGTTTCTTCAACGGGTTCGTCAGCCGTTTCGAGCAGATCGATGCCGACCGCAAAAGCGGCCAGTATCTCGCCACCCTGGTGCCCTGGCTCTGGTTTCTGACGCGCACTTCCGACTGCCTCATCTTCCAGAACATGACGGTGCCGGACATCATCAAAAAGATTTTCCGCGACCACGGCTTCGCGGATTTCCGGGACGCGCTCAGCGGCCATTACGTGCCCTGGGAAAATTGCGTGCAGTACCGGGAAACGGATTTCAACTTCGTCAGCCGCCTCATGGAGCAAGAGGGCATCTATTATTTCTTCACCCACGAGGACGGCAAGCACATCCTCGTGCTCGCCGACAGCATCGCCGCGCACGAGCCGTTCCCAGACTACGAAACCATCCCTTTCCACGGGCCCAGCGGCGGCGTCCTCGACTCCGAAAAAATCGGCACTTGGAGCGTCGCCCAGGAAGTGCAGCCGGGCACCTACGCGGTCAACGATTTCAACTTCGAGACGCCCAAGACCCCGCTGCTCGCGCAGTCGAAGATCGTCACCCAGCACTCCCAGAATTCGTATGAAATCTTCGACCACCCGGGCGAGTACGAAAAGCACGGCGAGGGCATTGATTACTCGAAGGTCCGCATCGAGGAATTGCACAGCCAGCAGGAGATCGTGCGCGGCACGGGCAACGCCCGCGGGCTGGCTGTCGGCTCCGTTTTCACCCTGACCGACGCACCCCGGCGCGACCAGAACCGCAAGTATCTGATCACCTCGGCGAACTACGAACTCACCAGCGATGCCATGCATACGGGCGGGGGCGGGGCTGGCGCGGAGGACCCTTTCTTTTGCAATTTCACGGCACTCGATGCCGCCAAGCCGTTCCGGGCGGCGCGGATCACTCCCAAGCCGCTGGTCCAGGGGCCGCAGACCGCCATCGTGGTCGGCCCCAAGGGCGAGGAAATTTATACGGACCCGTACGGGCGCGTGCGCGTGCAGTTCCATTGGGATCGCCACGGCCAGTCCGATGAATTTTCCTCCTGCTGGGTACGGGTTTCCCACCCCGGCACGGCGGGTAAAGGCTGGGGCGCGCTGAACATCCCGCGCATCGGCCACGAGGTCATCGTCGAGTTTCTAGAGGGCGACCCGGACCTGCCTATCATCACGGGCCACGTGTACAACGCCTACACGATGCCCAAGTATGAGTTGCCGGCCAACAAGACGCAGAGCGGCCTGATCTCGCGCAGCACGCCCGGCGGCACGGCGAACAATTATAACGAACTGCGTTTCGAGGACAAGATCGGCAAGGAGCAATTCTTCGTGCAGGCGGAGAAGGACATGATCACGCTGGTCAAGAACGACGAGACACGCACCGTCGGCCACGACCAGACACTGGAGGTCGCGCACGACCGCCACACGACAGTCAAGCACGACGAGACGCACGAGGTCCAGCATGACCGCGCCACCACCATCAAACACGACGAAGTGCGCGTCGTCACCAACAACCAGACGCTGACCATCGAAAAGGGGGTCCAGCAGGTGACGATCCAGGAAGGCGCGCAGATCATCAACGTCAAGGGCGCCATCGACATCAAATCGGAAGCGCAGATCGTGATCCACGTCGGCAAGAGCCAGATCATCATCAACGAAAAAGGAATCACGCTGTTGGGTGACCGGATCGACCTGAACCCATCATAACCCATTTATGGCCAAGTACCACATCCAGGAAGCCGAGTTCGAGCTGCCCGAGCCGTTGGTGGACAAGACGATCAACATCTTCACTCCCGCCGGGACGGGGGCGAGCGATTTCTCGGTGGTCATCAACCGGGACGAGATTCAGGACGAGATTACGCTGCTGCGCTACACGGAACGGCAGTTGATCGAAATGGAGAAGAAATTCAGCGGCTTCAAACTGTTGCGGCGCGAGGACGTGCCCGGCAGCGAGCCGCCCGCCGTGGATATGGACTACCAGTGGAAGTCCCACGGCGTGCAGATGTTCCAGCGGCAGCGGGTGTTTCTGACGAGGCAGGTCAAGGGTGGCCCCACAGGGTTGCTCACGGTGACTGCCTCAGCGAAGGGCAAGCTCGGGCGCTGGGAGGACACCTGGAACGCTTTCATGAAAGATTTCCGGCTGCGCGAGTCGTAAAGGTAGTTTGAACCGCGTCGATAAATTATGTCCGAAGCCGCCCGCCTCGCCGACGAGATCACGCACACCGGCGCGCTGGGCGGTTTGATCGCTGGCGCGCTGGTCGGCGCGGCGTTGCTGGCGACGGCGGTCGTCGTGGGGGGATTGTCCGTGCTCACGTTCGGGGCGGCGGGCGTCGTGGCGTGCGTGGTCGGCGCGGCGGTGATCGGAGGAGCGGTAGCCGGGGCCGCCTCGGTCGGTGAACAACTGGGATCGCTCTGCGAAGCCGTATGCGGAGCCATCGCGCCCGCTTGCTCGCCAAACGTCTTCGTAAATTCCCGCCACTCGGCGCGCACGGAGTATGATTTCGCCGCGTGCAGCGGTGCGCCGCCGGTCGGGCCGACCCATCCCCCGCCTGCCGCGATCCTCGCGCAGGGCAGCGGCAGCGTGTTTATCAACAACATGCCCGCCGTCCGCAAGGGCGACCTCACCGCGTGCTCGGCCAAGGTTTCCACCGGTTCGGCGAACGTGTTCATCGGCGGCCCAACGGTGCAGACGCGCGCCATCGACGCCGAGGTCCCCGAGTGGTTGGAGAAAACGATCAAGTATGTGGGCATCGCCAGCATGCTGATCCTGCTGCCCGTCGCGCCGGGCCTGATTCTCGGCGGGTTGGTCGGCGGCGCGCTCGGCTCTTGGGGGATGACCAAGTTGGGCGGCGCAATCTTCGGCGAGGGTTCCAAGGGACAGAAGGCGATGGGCATCATCGGCGGCGTATTGGGCGGGATCGTCGGCGGCGGGGTGGGCGGTCGGGTGCAGGGCGCGGCGGCCTCGCGCATGTGCGGCACCAGTTGCGACCGCGTCGGCAAATTCTACGGCGGCGAGCCGGTGGATATCCTCACCGGCGAGGTGTTTACCGATGAGATCGACTTTGAGTTGCCGTGGCGGATTCCGCTCGCGTGGCGGCGCTTCTACAGTTCGCAGCGGCAAAGCAGCGGCGCGCTGGGTTACGGGTGGGAATCTACGGCGGACACGCGCCTGGAAATCCTGGCCGATGGCTCGGTGGATTTCTGGGACGGCAAGATAGCTCCCCTGAATTTCTATCTCTTGCCGGACATGGGCGGCGACACGACCGAGCCATACGAGGGTTGCACGCTCGCCGTGACACCGGCGGGTTATACCGTGCGAACGCGCGCCGGTCTGATCTACCAATTTCCCCGGCAGGCGGCAGGCGAACGCGCCGCCCATCTCGCGTCTGTCAGTGACCCGAACGGCAACCGCGTGGAGTTCCTACGCCGCGACGGCGTGCTGGCGGAGATCCGCTCGTCGTGCGGCCCCTGGCTGGAACTAAAATCGGAGCGGGGCCTGCTGCGCAAAGTCACCCTGCATCACCCAACGAGCCATCCGCGCGTGCTGGCAAGCTACGAGTATTCGCCCCAAGGCGAACTCGTCGCCAATCTCGACCCGCTGGATTATCCCCACACCTACGTTTACGAAAACCGCCGGATGGTCCGGCACTCGGATCGGAACGGCGTCACGTTCCATTACGAATACGAGAGTGATGCGCCCGATGCGCGGTGCGTGCATACCTGGGGCGAAAACGGTCTCTACAATTACCGGTTCGCCTACCAGCCCGAACTTCAGCGTACCCTTTACACCGACTCACTCGGGGGTGAGTGGATCGCCGAGTACGACGTGTTCGGGTTCCTGACGCGCCAGGCCGGACCGCGCGGGGCTGCGACCCGCTACGGCTACGACGAGGCGGGCCGTTTGGTCACCTTCACCGATCCACTCGGGCGTGTCACCGTCTACGAGTACGACGACCGCGCGAACCTCCTGGCCATCACCCGGCCCGACACGGTGAAGCTGGCCTATCGCTACGACGAACGGAGCCGACTCATCGAACGCACGGACGCTGCGGGGCATGTGTGGCGGCAGGAATGGGACGAACTTGGTCGGCAGACCCGGCGCGTCAGCCCACTGGGGTTCGCGCACGAGTACGAGTACGACGCGCGTGGTGACCTGATAGCCCACCGCAACCCCAACGGTGCCGTCATGCGGTTGGAGCGCGATCCCTATTCCACCGGCGTGCTCGCCGCCATCGACCCGCTCAGAAATCGGATGGCGTGGGTGCTCGACTCTCTCGGGCGTGTCACCCGCCGCGTGGATCAGACGGGAGCAGCGACGGATTACGATCTCGACGCCAAGGGTCGCGTCACGCGCATCACCCGGCCCTCCGGTGTGGAAATACGTTGCGCCTACGACCGCGAACTCAACCTCACCGAGTATCGCGACGCCCTTGGCCGCGCGACCCGCTTCACGTACACCGGCATTAATGAGCTGGCTGCCAAGCATCTGCCCGACGGCAGCACCGTGCGCTACGAATACGACACCGAGGAACGGCTCGTGGCGGTCATCAACGGACGCGGCGAACGTTACCGTTTCGAGCGCGACCCGCGCGGGCGTGTGATCCGCCGCGTGGATTATTGGGGCGGGACCACCGAACTCAGCCGCAACGCGGCTGGCGAGGTTGTCGAACGCGTTGATCCGCTCGGACGCCGCACTACCTACGAGCACGACGTGCTCGGTCGCTTGCGCATCCGCACCTACGACGACGGCAAGAAGGAACGTTTCTTTTACGATCAAGGCGGAAATCTCGTGAAGTCCACCAACACGGACGCCCGGGTGCTACGCGAGTTCGATGCCGATGGCCGGCTGTTGCGCGAAACGCAAAACGACTTCGAGGTCGAGTACGGCTACGATCCCGTCGGCAACACCGTGCGCCGCGCCAGTACGGCGGGCAACGTGGTGGAATACGGTTTTGACGCCGCCAACCAACTCGATTTGCTCAAAGTGGGCGGCGAAACCGTCTTTACGGTCAGCCGTGACAGTCGTGGGTTGCCTGTACGCGAGAAGCTCGGCGCGCGCCTGACCCGCACGCAGGATTACGACGCGGAGCAGCGGCTCACCGGCCAGAAACTTGCCGGTCCCGCCGGGGTGCTCGTCGGGCGCGAGTACGATTACGACCCGACCGGGCGGCTGCGCCGACGCCGCGAAGACTCCGGCGCGGTCGACACGTTCAACTACGATTTCGTCGGCCGCCTGATCCAACACCAGGACCCCGAGGGGGTCATCCACAAATTTTTGCGTGACGCGGCGGGCGACTTCCTGGAACCCGATCTCCTGGAAGTTGACAGCCGGGATACGGAAGAGAACAGCCCGGCACGGTTCACGGAGTTCGAGGGCAAACGCTACCGTTACGACGCCGCAGGCAACATCACCGAAATCCGCAAGATCCACGACCGCACGCGCCTGTCCTGGAACCACGAAAACCGGTTGACCAAGGCACGCACTCCCGACGGACCCGTCGCACACTATCACTACGATGCGACCGGTCGCCGCGTGGCGAAGACTTTTCAGGGCGACACCACCGGGTTCGGCTGGCACGGCACCGCCCTGATCGCGGAACAGAAGGCTGACCAATGGACCGAATTTGTCCACGCGCCGGGAACGCACGTCCCGTTGCTGATGATCGCACAGAGACGCGTGTTCTATTATCAGAACGATGTGAACGGCGCGCCTTGTGAAGTGCTAGACGATCAGGGAGAGGTCGCCTGGCAGGCGCGTTACACCAGTTGGGGTAAGGCGTCGGAAACCGCGCCTGCCACCGTGGCAAATCCGCTCCGGTTACAAGGCCAGTATTACGACGCCGAGACCGATTTTCACTACAACTACAATCGTTATTTCGACGGTGATACCGGCACCTTCCTGGTTCAGGACCCCATCGGTCTGGCGGGCGGAGATAATCTCTATCAGATCGCGCCGGACACTTGGAACTGGATTGATCCGCTGGGCCTGAGTTGCACGCCCACGCCCGCCAACGTACCGGAGAAACAGTATGTCACTTACACCAAAGAGGGTCCCGACGGGCAAATCTACTCGGGGCGAAGCAGTGGCCCAGCCGACGCGGACCCGGCGGACATCGTCAGCGCGCGGGACGCAAACCATCACATGAACGACCAGGGATACGGGCCTGCCCAACTCGACCAGTCATCCAACAATCAAGCGGCCATTCGCGGACGTGAGCAACAGTTGATAGATTACCACGGAGGAGCTCAATCAGAAGGGGGAACCTCCGGCAACGCGATCCGGGGCATCAGCCCGAGCAATCCCAACGGTCCTTATTACCAGAGCGAAGCCACCAACACTTTTGGCAACATCGGTCCCCACTGATGAAAACGACTCGACCGAAGAAGCCGCAGGAAGGGGACGTGCTAGAAATCCCCCTCCCCGAAGGACAAATCGCCTATGGCCGCGTGCTGAAAAGCCCGCTCGTCGCGTTCTATGCCGTGCGGACCAAAGTTCCCTTGACCATCGAACAGGCGCTGGCGTCGCCGGTCGCCTTCAAGGTCTGGGCGATCCTCTCGGCGGTGAAGTCCGGACGCTGGCGGATCGTCGGACACGCGCCGCTGGAAGACGCCCTGAAGACGACGCCAACTTTCTACAAGGTTGACTCGATCACCAAAGCATTGGGGTTATACCACGCCGGTAAAACAGAGCCTGCCACGGTTGAGCAGTGCGCCGATTTGGAATGCGCCGCCGTCTGGAGCGCGCAACATCTGGAAGATCGTCTGGCGGATTTTTTCGCGGACCGACCCAACAAGTGGGTGGAATCCTTGAGCATCAAACATCTGACCACGCCCCGGACGAAGCCCGGCGGCTAGGCGGTAGTGAGCCTCCGGAGCAGGCTTTCGAGCGCGGCGAACCACTCGGGACCTTCTCCGGATTCCTCCCACAATTCCCGCAGTTCGGAACGGCTGCGAATTCGTTCCATGGCCCCCACTGCGGCGGAAACAAGATCGGTGCCGGGCGCGGTGGATTGTGCCTGCGCCCACTGCTGAATTTCCGTCGGCAGATCGGCTGGAGGACGGCCCAGGAGGGTCGCAACGACCTCCGCCGCTGCCAATGCCTCCGAGCAGACTGGCGCTTCGAGATAGCCATCCCCGGCGGAATTGATACGCCGCAGCGTAGAGACTACCAACGGCAGGCCGGTCTCCCGCCAGTCATCCGTCCAATCGCAAGCGTCGTCGTTCTCGAAAGAGCCAATGCCCCACGCACCCATATCGTTTAAGATCCATAAACATCGCAGAGGCGTCAACCGCCAACGGCACGCAGGAATTCCTCCCCGCCGCAACCGATGGGCGAACCGTCGGGAAGCCGGGCCGGTTTGGGTGCCTGGTATTCCTTGGGGTTACGTAGAAAGCTCTCGATGTGGAACAACAGGTATCTCGTTGCGCCTGCTGGGTGGGGTTGCTGGAAGCGCGGCGTGTGACCTCCTCTTGCAGCTTGTGGATGTACAACAGGGCTTCCGCACTGACTTGCTGCTGGGCTTCTGCGCTGACCTCGACCCGCTGTTGCCCGCCGAATCACTCCGGAAACGGGCGTTGAACTTCACGGAAAATGAATGCCTTTAGAAGACCAACTGCCCTTTGCGTTCGGCGATGCCGATTTGCACCTCGGCCCCGGAGTTGAATTCGAGAAAGTCAGCCTCGATTCCGTCACTGAAAATGACGCCGTTCTCCGCCATCTGCGAGGTTAGCCGCAATGGCTCGCGCGCCGTCACCGCGCCGAAAACGAGCGTGGCCGCCGTGGTACGGCTGGGAAACGGCTCGCGCACGGTGAAGTACAGGTATTCGGCATCCCAACCCATCGGCGGCAGCGGCGGTCGTTCCGGCGCGGCGGAGGGCAGGGCCGGGCCACCGTGAATGGCGGCGGAAATCGCGTCCGCGCCCGTCAGCAGGCTCTTGAGCCAGCCCGTCGATCCCAGGCCGGTGGAGACGATCACCCCGCTGGAACTGTGTGTTTCCTGCCTTTTGCCATGGCGAATAATGTAGCGCGCGGATACGTGGGAACGTGGTCCGACGAAGAAATCGTTCACCGCGTGGAGTGTTCGCCCGTCGTTAAGCATCGCCCTGGCCATCGTCACCGGTTTGCACGCGCGCCGATTGCCCAGCGTCTCGGGCATGATCTTGGCCAAATCCCGCACGAGGAACGGCAGCAGCACCCCATCAAAACGTTTTGGGTCCGGGTTGACCCCGACCACCGGGCGCGCCCCGGTGTACTTGAGCGTGTTGGCGACCAGCCCATCCTGCCCGAGGACGACCACCGTGTCGTCTGGTCCGAAGACGAAGTTCGGCAGGAACGTCCGGTCGATGAGCTGCACCAGCCCGAGCGGACGCAGGATGGCGTCCGTCTCCTCAATCGCTGCCTTGTACGTGTCCTGCTCCGTGGTGTAATCGCTGAAATCGCCGCCGAGATGTTCGACGTAGAACCTGGCCTGCCGCTTGGTGTTGAAACGCCGCAGCAAGCCGTTCAGGCGCGCCTCGCGGGTGACGACGATGATCTTCTTTTCGGTGAGCCGCTGCACGGGAAAGACACGCTACTTCCGGGGCGTCGGCGTGGTCGTGGTGACAGGCGGCGAAGTCCGGCTCACCATCCCGTCCTGGGCCATTAGTTCACGCAGTAGGTCGGGCGACAGGTTGAGTTGGCCGATCTTATCCGCGCGTTCGGCCATTTCGCGGAACGCGACCGCGATCAATTGGTCGGGCTTCATGCCGATGCTGGCGAGTGCCTGGATCGTGCCTTTATCCGTTTCGGCGAGAGCTTTCATCATCGCGCCGACGCTATAAGCGCGCGTGTCCGCCTCGGCTCGCTGGTTCTCGTTGCTGACGGCGACGAGGTCCTTGTTGCGGCCTTCGAGGGTGATGCGGGCTTCGAGTTCGGCGGCGCGCAGGGCGTTGCGCTTTTCGAGCACGCTGCGCTCGGTGTCGATCTCGGCGTCGCGGATTTGCCTTTTCTTGAGTTCCACGGCCAACTCGGTAGCCAGTTCGTTTTCCTTGATGGCGCGTTC
>CAXSED010000022.1:0-44461 GCA_964236475.1 uncultured Chthoniobacterales bacterium
GCAAGACCACGTTGCCTGCGGCGTCCTTGACAGGTTGGTTGGCAGTGTCAGTCTTGGGCACTTGGATCGTCTGCTTTTCGGTCAACTGCGCGGTGTCGTAGGGCTTGAAGTTCTGCGGGATGCCTTGGGAAAGCAGGAAGACCGCGTAGATAATCGAGAGAGGCAGCAGGAGATAGTAATGCAGGCGCACCAGATCGACCCAGAAGTTGCCCACCGTGCCGCTCTCGTGCCGCGCGATGCCGCGCACGAGTGCCGCTGCCACCGCGATGCCCAGCGCCGCCGACCAGAAATTGTGGCTGGCGAGACCCACCATCTGCGAGAAGTACGACATGGTGTTCTCACCGGAATAGCTCTGCCAGTTCGTGTTGGTCGTGAAGCTGGCCGCCGTGTTGAAAGCGAGGTCCGGCGTGATGGGCGTCTTATTGGATAGTCCGTCAATGATGCCGTGGAAAGGCAGATGGTCCTGCAATCGTAGCACCACATAGGTGAACACCATAGTCACCAAGCTGAAGATCAGCGTCGCTGCGGCATACTGCTTCCAGTTCTGTTCCCGGCGCTCATCAACGCGCAACAGCCGGTAAGTAAATCGTTCGACGGGGCCGAGAACCGGCTCAAGGAAGGTATTGCGGCCATCGAGCACCTGGAAAAGGTAGATGCCCAGTGGCTTGGTAATGAGGAGAATGATGCCCACGAACAGGGCAAGTTGAATCCAGCCGGATGAGTTCATATAAATAGAGAGTCGAAGGTATTCGATGTAACCGGGATCAGAATTTTTCCGGGTAGATCATGGTGGCGAAAAGGTAGATGAGCAGAAGCGTGGCAATGATGCCGATGATGATGATTCCCATAGTGTTGTATTGAAGTTGCCGAGCCGAAGTTTTCAGATTTTTCCGCACCAGTAGGCGTAAGCGATAGAGCCGAAAAAGAAGCCGATGGAGGCTAAGACGTAGATTAGATCAAGCATGGAAGTAGGAGCTATTCGTTAGTGAAAATCGAGGTTAGAAGCGTACGCCGATGCCGCCGAAGATGTTCACATCGGGCGCACCGCGCGTCAGGCCGAAGAAGCCGTTCACGTCGATGGCGATGTTGGGCGTGAGTTGGTAGATCAGACCCGTGTCGGCCGTCAGTACGAGCGGATCAGTGCGGCTCTCACGGCTGCTGATCGCCGAGGCGAACTCGCCATAGCCGCTCAACTTGCCGTCTAGGATGCCGGGGATCGCTCGGGAAGCGCCGATGCTGTTGCTGAAGAGCGTGTGGTAGCCCGAATTGTCGCCGTTGTAGAGGAAGTCGTAACGGGTCTGCGCGAACAGCGTAAAACCCAACGGTAGGTTGTAGTTGATGGGGAAATTGATGCCCCCTTCCACGCGCCCGTTGCCGACCCCGCTGCTCGCCGTGGGTGCCTTGATGAAAGGAATCACCGCCGCGAGGAAAGACCCGCCCTCGTTGCCGATGAGGTTGATCTTCAAGCGAAAGAACATATCGCCGTATCCGTCCACCGTGGTGACCTGTCGCCCTATCGCACCACCGGTGGTCGTGGTCGTCGTCCCTGTGCCTTCGGTGCCCGTGCTCGGGCTGGTCACTGTCACCGCCACGCCGCGTGCGTCGGTGCGGATGCGCTCGTAGGTCGGGATGAGCACTTGGAAGTCAACATTCTCGAACAACCCGACCTTCAGGAACGTCGGCGTGACGAGAAGCGTTTCTACCGTCGTGTCGGTGCGTTGCGCGTTGTAGCGGTCGTAGGTGTAGTTGGCGAAATCGGCCTCCAGCTGGAAGCGCCCCGCGTCCACGGTGACCGGGCTGTCGGTCTTGCTGGGACGGTCGGTGTTGAAGGGACGCAATTGATCGTCCGGCGTCGGGTTGAAAAGGTTGTACTTGAGCTTGGCTGCCGTCTTCTCCGTGGGCGAAAGCTCCGGAGTAGGCGAGGGGCTGGGGCTGCTGGTGGCATCGCCCGCCCGCACGGATGCGAGAGTGGCCAGACTGGCAACGGTGAGGGCGAACAGGGCAGTGGATTTCTTGACGGAGACTTTCTGCATGGTTGTGGGTATAGGGTTACGGAAATTTTGTTTCGGAAACATTGCGCGAAGTGCAATGGACACGTTCAGCGGTGAGCGGTGGACGGGGTTAGGTAACTCCGCAGTAAAACTGCGTTCCGCGGAATGTTCTCGTGGTTGCCCACGAACAATAAATGGAAACGATGCATGATTATTCGCCCAGATGGATCGCCTCCTGGCTTGCCCCAAAGTTGAACAGGTCGAACAAACGCCGCATATTCTGCTGCGCCCCCTCGTGCTGAGAATCGAGTTTGATGGCGCGGCCATACGCCCGGCGCGCTTCGTCGTAATTGCCGCCGATTTCGGCCAAGATGCCCTGCAAGTTGTGCGCTTCCGGCGACGCCATATCGATTTTGAGCGCAGCGGTCAGACACATCGACGCTGCCGGGAAATCCTGCACGTTGATGAGCCGTTTGGCCTCGCGGATCAGGTTGTCGATGGCGGAAGATCCGTCGCTCTCCGCCGCATGCGGTTGGTGACGGTCCAAGATTTCCGCCACGACCCGGCGCAGGGTTGCTGGCTCGATGGGTTTCTCCAGAAAATCGATGGCTCCGAGTTGCATCGCCCGGACCGCCTGACGGATGCTGCCGTAAGCAGTGATCATCAGCGTTGGCGTCTGATCGCCGCGCCGACGCATCTCTGCCAGCACGTCGAGACCGCTGTCTTCGCCAATCCGCAGATCGAGAATCACCAGATTGTAACGCTCCGCTCGCAGCCCCATGCCGGCTTCATCGACGGTAGCGGCCTCCTGAACTTCGTAGCCGTCAGTTTCCAGTGCCATCCTAAACGTCAGGCGGATGGTACGTTCGTCATCAACGATGAAGATTTTTGCACGGTTCATAGCTCAAACAGGTTGGTTGGCTCCGCCTGAAAGCGCGGCTGGCAAGACAAAGTAAAATTCGCTGCCACGCCCGGCATCTGCGGCAATGACCCCAATCTGGCCGTCGTGCGCCCGCACGATCTCCCGGCAGATGGCAAGTCCCAGGCCAGCGCCATCCTTCGCCTCGCCCGGCAGGCGGTAAAATTTTTCGAAGATCCGTTCGCGCTCGGAAACGGGAATGCCTGCCCCCCGGTCGGTGACACTGAAACGCACGGCGCGTCCATCCTCTTCGGGACGAGCACCAATCGTGATTTCCTCGCCCGGTGGCGAGTACTTCGCCGCGTTGGAAATCAGGTTGGAAAATACGTGGCCGAGCTGATCGGTCGAAACGGCGACCGGCGGCAAATTGTCGGCCAGTTGCACGGCAATGTTGAGGCCCGAGGTCGAGATTTGTTCTCGGGCTTCGTTCGCCGCGCGACGCACCAAATCCTCTGGCCGTTGCAAGCGGCGCTCGCTCACTGCCGCGCCGCTTTCCAGCTTGGCGAGATCGAGCAGGTTGTTAATAAGATCGAGCAGGCGTTCGGCGTCGTCGCGGGAGGCGATGAGCAGTTCGGTCTGCTTGGAGTTGAGCGCGCCGATGCGTTCCTCCAACAGGAGATATACCGCCATGCGGATGCTCGTCAGCGGGGTCTTCAATTCGTGGCTTACCGTTGCCACGAGGTTGGTCTTTACGTCGTCGAGTAGTCGGAAACGGGTCACGTCATGGAGGATGACGACCGCGCCTGCCCCGCCGTCGCGCAGACCGATGACGCGCGGCAACAAAAACTTCTCGCGGTCGTCCACCCGCACGCAGATCGATTGGTCGAAGCTCTCGGGGAGATAATCGCCTTCACCTTTGAGCACCTTAATGGCCAACGGCACGATGGGCAGCGTGGTTTCCGTTCCCATGAGCTTTTTCCGCAGGCGTTCGGCGGCGGGGTTCTGGTATGCGATCTCACCGTCGGCGGAGAAAATCATAATGGGATCAAGCAACGCAGCGAAGACCACTTCTGTTGCCTGCCGGGCGTGGACGAGTTCGTCGCTGGTGGTCTGCCGATAGACGCGCAACTTGCCTGCCATCTTGTTGAAGGCATCGGCGAGTTGGCCGAGTTCGTCGTGGCTGGAAGTTGGCAGCACCTGATCGAGATTGCCCTCGCCCAATTCCCGCGCGGAGTCGGTCAGCCGTCCGATGGGGCGCAGCACGATTCCGCCGAGGCGATAGGCGAAAAACAGTCCGATGGGGAGTGCCATCGCCATCGCCACCAGCATGATCCGCGTGGATTCGCGCGCGGTTTCGCGGGCATGCTGATCCTTTACGGTCATCGCATGCTCATTGATGCCTTGAACGTCTGTGGCGGCGCCAAGCACGTCATTCAATCGCTGACGAAGATTGCCATCGGGGCTTCTTTGCAAGATCGCCGTCGCGGCCACCAGAAATGCTTCGTCGCGCGCCTTGAGCCGCTCGGCTGCCGCGCGCTCCCCAGGCTCGGTGATAAGATTCAGTTCGACCTCGACGTTGCGACGACAAATTGCTGCCTGTGCACCGACAGCGGCAGCGAGGGAACCAACGGCGGAATCGCTGCCCGTGGTGCTCCCGCTCGTGGTTAGGATTCGTTCTATCTTCGAGGCTGCGTCCTTGATGTCGCGCATCGCCACAATGCTCACATAGTTGTCGTGTAACGTGGTGTTCACCGCGTTACCCAGGCGGACGAAAAGCCAAACAGCGTATCCACCGACCATCATCAGCAAGACGATGAGCGGGGCGACTCCGAGGAAGATGCGATTGCGTAGCATTGGGTCGAAAATGCTCTTAGCTACCGTCGTGCCACCGCAAAATAGTTATTTATAAGTAATTCAATAGTAAATATTTATATATTATACACTTTCAAATAAACAGGTTATTCGTCCTTGGATAG
This sequence comes from uncultured Chthoniobacterales bacterium, assembly GCA_964236475.1. Taxonomy (GTDB): domain Bacteria; phylum Verrucomicrobiota; class Verrucomicrobiia; order Chthoniobacterales; family SZAS-18; genus CAHJWO01. The sequence continues at coordinate 4,827 of CAXSED010000022.1, forward strand.
CGTGCAAAATGCAGCGAAAAATGAATGGAAAATTGCACGATGCACGACAACGAAAATTCAATGATTTTCAGAGCGACCATTCACCGCAACCACGCGAACGCCCGCAACACAGGGCTTTTTTCTGGCTGATTTGATTTATTTTGAATCAATCGAAAGCGTTTCGGAGTGACACCAGCCCTTAAAGACCAGGACGACGCTCACGAAGGACCGCTCCATCCTTTAGCGTTCCTTCGATTCGTTGGTCGCAAAGCACGTTTTTGCAAAACACCCGATAATCTGCTTTCGACTGTTCTCACAACTCCTGCTGCAATCTGCGACGTTTGCGATACAGCGTAGCCACGTCGATCCCAAGGATTTCCGCTGCCTCTTCCAGGCGAGAAGTCCGCGCCAGTACCCGCCGGATGTGTTCGTCGCCCAACTCCGCTAGCGTGACGGGGCCACCGATTTCCGCTACTCCACGGGTCGATTGCGTAGCCGAAGTGATTTCGGCGAGATGACCTACCTCAATATTAGGTCCAGGGCTGAGGATCACGGCACGCTCTATGGCGTTACGAAGTTCTCGCAGGTTGCCGGGCCATGAGTAACGGCGCAACGCGGATTTTGCCTCCGGGCTGAAGTCACGGATCGGCTTTCCGGTTTGCCGTGCGAAAAATCGTAGGTGCGCTGTCGCCAGACGTTCGAGATCGAGGGGGCGTTCCCGCAAAGGCGGTAGGCGAAGCGTGATCACGTTCAGCCGGTAGTACAGGTCTTCGCGGAACTGCCCTTCCTTGACGGCGTTTGCCAAGTCGCGGTTCGTGGAGGAAATCACCCGCACGTCGGCACGGTGGGTCTGCGTTTCTCCAACCCGTTCATACTCGCGTTCTTGCAGCAGGCGCAACAGCTTGGGTTGAATTTCGAGTGGCAGCTCGCCAATCTCATCTAAGTAGAGCGTCCCACCGCTGGCAGCGGCTACCTTGCCTTGGGTGTCCGCCACCGCGCCCGTGAAGGCACCGCGGACATGCCCGAATAGATCGCTCTCCAGCAATTCGCGCGACAGGCTTGGACAGCTCACGGTGACGAAAGGATAGTCTGCACGCAAGCTGCGCCGATGAATCTCGCGTGTCAGCGCGCTTTTCCCCGTGCCGCTTTCGCCCAGGAGGATGATCGAAGCCTCGCTAGGTGCGGTTTGGTACGCCAGATCGAACACGCTTTGGGTGGCAGAATCTTCCGCCGCCAATCGACCGTCCACCTCGTGGATTTCGAATAACGATTCCAGTTCCTCCACGCGCCGTTCGAGGCTGCGGTTCCTCGCGATCCGCCCGAGTACCATCCGCACCTGTTCCGGCGTAAAGGGCTTTGGCAAGTAATCCACCGCGCCGAGCCTGGTTGCTTCCACGGCGCTGGGAAAAGAGGCGAATGCCGTGATGATCACCACGGACATGCCAGGATCAGCGCGGCGCAATTGGGCGAGGACAGCCAAACCATCCTCCTGGCCGAGGCGCAGATCGAGGAAGGCCGCGTCGAAGGGAGCCTTCTGCACCTGCCGCAAAGCTCCGGCGCTGCTTTCGACAGCTACGACCTCGTGGCCATCGGCCTCCAGCGCAACAGACAGCATTCGGTTGATGTTGCGCTCGTCGTCAATCAATAAAATCCTCATGGAATGGCGGGTTCATGGAGCGGGGAAGCAGTCCAACCGCGTTCGGAGCCGTTCACTGATTTTGCACTGGCGCGACTCGTCTGCAAGGTTCACCCGCCGCATCTCACGCGAAAACGAGCAACTCGATCTCTTCGGGCAACAGATCCAATCCTCGCGGACAATGTTTCCGCGCCATAGGTTGACGAAAGCGCTGCGCTTTGGGGGTGCCAATGGCTACGAATCCTTCATCTCCAGCAATCGCTTGAGCGCACCATGCAAGGGATCGGGAAAAAGCTTGGGCATTTGAAACCTACGAATAATCCAAACACCTCACTTGTCTGGGTGGAATTAGACAACAGATGTCGATTTGTGTTTGACAGCATATGTCGGCTTCACGATATTTGTTGCCAATCCTGCATATGACTACCTTACTTCACCTCGATTCCAGCCCGCTCGGCGATGCTTCCATCTCCCGCCACTTGAGCGAAGAATTCGTGCAAAACTGGCAGCGCCAACACCCGGACGGCAAAGTCATCACACGTGATTTGAGCGCCAATCCCCCTCCCGTGATCACGGCCGAGTGGATCGGCGCTTCGTTCACGCCCGAAGAGGCGCGCACCCCGGAACAACGGGAAACGCTCGCCATTTCAGACACCCTCGTGGCCGAGTTGGAAGCTGCCGACGAGTACGTCATCGGCGTGCCGATGCACAACTTCACGATTGCCTCGGTGCTGCGGCTCTGGATCGACCAGGTAGCCCGCGCCGGCAAGACCTTCGCTTACGTGGATGGTCGACCGGTGGGTCAGCTCAAGGGCAAGAAAGCCACTTTCCTGGTGGCCTCCGGCGGGGTGTATGGTCCGGGTTCCGCCATGGCCTCGTACAATTTCGTCGAGCCTTACCTGCGCACGTTCTTCGGATTCCTCGGGGTGACGGATGTTCAAGCTCACGCGGCTGGTGGGGCGTCTGCGGTCAACCACGGCGCGGTGGATCGGCAGACTTTCCTGCACCCGCACCTCGCCGCCGTCCAAGCGCTTTTTCCTGTCGCGGCCTGAAGAGAGTTCGTTTTTAAATCTTCCCGCCCGGCGCAGCGACCACGACGGCATGTTCGCTGCGCCCAGCGAGTAAAGGTGGAGACGAGAGGGCCTGTGCGCCATCGGATTGATGCCCGCCACCATGAAACCTATCCATCCCCAAACCCGGATCGGCCACGTTCACCTCAAGGTGTCCGACCTGGAACGCTCCCTCGGCTTCTACCGCGACGTGCTCGGCTTTGAAGTGACCGCCCGCATCGGGAACTCGGCCGCGTTCCTTTCGGCGGGCGGGTATCATCATCACATCGGCCTGAACACCTGGGAAAGCCTCGGGGGTTCTCCGCCACCGGCGAGAGCCACGGGCCTCTACCATGTGGCCATCCTCTACCCCACGCGGGCCGAACTGGCCGATGCCCTGCGCCGGTTGATCGCCGCCAAGGTGCCGCTGGAAGGCGCGTCTGACCACGGCGTTAGCGAGGCCATTTACCTGCGAGATCCCGACGACAACGGCGTGGAACTTTACTGGGACCACCCGATGGATGCCTGGCCGCGCACGGCGGCGGGAGAGCTTGCTATGAGGACGGAGCCGCTCGACCTGCAGGCGCTCCTGCGCGACAACCCGGCCGCGGGCGAGTAGAGCGTCCCCCGGGTTCGCTGCTCCGTGCGGCGCTTGCTTTCGCCCTGCCCGCTGCTGAGCCTGAATGGTTGTAACTTCACCTCCCGCTTCAAGTCGCCTTCTACGGTATCTCCAACGCCCGTTGGAAAAAGCTGGACCGCAAACCGCGAACTCGGTGATTATCTGACGCACAGTTCCAGAGTAGAAGGGTTTGAGAAGTCGTCTTTCCATGGCCTACAATCTGCTCGAAATTCCCTGGGCACCGTTTCAACGTGAGCGCAAAGACATCCCGCCATGCCAATTCCTCCCAAACCGTGGTTTGCCTTGCGCTGTTTGCTTTTCGTCGTCGGCGCCTTGATGGCTTCCGCTGCCCGGTCGCCAGCACAGCAAACCAGCGTCGGGATCAACCTGGCAGGGGACTGGCTCTGGGCAGACGCGGTGCGGCAGGCGCGGTCCCATTGGGACACGGCGGCCCACCTGGGTGATGGCGCGGCTACCGAGGACGCCAACAACTGGCCCACGGAGGATTGCTCGCTGCTCGTCTGGGAGGGGCACGCCTACAACGAAGGCACCTACGCGCTCAGCTTCAATGGGCAGGCCACGGTTGCCGTGTCCTACAATTACGGCACCGTCAACGGGGCGTCCAGCAGCACCGGCACGTACAACGCGGCCACCAACACCACCACGGCCACGGTCGCCATCACCGACACCAGCGCCGAGAATTGTTCGTTGATCTTCACCAACACTCGGCGCACGGCTGCCAGCGCCACGAATACAGGCCTCACCAACGTTCATCTTTACCGACCGGTCTCGGAGAGTTCCTCCACCAGCTACGCGCCGGGCACGCTGTTCACTAACCAGACGCTCGCCATGTCGGCGAAGTTCGCCGTCACCCGATTCATGGACTTGGTGGGCGCCAACAACAGCACGCAGGTCAACTGGTCCGACCGACCCTTGCCCGGAGCTTGGAACCAGGCATTCATGGCTTACGAGTACGTGGTCGCCTACGGCAACGCGGCCAACACGGATATCTATGTCAACGTCCCGCTCGAAGCGACCCCGGCCTACTTCACCAACTTGGCCAACCTGATCCGCTACGGCTCGGACGGGGTAAATCCCTACACCTCGGCCCAGTCCAGCCCGGTCTATGCTCCGCTCAACGCCGGCCTGCACGTTTACCTGGAATACAGCAACGAGGTCTGGAATTTTGGCTTCCAGCAGGCGGGTCAAAACCACGACATCGTGTCCGCCGACCAGTCGGCCAACAACACGGAATGGTCGATTCTCAACTTCGACGGCGCGGTGGCGCAGAACATTTATACGGGCTGCTGGCGGCGCATCGCCTATCAGGGCAAACTGCTGAGCGACACCTTCCGCGCCGTGTTTGGAGATGCCGCCATGCCCCCCAACGCCACGGCGACGGTGCGCCCGCTGCTGATGTTCCAGGCGGGCAACGGCCAGGCCACCGGCGGCACGCAGCTCCAGTTTCTCGACGATTTCTTCAACAACTCCGACGGTGTCACCCACGTCGCCACGCCCCATCCCGTCGATTACTTCTTCTGGGGAGGCGGCGGTGCCACTTACTACACGTCCAACGACGACACCGCTTCCACGGTGGACGCTCTCTTCGCCTCCGGCGTGCCCGACACCGGCTATGCGGGAACGAATCAGGCGGACACCGCCCTGATGAAAGGCTACGGCCTCAAACGTGTCGCCTACGAAGGCGGCTGGAGCGTGTACAACGGCAGCAATGGTTTCTCCAGCGACGCGGGAACGGCTGCGGCCCTGGCCAAGTTCGACAACCGGGCCACGACCGCGCAGGAAAGCGCCCACACGATCTTTCAACAGGCGGGCGGCGATCTGAATATTTTCTACACGTCGTCGAGTTGGGCACCCACCTACATCTGGAGCTTGACCGACCAGATTTTCAACCTCACCACGCCGCTCTTTGCGGCGGTCACGGGCATTGATTCCGCCCAGGCCCCGGCGATCACTTACGGCAACGCCGTTTCGGGCACTGCGCCCACCACGCTCGCCTACGGCAGCCAGCTCTTCTCCGACAACAGCTACAACAATGGCCTGGCTGACGACGGCGTGCTCGGCTTCGTGCCCCTGATCTCCGTGGCCGGGGAGTATCAGGTGAGCTTGATGATCAACTCCACCGCCGCGAACCACTTCGTGCGCGTGCTCGTGGACGGCCAGACCCTTGGTGGCGGACCCATCCTTGTGCCGGTGTCGAATTCTGCCGCGAACGTCGTGGTCGCCAGCGTTTCCCTCACGGCAGGCCAGCATGGCTTGATCGTGGAGGGGCAGTACGCCTCCAACCAGGATTACGGCGACAACTCGTGCGGGTTCACGAGCGTCACCCTCATTCCCGGTTCCGAGAACTACGCCGCTTGGGAAGCGCAATACTTCAGCGCCGCGCAGCAAAGTGCCCCCGCGGTCAGCGGCCCCGCCGCCGCTCCGCAGGGCGACGGCGTGTCTAACCTGCTCAAATACGTCTTCAACATCGACCCGGCTCGCACGATGACTGCGGCTGACCGCGCCGCGTTGCCGACCGTCGGAACCGCCAGCAGCAACGGGACCCGCTACCTGACGCTGACGTACCGACGCTATGCCTTACTAACCGGGGTCTCGGTCAACGTGCAGACCTCCCCGGATCTAGTGACGTGGACGACCGTGGCGAATCCTACGGTCCTCGCCAGCGGCAGCGATGCGCACACCGGCGACCCGATCATGCAGGTCGGGGTGCCTTTGAACGGCAGCCGCGAATTCATCCGCCTGAGCGTCTCGCAACCCTAGCCGGTGGAACCCGGCCATGACGCGGCGTTGCGCCTGCAATCGCCGGTGCACCCGCGCCTTTGGCCCGGCCTCGCGCAACCGGGGCCACAAAGGGGATGATCTTGAGTGCGCCGGGATGGCAACCCACGCTTGCATCGTGCCGTGGAAAACTTCATGCTTGTCCCCGCACATGCTCTCCCGCACGACCTACTCCCGAGCGACTGCCGGATGGTTCGTTCGGCAAAGCGGGGTCTTTCGCCGGGTCCGTGGATACACCCGCCGCTGTGCAAATTTTGTGCGACGAACAGGATCGCCACCAAGCGCAAGGACGCGCGGACGGCGATTTGCCTTCCGGCGCAGCCATGGACACGCCATGATGGACGATCTTTCCCCCCCGCATCACGCCCGGTTGCTCCCGTATGGGGTCTGATGCACGGATGACGCCGGCTGCTGCCATTTTACCCCTGAATGAACCCCGCCGCTTTTTCCCCCGCGCCCACGCCTCTCAGCCGTTACCGCTGGGTGGTCTGCTCGCTGTTGTTTTTGGCCACGTCCATCAACTACTTCGACCGGCAGATCCTCGCGCTCATCAAGCCCATTTTAGATAAGGAACTCGGCTGGACGAACCAGCAGTACGGCTGGATCAACTCCTCTTTCCAGGCTTCCTACGCCCTCGGGCTGCTTTTCTTCGGCTGGTTCGTGGACCGCTACGGCAGCAAGCTCGGCTACGCCTTGTCCATCCTGGCGTGGAGCGTGGCGGCCATGAGCCACGCGCTGGTAGGGTCGGTCAACGGCTTTTTCGTCGCGCGGATCGCGCTGGGCGCAGGCGAAAGCGGCAATTTCCCCTCCGGAATCAAGGCCGCGACCCAATGGTTCCCCAAAGAGGAACGCGCGCTGGCGACGAGCATCTTCAATTCGGGCGCGAACGTCGGCGCGTTGCTCGCCCCGGCGTTGGTGCCTTTGGTGGTGCGCACACTGGGCTGGCATTGGGCGTTCATCTTCGCGGGGATCGCGGGCTTCTTGTGGCTGGGCCTGTGGTGGCCGCTCTATCACGAGCCGGGCCATTCTGCCAGCATCGCGGCGGCGGACCCCGGTCTGACCGCCGCCGTCGTGGCGGCAGAACAGCCGCGCGCCTCGTGGCAAGACGTGCTGAGACACCGGGAAGCCTGGTCGTTCATCACCAGCAAGTTCCTGACCGACCCGGTGTGGTGGTTTTTCCTGAGCTGGCTGCCGGATTATTTCAACTCGACGCGCGGACTCGACATCAAGCACAGCGGGCCGTTGCTCGTGACGATCTACGGCATCGTCACGGTGTTCAGCATTGCGGGCGGCTGGCTCTCCGGCCATCTCATTTCCCGGGGCTGGAGCGTGACCCGCGCGCGCAAGTCTTCCATGCTAGGTTTCGCGCTGTGCGTGGTGCCGATTCTGGCGGTGACGCATCTGGGCAACTGGTCGGTGGTGTGCATCCTCGGGCTGGCCGGGGCAGCGCACCAAGCGTGGTCGGCGACGATTTACACCACGGTTTCAGACCTGTTCCCGACCCGCACCGTGGCCACGCTCATCGGCATCGGCGGCATGGCCGGCTCGGTGAGCGGCATCGGCTTCCAGCCGTTCGTGGGCTGGGTGCTCGATCATTTCAAGGGACCGGGCTACGCGCTGATCTTCGGCCTTTGCTCTGGGGCATACCTGCTGGCGTTTGCCATCAATCATTTTTTCGCGCCGGGCTTCGAGCCGGTCGAGCAGGCCTAGGCCGAGCCGGGTTTCAATGCGCGACGGGCAGGCGGGGGTAACGCCGGTCGCGGAAGTGATATCCCACCTGCGTGTAGTAGGGTCGGACCGGCTTGCCATTGACCTGCAACCAGGCGGTCTGCACCGGTCCCAGGGGGCGGCAATGCAGCCGCGCCCGGATGGAATCGAGGTCTTTCGGATCGAACGAGACGAGCAACAGCGTCGCGTCTTCCTGTTCCTTCACCGGGAACCAGTAGGCGTACATCAGGCTGACGCCGCCGAAGAGATGCGCGCCCGTGGTGTCGCGGACGGCCCGGGCCGGGTCCAGCGCGTAAAACGCTGCCTCGCTGGCGATGAAGTCCCGGTCCAACCCCACGACGAGCACCCGTTCGGACTGCGCGCGGCGCAACGCGTCGGCCTGTTGTTCCAGGGTCCGGGCGAGTTGCGGCCAGCCGACCGGGAGCAGTTCGGTGCGGCGGGTGTAGCGGACGCCGGGCAGGCCGAACGCGAGGTATTGCAACAGCGCGACATACCCGATGCCGAGCAGGGCTGCCGTCCCCAACGCGCTCCACCGTACCCAACGGGCAACGGGAATAGGGGAGCCAAACGCCGCCGCCAGCCGCGCCGCGACCAGTGGCAATACCGCCAGCCAGAGCGGACCCGTCCAGTTGAGCTTGACCCGGTGCGTCAAACTGAACAGCACGAACACTGCCAGCGGCGTCAGCGTGAACACCCGGGCGAACAGCCGACGGCGGCGATCCGTTGCTTGCTCGCCGGGCGGAACGGCCACCGAGCCGTCGCGCGTCAAAAGCGGCTGGCCCACCAGAAAAATCCCCAGCGGCGTGAGCAACAGCGCGATGGCTCCGAACAGGTCCTGCACGGAAAAATGGCGCGGTTCGTGCATCCGGCCCGTGCTCTGGAAGGCGAACGACGCCCAGTGGTGCGTGGCGTTCCAGAAGATCACGGGAGAAAAAATCACGACCGCCAGCGCCACGGCGGCGTAGGGCAACGCCTGGCGAAACCACGGACGCGAGGCCGGGTCCAACGCCAGGAAGAGCAGCGTGGCCGGTCCGAGCAGGGCGACTGTGTATTTCGAGAGCATCCCCAGCCCGAGGCAAACGCCCACGCCCCACCACGCCCGCGCGCTCCCGGCAAAGAAGACCCGGGCCAGAAAGAAAAGTAGCCCGGCCCAGCATGCGGTCAGCGGGGCGTCGGGAGTCATGATCCAGCCGGACAGGAAAAAGAACGGCAGTCCCTGCGCGAGCAGCAGGGTCATCAGCGCGGCGCGGCGTCCGTAGAGCAGGTCGGCGAGCCGGAAGGCAAAAAAGCTCGTCACCAGGGAACAGACCAGCGCAAACACCCGGACGCCGAGTTCACCGTGGCCGAAGACCGCTCCGCCGAGCCGGATCAACCAGGCAACCATTGGCGGGTGGTCGAGATATCCCAGCGCGAGGTGCTGGCCGTAGTTCCAATAGTACGCTTCCTCGGGAAAGAGGTTCGGAAAGGGCAGGTAGACGGCCCGCAGGAGAACCAACGCCAACGCGCCGAGAGCCAGGGGAGCGCGCCAGAGATTTGTGGGCCGGGTAGGCGTCAGCGAAACCAGGGGAAGTGCGACCGCCGTGGTCATGCGGCCTCCGTGTTCAGGCAACAAGCGAAGTGGAAGCGCTTCATGGAAACACGGGGGGTTAGAAAAACAAGGACACTGAAAAGCGAGCAGCATCATCGCTGAGGCCTGACCCTGGTGCAAGGCGAACGCTGCAAATTGATGATGGAGAACCTGATCCAGGCGTCAGGAATCATCCGGTTCCTGAGGATTTGCCGCCTGATTTCCCGCCTGACAAGCGGCAGGCGTGGATTAGAATGAAGCGGTTGTTCCCTTCTCCCGCCGTGAAAACCGGGTTTATCGACAAACTCATCTCCCGGCTCGGGCGCGTGCGGCCCGAGGAGGCTAAGCGGCACCTGCTGCGGGTGGTGCGCGAAAAGGGTTTTCTGGAAACCATCTTCAACGCCATCCAGGAAGGCATCGTCGTGACCGATCCGCGCGGGCGCATCGTGTACCTCAACGACGCCGCAAGCGACTTCTTCGGTCTGGTCGAGGAAACGTCTCTGGGCCAGCCGCTCAACGAACAGGTGCGCGGTTTGGATTGGCCTGCGCTCACCGGCTCGGAAGACCTCGTGAGCCGGGACATGGAAGTGTTTTATCCCGCGCACCGGTTCCTGAATTTCTACGTCGTGCCGCTGCGCTTGCAGGAGGCGGCGGGCAGCGCCGACGTGGGTCAGCTGGGCCACGCCATGATTGTGCGCGACATCACCGAAAGCCGCCAGGCGACGCAGGCCACCATCGAAAACGAACGCCTGAGCGCGTTGACAATGCTCGCGGCGGGCGTGGCGCACGAGATCGGCAACCCGCTCAATTCGTTGACGATCCACTTGCAGCTCATGGAGCGCAAATTGAGGAAACTGCCGCCGGACCAGCGCAACGATTTGGACGAACCGCTGCGCGTCGCACGGGAGGAAATCCGGCGGCTGGATTTCATCGTGAGCCAGTTTCTGCGCGCGATCCGGCCCGGGGAGGTCTCCACCGTCCCCGCGGATGTCAATGCGGTGTTAGAAGAATCGGTGTCGTTTCTGACCGCCGAAATCGCCGACCGGGACATCCTGGTCGAACTGGAACTGGACAAAAAACTGCCGCCGCTGGAGCTGGACCGCGACCAGATGAAACAGGCGTTTTACAACGTCATCCGCAACAGTTTCCAGGCGATGAAGAGCGGCGGCATCCTGCGCATCGCCACCACGCTGGAACCGGATTACGTCGCGGTGGCTTTCGCAGACACGGGTGGGGGCATCGCGCCCGAAAACATGGGCAAGGTGTTCGACGCTTACTACACCACCAAGAGCAGCGGCAGCGGGCTGGGACTTTTGATCGTACGGCGCATCGTGCGCGAGCACGGCGGGGAGATCGAGTTGCGCAACGACACGGGCCGGGGGCTGACGGTGACGATCCGTCTGCCGCACGGGGACCGCCGGGCGCGGATGCTCGGCTGGGCGAAGGAGGAAAACGAACGATGAAAACACGGAACATTTACGGATGGATCGCGGTTCTTTGCGGCGCATTGGCCGGGTGCCAGCGCGCCCCGCAGACGGCGGCGGATTTACAACGCCGCCTGCCACGTCAGTACCAGGGGGAGATCCATCTGCAAGGCGAGCAGCAATCGCGCAAGATCGTCGTCGAGCCGCATGATTTCACGGTGCTCGACACGCACACGCTGGAGTTCAACCGCGTGCGCTACCAGCTTTCGAGCGGTGGGGAGTTCGGCTCTGCCGGGGACGCGGAAATCCGGGGAACGATCTCCGCACCGGGGCTTGCCATCCATCTGGAGGGCGTGGCCGGAACGGCGGACGTGGAAGGCGGCGACGCGTTCAAAGCCGGGACGTTCTACGGCACGGTCAGCAGCGATCTACAGCGGCTGGACGCCACCTGGAAGACCGGGTTTGGCCAGGAAGTGACGCTCAAAGTCCAGGCAGGACCGTAATCCGGCCTGCTACCATTTTGTATCGACCGCCATCTGCTGGTGGATGCTGGCGGCATGAACCGCGAGGCGGTGGTTCCAGTACCACGCATGCGCGGCCCCGGCGGTGGCGTCGAGAGATCCCGGCGAGGCATCGTCGCTGCCCAGCCGGTAGTGAACGCCCGGCGCGAGGCCGTCGAGGTTCTGTTCGCGGTTTTCGGCGAAGGTGACGGGCAACAAACGATGCGCGCAGTAGGCTCCGAAAATGCTCGATTTCGCCAGAAACGAAACCGGATAGGTAAAATACCCGGCGAAAGATTCCGCAAACAAAACACCCGCTTCGGCAGCGAGCAGCGGACCGGCCTCCACCAGCGGCACGGGCAGCAACCCGGCGAGTGGCATCCCGAGCGGCATCCCCACGTCGATGACGCGCTCGATTTGCAGACGGCGGCAGGTTTCGATCAGGTCGGGCAACCGGCGGGTGTAGGCTTCCGTGCGCCAGTGGCCGCTGCCGAAGACGATCATTTGCCGACGGCGGGCCGCGAGCGGCGTGGGCGCGGCGGGTTCGCCGAGGTTGGCATAAATCGGGCAGACTTCCAGTTGTCCCCCGGGCGGCACGCCGCCGACCGCGCGCAGTTCGTCTCCGGCGACGCGGGTCGTGATGCGCCGGATGTCGGCGATGCGCCCAATCCGTCTGGCGAGGGAACGTTGCAGGGGGCTGGTCCAGAACGCGCTCGACCAGACGGAGTCGCCGCTGGCGAAGGTTTCGTGAAAGAGCACGAGCAGGCGGCGGGTGGAAGGCGCGCCGCGTTTCCAGCGTTCGAGCGCGGACGCCAGCCAGAACGGGCAGCCGCGCTTGGCATAACCGTAGCCGACGTAGTGCAGCAGGACGGGCGTCGGATCGTCCCCGGCGGGAAGCAGGCGCAGGAGTCCATGGGTCGTGCGGGCGCGGACGGCCTCGGCGGGGAGGGCGGCAGGATTCTCGCGGTGATCCTGCCAGGAGGGATCGCCGACGATAAAACGCGTCTCGACCCCGTGCGCGGCGCGCAGTTCGTCCGCGAGCAAGGTCGCGCTGTCGCCGACCCCGCTGAGCACCGGTGGCAGGATGGGGACGATCTGGAGAAGCGACGGGCGCGGCATCGGCAGGATGGAAAAGCAGGAAGTATGCGCCGCCGTCGTTCTTTGACTCGACACCCGCCGCCCGACAATCGACACTCCCCGCCATGCCTTTGCAACTGACGCGGCGGCAGTACGCGGAAATGTTCGGGCCGACGGTGGGGGATCGCGTCCGGCTGGCCGACACGGAGCTTTTCATCGAGGTCGAGCGCGACCTCGTCGCCGAGGGCGGCGGGTACGGCAACGAGGTAAAATTCGGCGGCGGCAAGGTGATCCGCGACGGCATGGGCCAATCGCCGCTGGCGCGGGACGCGCAATGCCTCGACCTCGTGCTGACCAACGCGCTGGTGCTCGACGCCGTGCAGGGAGTCATCAAGGCGGACATCGGCATTAAACACGGGCGGATCGTCGGGCTGGGTCACGCCGGCAATCCGCTGCTTCAAAACGGGATCACGCCCGGGATGGTCATCGGCGCGGCGACGGAGGTCATCGCGGCAGAAGGTTGCATCGTCACCGCCGGGGCCATCGACGGGCACATCCATTTCATCTGTCCGCAGCAGATCGAGCACGCGTTGGCCAGCGGTGTCACCACCATGATCGGCGGCGGCACCGGTCCGGCCACCGGCACCAACGCCACTACCTGCACGCCCGGCAAGTGGAATCTCCACCGGATGCTCGAAGCTGCCGACGAATACCCCATGAACCTCGGCTTTCTCGGCAAGGGCAATTGCTCAACGCCGGAACCGTTGCGCGAGCAAATCCTGGCCGGGGCGATGGGTCTCAAACTACACGAAGACTGGGGCACCACGCCCGCCACCATCGACTGCTGCCTGGGCGTGGCCGACGAGTTGGACGTGCAGGTCGCCATCCACACCGACACGCTCAACGAGAGCGGCTTCGTGGAAGAATCCATCCGCGCGATGAAGGGCCGCACGATCCACACGTTTCACTCGGAGGGCGCGGGTGGGGGGCACGCGCCGGACATCATCCGCGTGTGCGGCGAGGAGAACGTCTTGCCGAGCAGCACCAACCCGACGCGGCCCTTCACGGTCAACACCATTGATGAGCACCTCGACATGCTCATGGTCTGCCACCATCTCGACAGCAAGATTCCCGAGGACGTGGCGTTCGCGGAATCGCGCATCCGGCCCGAAACCATCGCGGCAGAAGACCGGCTGCACGATCTGGGCGCGTTTTCGATGATGTCGAGCGACAGTCAGGCGATGGGGCGCGTGGGCGAGGTGGTGCTGCGGACGTGGCAGACCGCGCACAAGATGAAGGTGCAGTTCGGCGCTCTGACGCTCCCGGTAGGCCTGACCACGCACGGACAGGCGGACAATTTCCGGGCGTTGCGCTACGTGGCGAAGTACACGATCAACCCGGCGATTGCCAACGGCGTGGCGCACGAGGTCGGCTCCATCGAAATAGGCAAGCTGGCGGATCTGGTCGTCTACAAACCGGCGTTCTTCGGGGTGAAGCCCGAGCTGATCCTCAAGGGCGGGATGATTGCCTGCGCGAACATGGGTGACCCGAACGCGAGCATCCCCACGCCGCAGCCGACGTTCTACCGTCCGCAGTTCGCGGCGCACGGGCGGGCGAAATTTTCGACGAGCGTGACGTTTGTCAGCACGGCGAGCCTCGCCGCCGGACTGACCGACGAACTCGAATTATCCAAGCGGTTGGTGCCGGTCTACAACACGCGGCACATCGGCAAGCGGCATCTGTTGTGGAACGACGTAACCCCACGCATGGAGGTAGACCCGGAAACGTACACGGTGAAGGCGGATGGGGTGATTTTGCGCTGCGAACCGGCGAGCATCCTGCCAATGGCGCAACGGTACTTCTTGTTCTGAATGTGGCAGCGGAATTGCTGCATCGGGCGGGCGTGCCTGCCGAAGATTATTTATTTCGAAGCGGTTCGATTCTGACGACACGGGAGAGGCTCCGCCGAAGGGCCGCCGCGCCCGAGCTTTCCGTCTTGTACACCCCACCCACGCGCGCCGAGCGGATCGGGCGGGCCTGCCTAGTCTTGGCAGGCGTGGCCATCGGGTTGAGCATCGCCTATGCGCTGATGGCGACGGTGCGAGTGGCCCCACCTGAGAGCCAGGAAATGGTCAACATCGTTGCGGACGCGCCAACCCGGATGGTGCCCGCACCCGCACCGGTCGTGGTGCGTACGTCGCTGCCGGTGGCCACCAATCCCCTGCGCTGGGAAGACCTGACGCTGATGCTGCGAACCGGATTGCGGGACGAAGAAATCATCGCGGAAGCGGCACGCAAACAACTCATCCTGTCCATCGACCCGGCGCGGGAACAGACCTTGCGCAGCCTGGGCGCAGGGAACCGGCTACTGAGCTACCTGCGTACCCAGTGTGTCTATGCAGAACCGGCGGTGCCTGATGCGCCACGCGTCGTCGTGTCGGGGCAAGCAATGCCAGTGGCGATGGCGGTGCCGCAGACCGTTTACCAACCGGCGCCGGTTGTCACGCCGGACTACGCCGCACGGGACCGCCAAGTCCAGAGCTTGAAAACACAGATCGATGCGCTGGACGAGCAGATTCGCTGCATTCGTACCAATCCCAAGGATAACCGTTACTGGTGGCACTACTACGGGCGATTCAACGGGATCGACCAACTGATGCTCGACTCCTACCTCAACAAACTTGACCAGCAACGCAACGACCTGCGCCGCCAGAAGTGGCAAGCCGAGGGACGGTGAGACGGGGCACCGAACAGGGCTTAAATCGACCGCGCCACGAGTTCATCCACGAGGCTCGCGTATGCCGCCGCTTTCAGTTTGACCACTTGCTTCTGGTCGCTCGACCCGCGCAACACCTGCGCACTCAGCGCGGCATCCTCAGCGGGCTTGCCTGTGTAGGCCGACCACTTTCCCGTTCCCACGTCGAGCAGCACCGCATGGAGGTTGATCCGCATCCGTTGGTTTTCGTCGGGCACAAAATTCCCGGCGATG
This sequence comes from uncultured Chthoniobacterales bacterium, assembly GCA_964236475.1. Classification (GTDB taxonomy): domain Bacteria; phylum Verrucomicrobiota; class Verrucomicrobiia; order Chthoniobacterales; family SZAS-18; genus CAHJWO01. Next base: position 20,194 of record CAXSED010000022.1, read on the forward strand.
GGAATCCACGACACGGACTTCGTTACCTGGTTTTCGCGGGCGGATTCCAGCGTGCCCCAATAACAAAGAATGTGCTCAAAACCGCCTTGCGCGGCGGCGAGGCGCAGTCGTTTGGAATAGCTGCTGTGGTCCGCGGGTGTTGTGTCGTTGAACCGCCGCTCCTCCGGCAACCCGGAAAACGGCTGTACGCGGTAGCGGGTGTTCAGCGCCTGGAGCATGGCGTCGTCAGGGGTCAGCGCGCCGGACTGCACGACGACCAACCCGGTGCCGGGCGCGGCGTGGACCGGGCGGCTGCTGTGCAGCGCGTGCTGGATGTCAGCGTCGGTGATGGGATGGGTCGCGTCGGGCGCGCCAATCACGTCGGCTTCGGTGAGTTCGCCCCGGTAAAACGCGTTGGATTCGCCGTGATGGTAGCCGGAATCCGAGATCGAGCGGGTTTCGCAGCCAGCGAGCAGCAAGGCAACAGCGAGCGTGGAGCAAAAGCGTAATTTCATGGAGCAGCGAGAAAGTTTCTTCCGAATCGACTCATTCTTGATAACATACGACGCGTAATCAATGGAAATGATTCATCGAAACTTGGATGAGCGGAATGACACCCTGTCGGTGGTCCCGCTGCCGGTGGACCGGCGCACGCTGGCCAAAACCCGTTGGCGCGCGGTGGCGGGTGATGGGCAGGAGTTCGGCTTCGAACTGGCCCACCCTTTGGCGCACGGCGCGACAATCTTTCAAAACACCACCCATCGCTACGTGATCGACCAACGCCCGGAAGCCCTCCTGCGCGTGGCGGCGCGCACCCCGGATGAAGCGGCTCGCGTGGGCTGGATGATCGGCAACCTGCACTTCCCCGCGCAGGTGCTCGACGGGGCGATTTTCGTGGAGGCTGACCCGGCGGTGCGTCAGATGTTTGTCCGTGAGGAAGTGCGGTTCGATGAGGCTGAAGGCGTGTTCGAGCCGTTGAAGGCGGCGGGCGGCGGGCATCACCATCACCACTGAAAAAAGTCGCCCCGTATTTTGTCCACCGACTTCTCCGCCTGGCTGCCCGCGCTGCTGCAAACCAGCGATTCGCTCTTTCCCACCGGAGCGTATGCCCACTCGGGCGGGTTGGAAACGCTCGTCGAGCTGGGCGTGGTGACGGATGCGCCATCGCTGTCCGCGTTCCTGCGTGGGCACGTGATCCCGATGCTGGGGCAGTTCGAGCTGCCCTACCTGCGGTTTGCGCACACGGCGGCGTGGATCGGCGAGGTAAGTACCCTCGCTTCGTTGGACCGCGAATATGGCGCGGGAAAACTGCCGCGCGAAACCCGCGAGGCGAGCGCGCACGTCGGCGTCCGCCGTCTGCAAACGCTTCTGAAAATCACGCCGGAAACGGGGACGCCTGGCCGGGCGGTGGCAGCGGCTTTTCACGACTGCATCCGCCGCGGCGAGGCCGCCGGACACGCCGCGATTGTCTGCGGGGTGCAAGCCGCTTGGCTGGGCATCCCGGCCGGGGCAGCGGGCGCGGCGTATTTCTACGGCAGCATGGCCGGGTTATGCAGTGCCGCGCTCAAGTTGATCCGCATCGGCCAGGAAGGTTGTCAGGCCGCGCTGGCCGATGTGTTGACGCTGGCGGCGCAAACCGTGCGCGCATCAGAGGAGGTCTCGCAGGAAGACGCCGGCTGGTGTGACCCACTCTGGGAGATCGCCGCCGCCCGGCACGAACGGGCGTTCGCGCGGCTGTTCATCTCGTGAACGGCGAAGGGGGATCGCGGGAAGCGTGACAACGCAGCGGCGCGAATGTATAAGCCGGAAAGGGAGAAGATCAGATGCCCGACACGGAAATACACGCGGAGAAATTTATGGTCCAGCGTCTGCCGCCGCGACAGCTTATTTCTCGACCAGATAAACAGGATTTCTGAACGATGACAACGGACACAACTACCAAGCGTCCCCTGCGCGTCGGCATCGGCGGGCCGGTCGGCTCGGGCAAGACGATGCTCGTCTGGCGGCTGTGCGAACGGCTGCGTGCCGACTGGTCGCTGGCCGTCATCACCAACGACATTTACACCCGCGAGGACAGCGAGTTTCTCCTGCGCCAGAACGCGCTCGCCGCCGAGCGGGTCATCGGCGTGGAGACCGGCGGGTGCCCCCACACCGCCATCCGCGACGACACAAGCATGAACATGGGCGCGGTCGCCGAGTTGGAACGCCGCCACGGCGCGGACCGCCTGCAAATCATCCTCATCGAGAGCGGCGGCGACAACCTGAGCGCGACGTTTTCGCCCGAGCTGGCCGACGCGTTCATCTATGTGATCGACGTGGCGCAGGGCGACAAAATCCCGCGCAAGGGCGGCCCGGCGATCCGCTACAGCGACCTGCTCGTCATCAACAAGATCGAGTTGGCTCCTTACGTCGGCGCGGACCTCGGCGTGATGGACCGCGACGCCCGGAAAATGCGCGGCGAGGGGCGGCCCTTCCTGTTCTGCGATCTGAAGTCGGGCCGGGGACTCGAAGAAATCGTGGACTGGCTGCGGCGCGAATACTTGTTTGGGTTTTGAACGACCGGGATGAGGGGCCATCTGCACCTGACGGCTACCTACGACCCGGCGGCGGGCCAATCGTTTTTGAGCCAGCAATCCTTCCGCGCGCCGATGCACGTCGGCAAAGGTTATTGGCATGAAGAGGTGCTGCTGGTCCACGCGGTCAACTCGACGGCGGGATTGTTCGCCGGGGATGTCGTCGAATGGCAGGTGAACGTCGAGCCGGGCGCGCGGTTACGTTTGGTCAGCCCGAGCGCGACGCGGGTGCATCGGGCGGCGCGGGAAGACACTCTCTCCGCTCAAATGGAACCCGCACGGACCGAGCAAACATTCCGCGTGGGAGCCAACGCTTGGCTGGAAGTTTGGCCGGAACTGTTCATTCCGCACGCGGGTTGCCAATATCGGCAAACGACAAAAATCGAAATTGAGCCGGGCGGCGAGTTGCTTTTTTGCGAGACCCTCGCGCCGGGACGTGTGGCGGCGGGCGAGGCGTTCGCGTGGGAATCGCTGCAATGGGCGACGGACATCCGCTACGGCGAGGAACACATCGCCCGCGAACGCTGGCGGATGCAGCCCGGCCTGGAGCCGAATGCACTCGCAGGGTGGCAAGGCGCTCTGGGTGTCCCTGCGCCGTCCTATGCGACGATTTTCTTCGTCTCGGACCGGGTCGGCGGGACCGACCTTTGCTGGCAGCAAATCCATGATTTGCAAGCGGACGATGCCCCTGCTTCGGACACGCCGTTCTGGATCGGTGTCAGCCGCCTGTGCGCGGCGGGCTGGACCATCCGAATCCTCGCCCGCGACGGCGCGGTGCTGCGCCGTGTGCTCGGGCAGGTGCGCGCTCTCCTCATCAGGTAGGGATGCCCCTCCGAGGCACCCCGTTCTGGCCGGGCAGAACCACCGGTCACTTGCCTTTGCGCAGCGCCGCCAGGTCCGGCGCGGCGGGCGGCTCCAACCGGAAACCCAGCCCGTTGTATGCGAGCAGGATGCCGTCGTCTTGCACCTTGGTGATCTGCACCCTTTTGCCGCCCTGCGGCAGCGTCAGACTTTCGCCCTCGGCATACTCCTTCTTGTCGATGATGACGATGCCCGGCTGGCCCGGCATGATGGAAGTCACCCGCATCGGTTTGAGTTGCGCCTCGATCTCGCGGCGCGTGGCGTCCGCTGCGCGTTGTTTCGCTTCGTTCGCCGCTTGCAAGGCGCGTTGCTTCGCGGCGGCGGCGGCCATGCTCGTCTTCTGCGCGTGTTGGGCCTGGATCACCTGATATCGCTGGAAACCGTACCAGCCACCACCACCGAGCACCGCCATCGCCACGATCACGAGCAGAATTTTGTTCATAAAGCAGGAGAAGAAAAAGTTGGGTTGCAGCCCTTCGATAAAGCATCTTCCGGGCGCACTTGGAGCGTTTATCGGAAAACTTTGGGATGGATTACGACACGATCATCGTCGGCGGCGGTCCGGCGGGAGCCAGTTGCGCGGCGCTCTGCGCGGCGGCGGGGCTGCGGGTGCTGATCTTGGAGCGCGCCGTGTTTCCGCGCGACAAGGTGTGCGGCGATTGCCTGAACCCGGATGCGTGGCCGACGCTGGCGCGCCTGGGTGTCGAGGCGGCGGTGCGCGCTTTGCCGCACACGATGCTGCGCACGGTGGAATTTGCCGGACTGCGCGGCGCGCCGATTCGCCTGCCGCTACCGGACCACGCGCGGGGTGAAATCGCCGTCAAGCGCAGCGTGCTGGACGCGCTCCTCCTGCAAAACGCCGCCACCCGGGGCGCGGACGTGCGCCAAGGACAAGCCGTGAGCCGGGTCCAACGCACCGCCGACGGCTACGCAGTCCACACTGCCGATGCCACCGACCCCGTGACCGCCCGTTTCCTCGTCGCTGCCGACGGACGCAACTCCCTGACCGCACGGTTGACGGGCTTGCTCGACGACCGCCGCCGTCCCGCCACGGACCGCGTCGGCCTGCAAACCCACGTCCCCTGTCCGGCGGATTTCGGCCCCCGGGTGCAGATGCGCTGGTTTGCGCGGGGATACGGCGGCCTGTGCCCGGTGGGCGGTGGCGAACTGAACATTTCGCTCGCCGGACCTCCCGCCACACTGGACTCCCTCAAAAGCTGGGCGCGGGGCGAGTTCGATCTCGCGGCGGATCATCCTTGGCGCACCATCGCGCCGCTGGATCGCGAGCCTGCTCCGCAGGCAGCGGTCGCGCAGGGCAACAGCGGGATTTTCCTAGTGGGCGACGCGGCACGGGTGGTCGAGCCGTTCACAGGCGAGGGAATTTACTACGCGTTGCGTTCGGGCGAACTGGCGGCGGAGGCTATCGTCGCAGCGGTTCAAGGCAAGCGGAGCGCGGCACAAGCCACCGCAAATTACTGCCAGACCCACACTGCCATGTATCAAGGGAGATTGTGGGTCAACCGTTTGGCGCGTGCCGCCGGACGTAATCCGAGGGTAGCGTCGCTAGCTCTGGAACTCCTGCGCTGGCAACCGTCATTGCTCGGCCTGCTGACCGCGAAAGTAGTACGGTAAGATTTTGAATATCAGTGACATATACTTATTAATAGTTGCAGACGATGCAAATGCGGAATTCAAGAGCGAGCCTACCGTTCCCGGTTGTCATCTGGAACACATGATTAAATTCTGGGTGGATGCTTGTCCTATGGTAGAGGAGAAATTCGGAGATGTTATGAAAGCCGCTTCTGCGCGCATAGCATTCGGCTCGCACGGATGGCAATCCGACGTAGAGATTGGGATTGGCCCCTCAATGGATTAACAGGCGTACTAAATCGAAGTCACCTCGCTTGGCGGCGATGCTTAGCGGGGTATCTTTGAAGTGATAAAATTTTTGCGCATTGAGGTCAGTCCCGGAGTCCATCAACTGCAAAGCGACTTCGTAGTGTCCATGGAAACAAGCATGAATAAGTGCGGTCCAGCCGTTGCTATCCTGCGCATCTATACAGACACTTTCCGAAAGCAAATCGAAGAGAGCGCACAGAGCATCGCCACCTGCCGCAAGCATAAGCGGGGTGCGGTCATCAGTGGGATCGGGAGGAGTGGCAGGCATACTCTCCGAGAGACTTGATACCCGATGACACTATGCTTCTCTTGGTCGCAGATGCGGAAAGAGAATCACGTCCCGGATGCTGTCCGACCCTGTCAAAAGCATCAGTAGCCGGTCGATCCCCAGCCCAATGCCGCCCGCCGGGGGCATGCCGTGTTCCAGCGCCAGCAGGAACTCCTCGTCGATGCTCTGCGTCTCGCCGCCGGATTGCTCCAAGAGCCGCGCCCGCTGCACGTCCGGGTCGTTCAATTCCGTGTACCCCGGCGCGAACTCCATCCCGTTGATGACCAACTCGAACACGTCCACCAGCGAAGGGTCCTCGGCGTTCTGCTTGGCCAGCGGCACGAGTTCCTTGGGCAGATGCGTCACGAACAGCGGATCGAACGTCTTGGCCTCAATCTCCTTCTCGAACACCAGTTGCGTCACCTCGAAATCCACCATGCCGGGATGCACGTCCAGCCCGAGTTCGCCCGCCCGGGCCAGTCGTCCCTCCGGCGTCAGCGCGAACCAGCCGGGAGCCACTTCCTCGATCAAATCGCGGTAACGCGCCCGCCGCCACGGCTTCGCCAGGTTGACGGTCCGGGTCACGTTGCCCTCGGTGTCACGCAACTCAATGGTTTCACGCTCAGCCAACCGGCAAATGAGTTCTTCCATCAGGTCCGCCATCAACTCGAAATCCGCGTAGGCCCAATAGGCCTCGAGCATCGTGAATTCCGGGTTGTGCCGACGCGAAAGCCCTTCGTTGCGGAAATTGCGGTTCAACTCGAACACCTTCGGAAACCCGCCGACCAGCAACCGTTTCAAATAGAGTTCCGGCGCGATGCGCAGAAACAGGTCAATCCCGAGCGCGTTGTGATGCGTCTTGAACGGCTCCGCCGCCGCGCCGCCCGCCACGGGCTGCATCATGGGCGTCTCGACTTCCAGAAAACCGCGCTCATGGAAAAAAGTGCGGATGCCGTGCAGCACGCGCGACCGGGTTTGGAACGTTTCGCGCGACTTCTCGTTGGCGATCAGGTCCAGGTAACGCTGGCGATGGCGCGCCTCCACGTCCACCAACCCATGATGCTTGTCCGGCAGTGGACGGAGCGCCTTGGACAGCGGCACGAACCGCGCGACCCGGATCGTCGGCTCGCCGGTCTTCGTGACAAATCCCTCGCCTTCGATCCCCAGAAAATCGCCCAGGTCAAGCAGCGCGAAAACCGCCGCTTGTTCGGGCGTGAGGTTCTTGAGGTTGACGTAAAACTGGATGCGCCCGGTCAGGTCGCTCAGGTCGAGGAAGTGCGATTTGCCCATGTCGCGGTGCGCCGTCACGCGGCCCGCCACCCGGAACGTCGTGCCCTCAGCGAACCGCTCGCGGATTTGCCCCACGCTGCCATCGGTATCGAACCGTCCCCCGAATGGCATCGTCCCGGCATCGCGCAACGCGTCGAGTTTTTGCCGCCGCGCGGCGAGCAGATGATGGGAATCGGGAGTGATGTCTTCGGAACTCATAGGACCGGCCGTGCCGGCAAACGGGCAGGGCTGAAATATCAGGTCAACGGCGAGAATCGCTCAACGGTAGCTTTTGTTCCGCCGGAAAACAGAATCCTCTTTGACGAACAGGAGATCGGTCTGCCACAAAGCCCGGTCCAGCGGACGGCGCGCCGCCAACGAACAGATGTCGTACACCACGAAATCGCGGTCGTGCATGAAGTTCAAGACCTCGTGCATCAGCGGGACATTTTTGTGGATATCCAGGAGCGACACCTCCAACAAGACAGCCTCGGCACGGGCGAGCAACGCGACCGCCCCCTTGAGGACCTGCAACTCGTAGCCTTGCACATCGAGCTTCAGCAGGGACACCGTCTCGAAATGATGGCGTTTCGCCACCTCGTCCAGAGTTTTTGTCGGAAGCGTGATCTGTTTGGAATCCTGACCGGAGTGTTCTTCGAGAGCCGAACTGGCCGTCTCCATCACATGAAACACTTTGTCGGTGCCCGTCTGGCTGTCGAGCAGGGCAAGCTCGTAGGCAATGTGAGCGCGGGGGTGTTTTAGCGCGAAAGCTTGCAGGTCCTTTTCCCGCTCGGGATTGGCTTCGAGCAAAAGATAGTGGGCGTCGGGAAAGATCTTGAGCACCGCCTCGGTCCATTCCCCTTTGTAAGCGCCGATATCGACGATGTGATTCGCATGGAGTCCGTTTCGCTTCAAATTCAGGAGGCTCCAATACATGTGGGGAGCACCCAGCCGGATTTTAAACTCCTGCTTGAATGCGTCCGGGATCAGCCTCGAAAGCAGCCTCCTCATTTCGAATAATGACTATGGTGGGGAGCGGGAGGACTAAAAGCAAAATCAGGAACCAAAGCGAAACTTTGGTTCCCGACATCAACCGCCACAGGGCGGATCGAATGGTCCGGCGCCGTCAGGCGGCAGGAGCCGGGGCTGGCTGGCTGCCCGGCGCGCCCTGACCGTGTGCGGCGGCAGCTTCGCGCAGCGCGTTGATATTGAAGCGGAACTTTACCTTGCCGCGCTTGGCGTTGGCCTTGGCCTTGCGCTTGGTCTTCTGCGTGGGCGTCTCGAACGCGCGCAGGCGGCGCACCTCGTCCATGATCCCTTCGGAATCGAGCTTGTTTTTGAGGCGCTTGAGGGCGCGGTCAACGGGTTCACCTTTGCGGACGAGGACTTCGGGCATAAAACGGCTGGTTGAGTTCTTGAGACGGCGTTTGAAAGTGGCGGGGTTGGGATTCTAGGCGCGGCGCGGCGCAAGGTCAACGCCGTTTTTCTGCCTCGGCGCGCATTGTTGCCGTCGCGCCGCTCATCTCAAGACTCGTTTGTGCGCACCACCGGCAGCGAGTTCGCGTTCGGCGTGGCTGGCCCGAGGGGCGCGCCGGACGCGCTGTGGCCTGCGGGGCCGCGCGCGGCCCTCAACTCTGCCCGCAGCCGGTCTTTCTGGCCGCCCGAGAACCAGAGCACGATGGGAGACGCCACGAACACCGACGAGTATGTCCCGACCAGCACGCCGATCAGGATTGCCAGCGCGAAGTCATTGAGCACCGCGCCGCCGCCGATGTAGAGTGCCAGCACGGTCACCAGCGTCATGCCGCCGGTGAGTATCGTGCGGCCCAGCGTCTCGTTGATGCTCGCGTTCATGATCTCGCGCACGCTGCCCTTGCGGCCTTCGCGCAGGCCGCTGCGGATCCGGTCGTACACGACGATGGTGTCGTTGATCGAATAACCGGCAATGGTCAGCACCGCGCCGACCATCACGAGGGAAAGCTCCTTCCCCAGCAGCGCAAACACGCCGATGGTGATGATCACGTCGTGCAGCAACGCCACAATGGCCCCAACGGCGAACGAAAACTCGAACCGCAGCGACACGTAGATCAAAATCCCCAGCACGCCCAGGCCCAGCGCCAGGAGCGATTTCTGCGCGAGCTGCTTGCCCACCAGCGCACCGACCTTATCGGATTGCTCCACCTTCAACCCGGCGTTCGGGAACGCTTTCTCCAACTGCGCCTGGATCGTCTTGCCCGAGTCGATGGGGCTGCGAATGGTGAGATATTGCTTGGAGCCGCTGGCGGTGTCCTGAATCTCGGCCCCTTGCTGGTCGATGCTCCGCAGGGACTCGCGCACCTGCGCCACGTCGAGATGGTGCGTGGTGGTCATCACCGTCAGGTCGCCGCCCTTGAAGTCGATGCCGAAGTTCTTGCTGCCGCGTAACGCGAACACCGCAATGCTGGCCGCGATGACCGCCATCGACGCGAAGGCGCACAGCTTCGCCTTGCTCATGAAGTCGAAGTTCGGATTCTCGAAAAAGTGCAGCATACGGATTTCCCGCAGACCGAACCGGTCGGTCGCCCAAGCGAACCCGTTGCGCGTGACGATCAACGCCGAGAACAACGCCGCGATGATACCCAGCGTCAGCGCGACCGCGAAGCCCTTGACCGGCCCGGCGGCGTAAATGAAAAGGATGACGCTGGTGATCAGCGTGGTCACGTTGGCGTCGAAGATGGACGTAAATGCCTTGCTGTACGCGCCGTCGAGCGCGGGCTTGAGCGATTTCCCGGCGGTCAGTTCTTCTCGCAGCCGCTCATAGATGAGCACGTTGGCGTCGATGGCCAGACCGATGGTCAGGATGATGCCCGCGATACCGGGCAGGGTGAGCACGAAACCGAAGCTCACCATCAGGCCGAACAAGAGCACGATGTTGACGAGCAGCGCGATGTTCGCCAGCAACCCGGCAAAACGGTAATACACCAGCACGAACACGAACGTCAGCAGCACGCCGATGACGCCGCTGAGCACGCCGCGCCGGATGGAATCCTTGCCCAACGTGGCTGACACGCTGCGCTCCTGCTCGACCCGGACCGGCGTGGCGAGCGGGTTTTCCAACGCGCTGGAAAGCTTGCGCGCGGTGAGTTCGGTGAAATTGCCGGTGATCTCGGCGCTGCCGCCGTAGATGGCCTGGTTGAGCGACGGGGCACTGATGACCTTGCCGTCGAGCAGGATCGCCAGCCGCTCGCCGACGTGCGCCGCCGTGATGTCGCCGAACTGCTTGGCACCCTCGGAGTCGAAACGCAGATTGACCGTCCAGCCCTTGGTCTCGAAGCCGGAACTGGCGGCGTTGACCCGCTCGCCGGACAGGTCAGCCTTCTTCTTGACCAGCAGCCGCTCGGTCACCTTCTTGGTGTCCGTCTTCTTCTTGCCCGGGGTCTTGGGGTTGGTCAACGTCTGATCGTCGTCGTCCTCGCCGGTGACGATCTCATAGCCCGGCGGGACGATGGCCTGCCCGGCGTCAATCTGCGGAATGAGCGACGCGCCACGCGGATCGACGAGCTTGAACTCCAGCTTGGCCACCTGCTGGAGGGTGTCGCGCGCTTCGCGGATTTTCTCCGGTTCCAAGCCGGGAATCTGCACGAGGATCGAGTCCGTGCCGACGGGCGAAATCACGGGTTCGCCGACGCCGAAACGGTCCACGCGGCTGCGGATGACTTCCACGGCGGTTTCCAGAGCGCGCGGGCTGATGTTGGCTTCCTTGTCGCCTTTGACGAGACGGATCAGAAATTCCGTGCCGCCCGCAAGGTCAAGGCCGAGGCCGATCTTGTTTTGCAGTACGGTGAACGCACACAGAACGACGAGCAGCCCAGTGAGCGTTAGTCCTAGAGCGCGCTTGCGGGCGGCGATGTCCGTGGAGAAATACCAGCCGAATAGGGCAAGGATCACCAGACCGAAAGTGAACGTCAGAGCAGGGTAGCCATGCGATTCGGGCGGCGCGGCAGTGGCGGCCTTGGTCACAGCGGGCATGGCCTCAGCGAGAAGAGACAGGCCGGGGGCGGAGGTCAGGACGGAAAACACGGGAAAAGGAATAAAGGCTGGGAGCGGTGGGCGGGAAACTGCCACCTCGGAGGAAAGGCGCGTTAGATGGTCTTGCCGACAGGGATCGCTTTGGCAGTGTCGCTAGCGTTGCCGCCGGGCTTGTTAACGCTGGTGATGGCGGACTTGTCCACCTCGATTTTGACGTTCTCGGCGAATTTGACTAGGACGGTCGTGGACTCGGGTTCGCGGGCGTTGGAAACGATGCCGTGCAGGCCGCCGCTGGTGACGATCTCGTCGCCGGAACGCACGCTAGAAAGCAGGGCGGCCTGTTCCTTGGCCTTCTTCTGCTGAGGGCGGATCATCAGGAAATAGAAGATGACGATGAAGAAAAATAGGTACGGCAGCGTCATGGAAAACGGAGCCTGTTGCGACTGGGCAGCGGCGGGCGCGGCTTGGGCAAGGAGAGCAAACGAAGAGAAAAGCATGGCGGCGGCGATGTAACTGGAACGAGACGGAGTGTCAAGTATGCGGGGAAACCGGGCGGGAGTCCAACCGTTTTTGGCGGCGGTTGCGGCGGAAGGGGATTACAGGCTAATGATCAGTGCTGGTCCCAGCCACCCTCTGCCATCAGCATCCATTCTTAATGAACAACGAAGAACAAGTTTTGGTGAACACGGACCCCAAACCAGTCGGCATCGGCCAGATCGCCGTCACGGTCAGCGATGTGAACGCCGCGCTCGCTTTCTATCGTGACGTGCTGGGCTTGGACTTCCTTTTCAACGCGGGGCCGAATCTCGCCTTCCTGACGGCAGGCGGCGTGCGGATCATGCTCACCACGCCGCAGGGCGCAGGCAGCGTGGGAGGCAATTCCACCCTGTATTTCAAGGTCACGGAGATTGAAGCGACCCACGCCGCCGTCGTGGCGCGCGGGGCAACCAACGAACGCGCCCCGCAACTCACCGCCAAAATGCCTGACCACGAACTCTGGATCGGCTTCGTGCGCGACCCGGACGGCAACCTCGTCGGCCTGATGGAAGAAAAGCGGTAGTCTGTCCCGTACATTTGAGCGGCTGACCTCATTTCTTCAGCGGCAAACGCTCGTAGATGCCCACGTCGATACGCTGCCCGCCGGTCTGATGCTGGCAGTGGACGGCGATGACGTTGTCCACACCGGAAACGATGGTCCTCGCTGCGGCCGGGAGCATGGGCACCTCGTTGTAATTGTGGATGTGCCAGTCTTGCTTGTAGGCAAGCACCCCGTTGAGATAGACCTCCACGTTGTCGTCGTGGTAGAGCCGCAGCTCGAGATGGTTGAGATGATCCACGCTCAGGTTGCCGGGGTTGAAATGCTTGCGCAGCCAGATGTCCGGCGTGGTCCAGGGAGTGCTGCCTCCCGCTCGTCCCTGGTTGCCGAACGGAGCGCGGCCCTCGGTCCAGGCGGCGTCGTCGAAGGTCTGCTTGCTCCAGCCGTCGGCGGGTTGGTCGGTCGTGTATTTCCAGGTCTGGACCGCCGCATCGGAGGTGGACAGCACCGGCTGGTAGACGGGCGGGAGATATTCGAGGTGGTTGGCTGCCACCACTTTCGCGGGATCAAATTTCGGCACGCGGTCATACGTCAGCAGGCCGTTGATTTCGTTTTCCACGTCGGTGAGCTGCGTGTAGACCGCCGCGCTCAGGCCGTGAGCATCGCGGAAACCCCGGAGCATCCCGCTGAACTCAGCGTATTGGTCCGGGATTTCTTCCGCCGCAGAGACCGTGATGTTGCTGCGGCTCTTGCCGTCTGACCAGGAATGACCCGGCACGTGAAAGCCGATCCCGCCGAACTCGCCGCACGCCAGCGCCTGGTTCGCGCTCGGCTTCGGGTAGCCGGGGGCCGGGTACTGGTGCAGGTCGGCTACGTCGCCATGGCCGGTCCGGTCGTTGCCGCTCGCCTCGTTGACCAAGCGCGACGGGTCGAGTTTGCGGACCATGTCCACCAGCGCGGGCGTGTCGTGCTGGCCCTGAGCCTCGTTGAAAACGTCCCACATGATAATCGAGGGCGCGTTCCACAACGCCTGGACCATCTGCGCCAGTTCCGAGTCGAACTCCACCGTGTCCAGCGGCGGCACCAGGTATTTTTTCTTTTCGATATACGAATTGGCCGAAGGCATGTCCTGCCAGACGAGCAGGCCCAGCTTGTCGGTCCAGTAGTACCAGCGCGCCGGTTCGACTTTGATGTGCTTGCGGACCATGTTGAACCCGCAGGCTTTCATCATTTCGAGGTCGTTCTTCAGGGCCGCGTCGGTGGGCGCGGTGTAGATGCCGTCGGGCCAGAAGCCCTGGTCCAGCGGCCCGAACTCGAAGACGAACTTGCCGTTGAGCAGCATCCTCTTGACGCCGTTCACCTCGCCGATCTCGATCTTGCGCATCCCGAAGTAGCTCTGGACGCTGTCCACGAGTGCCCTGCCGCGGACCAGCCCGATGGTGAGATCATACAAGAACGGATTGTCTGGTGTCCATAAAGCGGGGTGCGGGATGGAAAGGATCAATTCCTCGCCGGGTTTGGTTTCCCCAAAGCAGACGAGATGACCCCCTTCCATGACTTTCGCAATGACGTTCAATCCCTCGGGGTTGGCGCCGCTGAGCTTGACCGTCAGATGAAGTTCGCCTTTGTCCGCGTCGGGCACGATTTTGAGAGATTCAATGGAGGTCTGCGCGACGGGTTCGAGCCAGACGGTTTGCCAGATGCCGGTCGTCGGCGTGTACATGATGCTGCCGGGATGGAGCGACTGCTTGCCGCGCGGCTCGCCCGCATCGTCGGTGGGGTCGAACACCCGCACGACGAGTTCCTGCGGGCCGTCGCCGTTCAGCAATGGCGTCACGTCGTAGCTGAACGGCAGGTAGCCACCCTTGTGGACGCCCGCGCTCTTGCCGTTGACGAACACTTCCGACTCGAAATCCACCGCGCCGAAGTGCAGCAGCGTGCGCCTGTCCTTCCAGTCGGGTGGCACGGTGAACTGCCGCCGGTACCATAGCCGGTCGTGGTGTTCCATGACGCCCGAAAGCGCGGACTCCACCGGAAACGGCACGAGAATCTCGCCGCCCAGCTTCTGCCCGGGGGCAGGCAAGGCGTCGCCTGCCGTGCCCGGCCGGTATTCCCACACGCCGTTGAGGTTGAGCCAGTCGGGACGGACCATTTGGGGCCGGGGATAATCGGGGAGCGGTTTGGCGGGATCAACGTCCTTGGCCCAACGGGTCATGAGCGGGGCCTGCTTGGGCGACCAGGCAAAAAGCGGACCGGGGAACAGGACGAGCGGCAAGGCAGCAGCCACGGCGCGGCGGAGAAGCTTTAAGTTCATGGGGGAGTGAAGGCGGTTTGACGAGCGTGGCAGAGAGCCGTCGGACGGACAAGCGGAGAAACCCTGAAAAACGCTAGGCTCCCTTCTGGCGCACCAAACGCTGGAGCAGGGTCGAAGTGCGCACGATCCCCACGAAACGCCCCTGCGCGTCGCGTACCGCCGCCGCGTTGAGCCGCACCGCCCGCAGCCGCCGCAGCACGCGCAACGCCGCGTCGCCTCGCGCGACCACCAGCGGTGGTCGGCGCAGGTACGCCCCGGCGTCGCGCTGCGGGTCGCGCTCCAGCAGCAGCGCGAACACGTCCAGCAGCGCGGTCAGTTCGCCCGCCGCGTCGAGGACCGGCACGTAGTCCAGACCGCGCGCCCGGGCGAATTCGAGCAGGTCGGCCACGCGCGGCCCCGTGCGGTGGGCCGTGGGCAGCAGGTGGAACGGTTCGGGCGAGGGACGGTCCATCAGGTGGTCCGCCGTGAGGGAACTGAAGTCGATCACGTTGTCGACCATGCCATGCTCGGCGGCGGTCAACGCGCCGGTGCGCTCGCCTTCCGCCGCGAGGGTCTTGAATTCCTCGCGCGCCACGAACACGCTGCGTGTCCCCCGGTCCATGGCGGGTAATGGTGGCAGGAGCGTGCGGCCCAGCAGCCAGCGTCCGGCGCTCAGCACGGGGCCGAGTACGCGTTCGGTCATTTCCAGCAGACCTGCCAGCGTGACCAGGGCGCGGTAGGGAAACCGGCGGAACAGTGCTTTGGGGAGCAGTTGCAGCCCGAGCAGGTAGACGGGCAGCATCAACACCCCGGCGATGGCATACCCACGCACGCCCGAGACGTGGACGAAGACGTCGGTGACCAGCACCAGCGCGGCCACGTCGGCGAAGTTGGTCACCAGCAGCACGGTCGCCAGCAGGCGGCCCGGATGCGCCAGCAGGCGAGCGAGACGCACCGCGCCGGGTTCGCCCTGATGCGCCCGGCTGCGCAGCCGGGCGCGATTGAGCGAGAGCAGCCCGCCTTCGACCCCCGCGTACAGGAACGACACCAGCAGGCACAGGCCAACCAACAGGAACAGGGAAACGGACACGGGGCGGTGGGGGAATGCTCAAGGCCCGGCGGCGGGACCGTCGCCGGTGTCTGCCGGAGCGTTGTGATCGTCGTCAACGGTGATCGCTTCCTGCTTCTCGATCAAAACTTCGGTGATGAGCTTGCGCGTAACCCTGCGAAGGGTTAATTTCAAGTTCGGCGGCAGGCGCAGGACCGACCCGGCGGGAGGCAGGTAACCCAGGCGGTTGAAGACCAAGCCGCTGATCGTGTCCAGCCCCTCCGCCGCCAACTCGAATCCAGGGTATTCGCTGATGTCGTCCAGGCGCGCGTGCCCGCCGACGAGCAGGCGGTCATCGTCGAGCAGTTCGATGTAAAGGTCTTCCTCGCCGGTGGGCAGGGCGTCGCCGACGATCTCCTCGATGATGTCTGCCAGCGTGACGATCCCTTCCGTGCCGCCGTATTCATCCACGATGATCGCCAACCCCTGCCGCCGGACGAGAAAACTGCGCAGCAGGTCGAGCGCGCTCATCGTCTCGGAAACGAACGACGGCGGGTCCATGGCTTCGCTGTAGTGCGGGGCCGCTGCCGGGTCGCTTGTGGCGAGGCGCAGGAACTTCTTCGCGTCGAGGATGCCCACGATGTCGTCGGGCGTCTCGCCGTACACGGGCACGCGGTGCCGCCGCTCGGCGCGCAACAGGGCGACGGCCTCGGCGTTGGACAGGTCGTCGGTAATGGTAAACGCCTCGACGCGCGGGGTCATGCAGTCCTTGGCCGTCTTGTCGCCTAGCTTGATGATCTCCTGGATCATCTCGCTCTCGGCGGCCTGGAGCGCGCCTTCCTCCGCGCCGACGGCCACCAGCGCGCCGAAATCGGCTTCCGTCATCTTGAGCGGCGTGCGGACCCGGCGCGGGGTGAGCCGGTCGGCCAGAAATTCGCTCGCCGCCTGCAAGCCGCCGCACAACGGGTCGAGTACTGGACGCAGGTAGTGGAGTGCTGCCACCGCCGACCGGGCCACGCGCTCGGGCTGGCGCAGGGCAGCCACCTTGGGCAGCAGGTCGCACACGCCCACGACCAGCGCAAAGAGTCCCAGCGCCGACGGCCAGAACGGCACGCCGGTTTCCTCGCTCACGACGCCGTGCCACGACGAGAAAACGTGCAGGAAATACAGCCCCAGCAGGCACAGCGGCAGGTTTGTCAGAGTGCCGGCCAACAGGATCATGCTCAGCAAGCGGCGGGGATTGGCGAAGAGCCGATCCACGGTTGCCGCCCGGCGGGGCAGGCCCGCGCGCAGCCCTTCGATCTGCCGGGGCTGGAGCGAGAAAAGGGCGGTCTCGGCAGCGGAGAAAAACGCCGATGCCGCGCCAAAGGCCAGCATCAAGGCGAGGATCAGGGCGGCGTCGGCAAGGAGCATCGGAAAGTCGGCGGGCGAGGGAGTCGGCGGGCGGGAGGTCTCTATATAATATGTTTACTTCGCGCCCGCGTCGCGGAAAGTCGCACAAACCCCATCCCTTTGAAAAAAGCCGACCGCATGGATGCCTTCGTCGCCGGTCTCGGGGCCGACGCCGACTCGGCGCACGACCCGTGTTACCAGGGGTATTTCCACTGCTTCAACGCGGGGGATTACTACGAGGCGCACGACGTCCTCGAACACCTCTGGCTCAAGGACGGCCCCGGCGGCGCGAATTACGCCTTCTATAAAGGGCTGATCCAGGTGGCGGGCGCGTTCGTGCATCTGCGCAAGCAGTTCGAGCATCCCACGCACGCCAAACACGGCCGTCGCCTGCGGCCCGCCGGGCGATTGTTCGAGCTGGCCCGCGCCAACCTCGCGGGGTACGAGCCGTATCACCTTTCGCTCAATGTGACTGCCGTGCGCTCCCTGTGTACCCAGTACGCTTCTCTCCTCACGGACTCGGGATTTGCCCGCAATCCATGGTCGCCGGAAGCGGCACCCCGGATGCGCCCGGACGCCTGATTTTGTAATAGGCGGCATTACGCGTCTGTCGGGGAAACCTGCCGGTGGTAAAAATTCTAAAAAATAATTTCAGATTTTTCTTGTCGGCCAGGCACGGAATCGGTTATCAACCGCCCGTCGTCAGGTTCCCTAGGCTTCATCAGTCTGCTCGGGAAGGGTTTTTACGAGGAGAAAACGGGAGAAAAGGGCCGCCAACCACCTCTGCATAGGCAGGGATTTAAGAAGGAAAATATCAAGCAACTACCACAAATGAGTCTCAAATTTGCACTACCGCTGGCATTTGCCACGGCCTGTCTGCCGCTGGCAGGTCATGTCTTCGCCGACAACTACACCGAGTCTGGCGATGCTGGCGACACGCTTGCCACCGCCCAAGTCACCACCGCGCCGCTGGGGCCGCTCACTTCGCTGACCTCGATCACGGGGACCACGACTTTGACCAACCAGATCGGGGATGGCGACATGTACGAAATTACCGTCACCGGTACCTCGGCGTTTTCCGCTTCGACCACGGCATTCATCTCCGGCGCGAACAATTTCGACGACCAGATTTTTCTGTTCAACGCGACGGGTCAGGGCATTGCTGCCAACGACGATGCCGCGAGCGGCGGCAGTCAGGCCAGCCTCACGCTGGCGGCCGGAACTTTGACTCCCGGCAACTACTACATTGCCATCGAGGGATCGGGCCGTTATCCGGTGGACTCCACCGGCAAGTTGATTTTCCCGAATTACACGGATGGGACGACCGATCCGACGGGTACCTACGCCGCGAGCACCGGCGCGGGCGTGCTGGCTGGCTACACCGGCAATACCAACGAGGCTGGCAAGTACGCCATCGCAATTTCCGGCGCGCAGTTCACCGCGATTCCCGCCGTCGTGCCGGAGCCTTCGAGCCTCGCGGCCATCGCCGCCGGTCTGGGCGGTCTCGCCCTCACCTTCCGCCGCCGCAGCGCCAAATAAATCGTCTGCCTCTTTTCATCCCGCAGCCTTTTAGACACTTTTCTTATGTCACCTCGTTCGATTTCTAAACTCTTGAAGACCGGCGCCTTCGCTGCGCTGGCTTCTCTGAGCATTTCTTCGGTTTACGCCCTGCCGGAAAACCTCGCCCTGGGCCTGAAAGAACTCGCTCAGGATTACCGCGACGCCCGCCCGACCGGCGTCAAGACCCTCACCCATTCCCAGGTGACGAGCATCGCGGCGAACTACCCACTCGCTCGCTTTGACTCCCAGGACCGTGTGCAGGTCGAAGTGGCCCTGGATGGCACCACGTCCATGCAGGACGCCGTGGCCGCCCTCGAAGCCGAGGGTTGCGAGATCACCGCCCAGGTGGACTGGTATCGCAAAGGCGTTATTTCCTGCTGGATGCCCTTGAACAAGGCCGGACAAGTGGGCCGTCTCGGCGGCGTGAGCAGCGCCAAGCTTTCCCTCAAGCCGTATCACCGGGCCGGCATCGTTCCCGGCACGGGCGCCAAGGTGCTCAACGCACTGACTGCCCAGACCAATTACAGCACGCTCGGCGCGGGTATCAAGGTCGGCGCACAGTCGGACAGCTACAACGCCCTCGGCACGACGTATCCGGTGCATGCCGCCCAAGACGTGACCAGCGGCGACCTACCCGGCACGGGAAATCCCGAAGGCTACACCACGCCGGTCACGGTGGTGAAGGATTACACCGGTGGCGAGGACGAAGGCCGCGCCATGCTCCAGATCATCCACGACGTGGCCCCGGCGGCCCAGTTGTTCTTCCGCACGGGCGACACCTCGGAGGCGGACTTTGCCGCCGGGATCGTTGCTCTCCAGGCGACGTACGGCTGCAACGTCATCTGTGACGACATCGGCTATTACGACGAGCCGGCGTTCTCGGACGGCATCCTGGCCCAGGCCATCGACAAGGCCAGCGCGGCGGGAGCAACCTATTTCTCCTCCGCAGGCAACGACGGTAACTCCGGTTACCAGGCTACTTACAGCCCGGTGACGAACAGCGCTACCTCGCAGGCGCTGCTCCTGAGCGAAGGCGGCATCACCTACAGCGGCATCACCGCCACGGAATCCGCCGCCATCGCCAGCTACCACAGCTTCGGCACCAACCCGGACGGCACGCCGATCCTGGTGCAGAAGGTGTTCGTCCCGAAGACCAACTCCTCCAGCTACAATGGCCAGTTGATCTTCCAATGGGATGATCCCGATGCCCTCGTGGTCAACGGCGTCAAGCAGATCACGACGGACTACGACCTGCTCGTCTTCAGCGTGGCCAACGGTGTGGGCACCTACTCGTCAGGCAAAAGTGCCAAGGCGAGCAACTTCAGCACGAACGTGCCCGTGGAAATACCCAGCAGCCAGATCGTGGCTGGCACGCAGTACGAGTTCGTGATCGTGTTGACCAACCGCACACCCAACGCTGGAGTGACGGCGAACCAGGCGACCCACATCCGCTGGAACGTCGAAACCGACGCGTCGCAGGTGATCGCTGACTTCGTCAACCTGAACGGTGTGGAAACCCACGGCCATCCTGCGGCGGCCACCTGCGCGGGCACGGCGGCGTACGTCTACGACGACCAGTTCAGCGCCGGCAACATCGCCACTGCCACCTACAAACCGATTGTCGAGGAATACTCGTCCAACGGGCCGGTGACGATCTACTTCGACTCGGCGGGCAACCGTCTGGCGACCCCGGTGGTGCGCAAGCAGCCCCTCCTGTCGACGGTGGACGGCGTTAGCACGACGTTCTTCCCGCCCGTTGCCAGCACCACGGCACCTAGCCCGACGAATCCCAGCACGGCAGACAGTGACGGCGACGGATATCCGAACTTCTTCGGCACCAGCGCCGCCGCTCCGCACGCCGCCGGTTGCGCCGCGTTGCTGCTGAGCGCTGCCGCCGCCAACAACATCACGCTGGCACCCGCCGACGTGCGCACGCTGATGTCTACCACGACGCAGGGCCAGAGCGACCAGGACCCCGGCCAGGCGAACGCCACGGCTGGAGCGACGACGTTCAACGCCCGCGACCGCGGCACCTACGCCGATCCGCAGGCATACACCATCACCTACAACGGTGCGGCGGGCACGACGCTCCAGACGTTCGTGTTCGACCTGTCGCCGCTGCCGGGCAACTTCTACCCGGCTACCTACGCGGTGACCACCGGCGCGGCCAAATCGGGTACGACGGGCGGCACGGCCCCGACCATCGCCAGCTCGACGGTGTCGGGCGGCACGTCGGGCATCTCGACGCTGACGTTGACGCTCACGAACATGGTCCCCGGATCGACGCTGAGCTTCGGCGTCGCGCAGACGGTGGCCGTGACGGGCGGCAACTATTACATCCATGGCGACCAGCTCGCCGGGGCGACGATCACCGCCACGGACAGCACAGGCACGGCTGCCACGGGCACGTTGGCCAACACGTTCTCCAAGAAGTGGAACTACAAGACCGGCTACGGTCTGGTGGACATCAACGCCGCCATCGGCAAGATGCTGGGCCACTAAGAATCAAAGGGACGTGACGGCGTCCACGCTGGGGCGAGGGTCAAGGGGAAGCCGCTAGCGAACGCCGTCACGGAAGGGTTTCAGCCGGGCTGGGAAGCGATGCTTCCCGGTCCGGTTTGCTTTTGGCTGCGTCAACCTGCCAGAATGGGTTTAGTCCCGGCGCAGGCTGCCGCCACCGGTCTCGCGCCGCCGGGTGAAGCGCAGGATTTCCGCGACGACGCTGACCGCGATTTCCGCCGGGCTTTCCGCGCCGATGTCCAGGCCGATGGGGGCGTGGACGCGCCCCAGGGTTTCGCGGGCGTGACCCTCGGCGACCAGTTCGTCGAACACCCGGGCGACCTTGCGACGGCTGCCCATCATGCCGACGTATCCCGGCACGGGGCGGCGCAGGGCGGCGTCGAGCGCGCTTTTGTCCAGCCCGGCGTTGCGGTTGACGATGACCAAGGCTTCCTGCGGGGTCCAGTCGCGGGCCGCGATGAAGGCCGAGGCGGGCTGGTCGGTGACGAGCCGGGCGGCGGGGGGGAATTTGTCGTGGCCGAGCTGTTCGGCGCGGTCTTCCACGACGCCGACGTTGAAGCCGCAGCCCGCCGCGAGGTGGGCGATGGCCAGCGCGCAGTGGCCGCCGCCGATGATCCACACCGCCTCGCCCGCCGTCAGCGGTTCGATAAACACGGCGCATTCGCCTCCGCAGATCGCGCCGAAGGATTGCGGTTCGCCCTCGCGCAAAAGGTAATTTTTCAACTGCGGCACACCGTTGCGGATGCTGTCGAGTGCCTCGGCAATCACCAGCGACTCGAACTTGCCGCCGCCGACCGTGCCGGAAATCTGGCCGTCGGCGTACACGAGCATTTTCGCCCCCGGCTGACGCGGCACGCTGCCCTTGGCGCTGATCACCGTGGCCAGCGCGCACGGGCGGCCCCCGGCCTGGGCGGCAGCGATTTCGGCGTGAAACGCGGAATCATTCATGGGGTGCGGATTCAGGATTGCGCATCGCGCGCGGGTGGCCCATACAGTGGGCGTGCGTTTCTCTCAAGTATCCAGTTGGACAAAAGCGGGTGGTCCCGGGCGCGGGATCGTCGTGGTGTTGTGTACGGCAGCGGCCCTGATTGCCCCGGTGCGCTCGCAGGCGGCGGACGAACCGGTAGGCGACAGCAAGGCGTTCCTCGTGGCCGACGACAAGAGCGGCCACATTTTGCTCCAGTCCCGCGCGACCGACAAGCTCCAGATTGCCAGCCTGACCAAAATCGCCACGGCGGTGGTGGCGCTCGACTGGGCGCGGGTGCACAACCAGCCGCTGGACACGATGGTGGGGGTCCCCGGTCCGGTGATCGCCACGTACCAGGACAACCCCATCGGTTTCCAGGAAGGCGACGAAATTTCGCTGCGGGATCTGCTCTACGCCTCGATGATGCAAAGCGATGCTATCGCCACGGATACGCTGGCGACGTTCGTGGGCCGGAACCTGCCGCCGGTGCAGGGCGAAGAGACAATCAAGAGCATCGGCGCGAAAACCACCGGGGCGGTGCGTTTCGTCGCGCAGATGAACGCGCTGGCGCGCAAACTCAAGATGGAGCGCACGCGGTTCCTCAACCCGGTGGGACTCGATGGCACGGAGCGTCCATACTCGACAGCGGCGGACCTCGCACGGCTTTCGCGTTACGCGCTGGCGAAGGCGGATTTCCGGTTTTTCGTCGCGCAGAAAGAACGGCGCATCACCCTGAAGCGGGCTGGGGCGAACGTGGATTATTTACTGCGTACAACCAACGAGATGCTCGGGGTCAAGAACGTGGACGGCGGCAAGACCGGCCAGACGGCGCTGGCGGGCGGCTGTCTGATGGTGACCTCCGAGCGTCCGGCCATCGTCTGGATCGACGGCGGCACCAGCTACAAAACCACGCGGCGGCTGATCATCGTGATCCTCGGCTCGCCGGACCGTTTCGACGAAGCGTCGCGGCTGATCGACCAGGCCATTCCTATCTACGACAAATGGTTGGCGGCGGGGCACCCGATGCAAGAGGAAACGACGCTCTGAGGCGGGACTGCGGACGCAAGGACCCATGAACAAGAAACGCATCGGTATTCTGACGAGCGGCGGCGATTGCCCCGGCCTCAACGCCGTAATTCGCGGCGTGGTGCGCGCGGCGGACAATCTCGACTGGGAGGTGGTGGGATTCATCGATGGGTTCGAGGGGCTGCTGCTGCCGGGTGATTACCGGATTCTCGACCGGCATTCCACGGCCCACATCATGCCGCAGGGCGGGACGATCCTGGGCACGACAAACAAGGGACATTTCATCAGCAAGATCGGCGCGGGCGACAAGATCGGCGTTGCGCCGGAAACGGTGGAAAATGCGCGGCAGTTGCTGGCGGAACTGCGCATCGAAGGGTTGATTCTCATCGGTGGCGACGGCTCGCTGACCACGGGCCAGCAGCTCTACGAGGCGGGGTTTCCCATCATCGGCGTGCCCAAGACCATCGACAACGATCTGGAAGCGACGGCGATGACCTTCGGGTTCGACTCGGCGGTGGCGTGCGTGGCGGATTCGCTGGACCGGCTGCATACGACGGGCAACTCGCACAAGCGCGTGATGGTGCTCGAAGTGATGGGTCGGCACGCGGGCTGGATCGCGCTTTACGGCGGGCTGGCGGGGGGTGCAAACGTGATCCTGATTCCCGAGATTCCGTTTACCTACGAGAAACTGGCGACCTATCTCAACACGCGCGACCGCGAGGGCTACACCAGCAGCCTCGTGGTGGTGGCCGAGGGGGCGAAGCCCGCCGGGGGCGCGCAGTCGGTGCGGGCGTCGGCGGTGCCTGGTGAATACAAGCTCGGTGGCATGGGCGAGCAGGTGGCGGCGGAGATCACCGAGCGCACGGGCAAGGAAACGCGCTGCACCGTGCTGGGGCATTTGCAACGCGGCGGCACGCCGACGACGCTCGACCGTATCCTGGGCACCCGTTTCGGGGTCATGGCGGTACAGCTTATCAAGGAGCAGCGTTTCGGCACGATGGTTTCGTACCAGAATTATCAGGTGATGGACGTGCCGATCTCCGACGCCGTGCACAAGCTGCGCATCGTGACGCCGGACCACCAGATGGTGGCGACGGCGCGGGCGGTGGATGTAAGTTTCGGGGATTAGTTTTGCGGATATGGATCGTTTGCTGAGCCTGATTCAACACGACGCGCTCGCCTCGCGGGCGGACCTCGCCGCGCAACTCGACACCACGGTCGAGGACGTGGAGAAACGCCTCGCGGCGTTCGAGGCGGAGGGGGTCATCATCGGTTACCAGACCATCATTGATCCCGAGAAGCTGGAGGAGCAATTCGTGACGGCGGTGATCGAGGTGAAAATCACGCCCGAGCGGGAGGGTGGGTTCGACCGGATGGCAGAGCGCATCGGCAAATTCCGCGAGGTGCGCTCCTGCTACCTGATGAGCGGCGGGTACGATCTGCTGATTTTCGTGGAAGGCAAAACGCTGCGGGAGGTGGCCAGTTTCGTGAGCGAAAAGCTGAGTCCGCTGGGGGGCGTGATTTCCACGGCGACCCATTTCCGGCTCAAGGCGTACAAGGAAAACGGCG
>CAXSED010000023.1:0-44143 GCA_964236475.1 uncultured Chthoniobacterales bacterium
CGGCCTGGATGCCCTTGGTGAGGTCGGTCTCGTTGATGCGCTTGAGCACGGACTGATAGAGGGCGTTGTCGGCTTCGAGCGAACGCTGGAACTCGGCGAAGGGGATGTTCGAGGCATTGACGGCGAGAGCGGCTTTTTCCTGGTCGGCCACCGCTTTTTCCAGGCTGGCGACGTTGGAGGCGCTGTTTTCGTACTCGCTCTGAATCAGCGGAGGCAGGCGCAGGACGGCCTCGCGCAGGTTTTTCTTGAGGGAGTCGAGCTGGTTGCGGGCCTGGATCATGCGCGGGTGCTCGTCCTTGTAGCGCTGGGCCAAGGCGGCGATCTGGCCGTTGACAAGGGAGATCTGAGTCTTGATTTCCACGAGGCCGGGGTTGTTGGCGATGGTGGGGATCGTCAGAAGCTGGTCGGGATCGTTCTTGAACCTGGCAATCGTCTTGAAGTCGTTGTCCATGCGCAGGCGTTCCGCCCGGGCCTGGGTGAGACGCGCGGTCAGGTCGCGTAGCTTGTTCTCGGTGTTGTTGCCGCGCTCGCCGACATCGGTGGTGCCGGTTTTCTCGCGGTAGGCCTGGAGCTTGTGCTCGTCGTCGGCCACTTTTTTCTGGAGGGTTTCGGCCTGTTCGCTCAGGAAGTTGAAGGCGAACATGGCGGCGTCGCGGCGTTTCTCGATGGACTGGCGGATGTACTCGGTGCCGACGGTGTCGGCGATCTTCTGGGCGAGGGCGGGATCGGTGTGGGTGACGAAAACGTCGATCAGGCGGGTGCCCCGGCGGACGGTGGCATTGACCATGCCGCTGAGCGCGCCGGCCAGGGTCTCGGGGCTGTAGAGCGCGCCGTCCTCGCGCGGCGGCAAGAAATTGGGGGCATGGACGAGATCGGCGGCCCGCACGACGCGCTCCATGAGCGAGCGGTTGCGCAGGTTCTGCTCGATAGTGCGCAGTTGTTCGAGGCCCTGGAAAGACTCCGGCCGGGCGGATTGCACGGGAGCGATGTTATCGCTTGCCACATCTACCTCCAGCACGGCACGCGACGTGTAGAGCTTAGGGGTGTGCGCGAGGTGATAAAACGCGAGGCCCAGGGCCACGGCCAGGCAGAGGACGATGATCCAGGACTTGGAAATCAACTGGTGCCACAGCCCGCGGAAGTCGAAGCCGGGAGTGATGTTCTGACCGTTGAACTCATCCATCGCGGAAGGAGCGTGCGTGGGAGAATCCATGAGGGAGGGGGGGAAAGGATGAACCGGGAGCGGAGTTTTAGCGTAAAGACGCCGGGATGCCAAGGGCCGCGAAGAAAAAAAGCCGGGGACTCACCCGCCTCATTCCGGCCCCTAGAAGATGCTCTCGGGGACCGTGATGGAATCGCCGGGGTTGATCAGGAAGCGTTCGACGTTGGTGTTCTTGCTCATCTTGTCGGCGTTGATGGTGAGGATCTTATCGGTGTCGCCGGCGTGGCGGCGAACCGTGACGCTGGAACCCTTGGCGATGCGGGTGAAACCCCCGGCCATGGCGATGGCTTCGAGCAGGTCGATCTTTTCCTGGGCCGGGATTTCGTAGGGGCCGGGGCGGTTGACCTGGCCGAGAATGGTGAACCGTTTGGAAGCGAAGCGAACCACGGTGACGGACACCTGGGGGTTGACGAGGAAGCGGGCGCGCAGGAGATCGGCGATGCGGTCGCGCGCCTGGGTCTGGGTCAGGCCGCCGACTTTGACGACGCCGATGAGCGGGAAACTGATGGTGCCTTCCTGGGAAATGACGGTCGCGGTGCGCAGATCGTCTTCCTGGTAAACTTCCACCTGCACGGCATCGTTGGGCGACAAGGTGTAGGAAGCGGAAACCCCGGCGGCGGGCGCGGGGGCCGGGGCGGCGGGCGCGGGGGCCGGGGCATTGCTGACCGGGGCAGGGGTGAAGGCAGACACCACGGAGCGCGGGGCAGGGGTCTGCGCGGGCGCGGCAGGAACGACGGCGAGCAGCATCCCCAGCAAGAGCGCGCCGGAAGCACGACCGCAAATACCGGGGCAGGAACACCGAGGGGAAGTCATATCCGCTACATATGTCATAACCCGGCAGGGGAGCCAACGGATTTCGGCACGCGGCACGGCGGCAGCGCGGCGCGCCTGCCATCCCCAGGGCGTGTCAGAAGCTCAAGGAAAGGCGCACGCCGATCTGGTTGTCGCTAAAACCGTTGCCGGAAAGAGAGGAACTGCTCTGGCGGTGACTATAGAAGACATCGGCGGTGAGGTACTGGCGGATCGAGTAATCGAGGGCGGGCTGGACGAAATAATAGTTATCGGTGCGGTTGATGCTGGCGCCGGTCCCGGCGGCGACGTAGCTGGAATAGGTGTAACCCAGGGAAAGCCGGGTGTACACGCGCTGAAAGAACCGCTGGCTGATCGTGAAGGAAAACCCGGTCGAATCGAAGTCCGCCCCGGTCAGGACCGCGCTGGTTTCGATGCTGCGGCTGGCGGTGAGGGCAAGCGAGGTGCTGTCGAAGGGCGTGTAACTGACGGTCAGATCGAACACGGGGGTGACCTCCGTGCCGCCGTCGTGGCCGCCGATTTCGCGGGATTCGACGCCCAGCGTACCGGCCAGGCTCAGTTTGCCGGTGGCGGCGTAGGACAGGCGCAGGTTGATCTCCTGGAAAAATTCGTTGGGGGCGGATTCGTCCTGAATGACGTAGCCGCCGGTGACGCCGAGGCCGAGGGTGATCTTGCCGGTGGGCGAATAGTTAAAATAGGAGTCGGCGGAAAACGTGTCGGAGCTGATGAGGGTTTGATAGTCGTCAGCGGAAAAATAGCCGTCGAGATCGACGGAGGTTTTCTGCGAGAAGGCGTAGTTGGCGGAGAGCCGGGTGGAGAAGATGTTGAGCGCGGTGCGCTGGCTGGCGTCGAGGTTGACCTGGGTGGACGGCGTGGACGGGCTGCTGCCGCCGAGTTGGCTGCCGGTGTTGACGGAGCCGACCTCGGTGCTGTCGAGAATCTGCACGCCCTGGGAAAGCGTCAGGGTGACCTGGGCAAAATGGTACGCGCCCTGGAGGTTGATGAAATGCTGGACGGTGTCCTGGTCGGTGTTCTTCGTGTAAAGTAGCACGTCCGCGTTGTAGTCGAACTCGACGTAATTGGTCGCGCGGGTGAGGAAGTCGCCGTAGCCGAGCGAGACGGAGGGATCGATCGTGAAGTAAAGGTCGCTGCGCGAGATGCCGCTCCGGGGGGTGTTGTTGATGGGCACGGCGGCGCCGGGGGTTCGGCGGATGGAGGCCGTGTCGTCCGAAGTCAGGAAGATGTTGTCGTCGTAGGTGAGGCCCGTGGAGAGACGGAAGGCGTATTGAAAGCGGCGAACGTCGGCGGTGACGCCGGTCGTGGACGCGCCGCCGGGCAGCTCCGTGGCGGGCGTGGTGCCGGGCGCGCCGTTGGTGAGCACCGTGCCGGAAGCCGTTGGAGAGAGCTGGGAGCCGGTCTGCTCGGGGACGGGCAGGGGAAGCGGCACGGCGGGCGGGGGAGTGCTGTCGGGCGGGAGCAGGGAAAGTGTCGGGATGCTGGGATGAGGGGGCAGCGGGGGCGAAGCAGGCAGCAGCGGGGAGGCAGCGTTGTTGGAAGGAGCGTAGGGCGGAAGCTGCGCGGCGTCGGGGTCCGTCGAGACGGATGGTGCGGTGTCGGGCGATGCCGGCAGCGCAGGCTGGTCGGCGGGCGACTGAGCGGGCAGGGGAACGGGGAACACGGCCAAGGTGATGCCGAAGACCACGGCGCACACGCCGCCGACCGCACGCAGGACGGACAAACCGGCGGCGGGTCGGCGGGGAGGAACTCCGGTCATAAAAGAGGGGTGGGGCGCACGCGGCGAGGTGGCGCGGGGGGATTGAAACCCCAAGCCGCGCACAAGTAAAGCCCGGACGTTTCGCGCTGGCGGCGGGCGGAGCTTGAATCCCGGGCGTTCTCGGGCATTCTTGGGGGACGGAAACCACTTTGCCAGCCGCCGTGATCCCCGGGGCGCAGACCGCCGTCTCCCCCAGCGGGCGGCGGTGGCTGCCGGGCGGCGGAGCGTTGCTCGTGGCGTGGATCGCGCTGTGGGATCGGCTGCGCATCGATTGGAGTGTCAACGACCAGTACGCCTACGGCTGGTTCGTGCCGCCGCTGGCCCTCGCGCTGTTCGCCCTGCGCTGGCGAGACCAGCCGCCGCCGCAGCCGCCGCTGGACAGATGGAAATGGGGACTGGCGCTGGCGGCAGGCGTGGGGCTGGCGGCCCTGCTGCCGGTGCGGCTGATCGAAGAACCCAACGGCGACTGGCGATTGATCGAATGGACGCACGCGCTGATTTTGACCGGGGTGACGCTGACGACCCTAGCGTGGGGCGGCGGTCGGCGGTGGGCGTGGCACTTTACGTTTCCCGTGGCGTTCCTGTTGCTGGCTTTGCGGTGGCCGAGCGGGTTGGAGCATGCGTTGATCCAGGGCTTGCAACAACACGTTGCCGCGCTGACGGCGGGCGGCATGACGCTGCTGGGCATCCCGGCGGAACAGGCGGGCAACCTGATCCGGGTGCGCGGCCAGACGGTGGGCGTCAACGAGGCGTGCAGCGGCATCCGTTCGCTCCAGACCGTGCTGATGGCCTCCCTCTTTCTCGGGGAGCTTTCGCGGATGTCGTGGCGACGGCGGGCGGCGTTGCTGGCCGGGGGCGTGGCGGTGGCGCTGGCGGCGAACGTTTTCCGGTCCTCCCTGTTGGTATGGCTCGCCGCGCAGCACGGCACGGAGACGCTGGAGAAATTCCACGACACGGCGGGGATTTCGGTGCTGGTGATCGTGTTCGTGGGCTTGCTGGTCATCAACGGCTGGCTGGAACAGCCGCCAACGCGCCGGACGGCTGCAACCGTGAACCGGAGGGCAGGCGACCCGAGGAGGCTGCCGGGGTGGAGCGTCGTGGCCATCGTGGCCTGGGTGCTGGCGGTGGAGGCCGGGACGAGCGCGTGGTACCGGATGCACGAGCACGGGCGGGTGTTCCGTCCGTCGTGGACCGTGGCGCTGCCCGTCGATGCGCCCGGGTTCAAGGCGTTACCTGTGGACGACGTGAGCCGTGGCCTGTTGCGCTACGACGTGGGGCTTTCCGCCTGCTGGCACGCGCCGGACACCGACGGCGGGGGGGCGGGCGGGGATTGCACGCTGTTTTTCTTCCGCTGGGAGGCAGGGCGGACCTCGGCCACGCTGGCGGCCATGCACCAGCCGACGACGTGTCTGCCGGCAGCCGGGTTGACGCAAACCGCCGACGGCGGGGTGTTGAACATGCCGGGGCCGGGCGGGATCACGCTGCCGGCGCATGCTTACGAGTTTCAGTTCCGGGGGCGGACTCTTTTCGTTTACTACGTCGTGTGGCAGGACCAGACGGGGTACGACGTGCCGGACGCGGGTCGCGGGCTGAGCGTGCGGGAACGGCTCGACGCGGTGCGGCGGGGACAGCGTAACCTGGGGCAACAGACGCTGGAAGTCGTGCTGACCGGCCCGGCGACGGCGGCGCAGGCGCGGGTGATGGCGCAGGCGCAGATCGAGCGGGTGGTGCGTGCCAAGGGATAGGATGGCCCGGCGGAGCGCAGGGGGGATTTGTTCGTCTTGAAGCGGAGGCCGTTCTGCCGTTACCTTGCGAACCCTATGGCGTTTTCCCGCTCTTCCAATCGCCAGACGCCGGTCGAAGCCGAGGATTACGATCTCACGACACCCGAGGAAATCGCCCGGCGGCGGCGGCGCAAACGCACCGTGGCGATCCTGGCCGCGCTGATTCTGCTGGGAGCGGGCGGGTTCTTTGGTGGGCGTCCGGCGTACCGGGCCGTCCGCGACTGGCAGGCGCGCCGGGCCGCCGCCGAGGCCCAGCGCGACATGGACGCCGGGCAGTGGGACCTGGCCGTGAGCAAGGTGCAGGACGCCCTCCTGCTGTCCCGGGTGGAGCCGGAGGTCATGCGCACGGCGGCAGTGTTCCTGACCCGCACGGGGCACGCCCGCGAGGCGCTCGGATTCTGGCGGCAGGTGGAAAAGAAACGGACATTGACCGACGCCGACCAGCGCGACTACGCGGCGGACCTGCTGGCAACGGACGACCCCGACGCCGCCGCGGCGAAGCTGCGCGCCATCTGGCCTGCGGGGAAAGAAGGGACCCCGGCGGACTGGCGGCTGGGGCTGCAATTGGCGTTGCGCCGACGGCAGAGCGCCGAGGCGGTCGCCTTGTCCGAGCGATTGGTCAAAGCTCCGGGCAGCAGCGATCAACAGCGGATCGACGCCGCGCAGGTGCTGGTCGCCGCTTCCGCCGAAGACACGCAGAAAACCGGCTGGGACACCGTGCGCGGCCTGGCGCAAGGGCGGACGGCGGTCTCGCTCGAAGCCCTGTTGTTGCTGGCGCGGCAACAGGCGAGCCAGGCCGCGCCGGATCGCGTGGCGGCGGAACTCCTGGCGGGACAGATCGAAAATCACCCCCTGGCCAAGACCGCGCAAAAGCTGTTGGCACTCGATCTGCGGCTGGCGGTGGCACCGGGGCGGCACGATGAACTGGTCAAAACGGCCATCGAACGATTTGGCCACGGCGACGACGAAACGCTGGCTAGCCTAGCCGGATGGCTGTACGCGCAGGGTGAATTCCAGCGCGTGCTGGAAGTGATCCCGCCTCAGAAAGCCACGGCCAGCCGGGCGCTCTACCTGCAATACCTCGACGACTTCGGAGCCTTGGGCCGGTGGCAAGACATCAAGAACGCCATCGAAGGACAAAAGTTCAGCCTGGACCCGGCACTCGAACAAATGTACCTGGCGCGCTGCCTGGGGCAGTTGGGGCAAGTGGAGGGGAGCACCCTGCGCTGGAACTCGGCGGTGCAGGCGGCGGGCGCAAACGTGGATAAACTGCTCATGGTCGGGAGGTACGCGCAACGCAACGGGGTGCTTGCCCCGGCGGAAGCGGCGTTTCGCGCGGCGATCAAGGCGGCCCCGGATTCGCGTCCGGCGCAGGAGGGATTACTGAATCTGCTGCAAGAGGAGGGGCGCACGGCAGCCGCGCGGGACGCGTTGGTGGGGATGCTCGCGGTGTGGCCCAACGACGCCGCGGTGCGCAATGACACGGCGTACCTGGGAGTACTGCTCGGTCAGGATCTGACGGCCAACCGGGACGTGGCGCGGGAGTTGGTGCGGGCGGAGCCGGGCAGCCTGCCGCACCGGGTCACGCTGGCGCTGGCGGAGTTGCGGTTGGGTCACGCTCTGACGGCGCTCGACGCTTTCGGCAAAGCGCCGCTGGCGGTCATCGCCACGCAGGGACGTTACCTGGCGGTGTATGTGGCGGTGCTGCGGGCCGTGGGTTCCTACAACGAGGAAATCAAGGCGGCCATGCAGGCACTCGATCCGGCGCGACTGCTGCCGGAAGAGCGGGAGTTGGTCAAGGAGTGACCCGCGCCGGGGGAAGACACGCCGGACGGGCCGGGCGTGGCTTGCACGCCCTCAGCGGCCCGGCTCCCAATCGAAACGGGGAATGAGGGGAAATGTGCTCGGCCACATCCGGTGACAAAACCTTCAGTTTCATGGAGCAACCCGGGCCGCCGCGCTAGCGATGGTATTTGCAGATGGCGTAAAGGGCGCGCAACCCGTCGCGCCAGTGGATCTTCTTGCCTTCGGCGTAGGTGCGTCCGTGGTAGGAGATGCCCACCTCGTAGAACACGCATCCCCGGCGTGCCAGTTTGGCGGTGATTTCCGGTTCAAAGCCGAAGCGGTCTTCTTCGATGATGATGCCCTGGATCACATTCCGACGGAACATCTTGAAGCCCGTTTCCATGTCGGTGAGGTTGAGGTTGGTCAGCATGTTGGAGAGCAGCGTCAGGAGGCGGTTGCCCACCATGTGCCAGAAATAAACGACCCGGTGCGCTTGTCCCCCCACGAAGCGCGAGCCGTACACCACGTCGGCTTTGTGCGCGAGGAAGGGCGCCATGAGCAACGGATACTCGTCGGGGTCGTACTCCCGGTCGGCGTCTTGGATGATGACCAGCTCGCCATCGGCGGCGGCGATCCCCGTGCGTAGGGCCGCCCCTTTGCCGCGGTTGCGCTCGTGCAAGAGAACTTTGTCGGCCAAGCCGCGCAGTTCGCCCTGCAACAACTCACGCGTGCCATCGGTCGAGCCGTCGTCGATGACGATGATTTGCAGGTCGGCGACGGGGCAAGCGCGGACCGCTGCCAGGACGGCGGCAATGGTGGCCCGCTCGTTGTAACACGGAATCAGCACGCTGAGCTTCATGGGAAAAAATAGGCTGCAAAGGATTCCGGCAGGCTCGGCCAACGGCGTATCAACCGAAGAGCCAAAAGTCGTGCACGGCGTACGGGACAGACAGGCTTCCCAGCACGAAAAATGGCCAGAACCATTGAGGACGTTCCCGGGCGAGTAACAAGTAGAAACACAGCGTCATGGGCAGCAGCACCCGGGCGACTTGGGAAACGTCGTTCCAGACCGCCGGACCCATGGTCGCCCACAACGCAACGTAACAGAACCCGGTGCGCCAGAGGGGAGCATCCATCTTTCGCCGCCACAAAAAGTAGATGGCCTGAGCCAACAACGCTGTGACGCCCAAGACCTGCTGCGCCTGCGGGCTGGCATACCACCACTCGAATCGCCCCGTCACTCCCGGCCCATGCAAAACAAGGTGCCGGATGTCCCTGAAACTTTGCTGGAACATCGCTTGCAGCGGCCAGGAAAAGTTGCCGTAGCCCGCGGCGCTCATTCCACCGGGAAACCGGTGTCGCACATACGCCATCCACAGAAATAGCGGCACGACCGCCACCGCCAACTTTCCAGCCGTGCTTTTCCAACCGGTGGTTGCCCAAGGATGGCGCAGATGCACGCTTCCGATTGCCGCGAGCAAACTGGTTTCCCGGGTCAGCGCGGCGGCGGCAAACGCGGCGGTCCCCGGCCATGATCCGAGCGCCATCCCGAGGAAAATCAACGCCGCTGCTGGCAGATCAACCAGCGACCGCTCCATGCTCGCGATGGCCCCGAAACTGAGCAACCCGGCGCTCAAACCGAGGATTTGCTGACCGGTCCACGGTCTGAAGAGCACGGCCAACGCCCCAAGCAAAACGAACCAGAAAAAGAGGTTCGATACGGCGTAAACCTGGAGAATTCGCCGGGGTTTAGCCCCTGCCATTGCGAATGCGAACGCTGGCAGGCCGATGCGTCGTCCACGGTAGGCCGGTTCGTCCAATGCCCGGTCGAAAGCCGGATCGCGCAACGATGGGTCGAGCGCCATTTGCGCAAAAAACTGTCCGTCGTAACCGGTCTCCGTGCCCGGGGAAGAACTGAGATAGTGCGGGACCCGTTGTAGTCGGGGTAACTCCTCCTTGGCAAAAGCCGAACCGAAAAGAATCAGTTCGGTCCAGCCGTACTGCGGATCGTAAACTTTCTGATAGGTCCTGAGGACAAACAGACTCAAGCCCAAGCCCGCGCAAACCAGCAGCCCAATCGGGATGTGCTTGGTCGTGATGACCAGAAGCACACGAGGTTGCTCATCAGACTGGGAGGCGGGCATCTGGGTCGGTCGGTGCAGGCTCCGACGGTTATCAGCATTTTCTCGGGGCCGCAATGTCAGCGGTACGATCCGGGCGTTTGTCAGTGAGCGAGCCGCACGCGAGACCACTTGCTTCGCCAGCAGTTACTGACGGGTGAAACAGGCTTTCTGGCGATACAGAAAGCGGCTATCGCTTGGTGATTGCCTCTTTGCACGAAGTGGATCGTCAGTTCTTCGCCTTCGTTGGCTGCCGTCTTTCCCACGTTGGCACTAGCAACAGTCTCAGCAATGTCGGCGCAGCAAAATCTTGATGCTGCCCAGAACGCTTTTTGCGATGCTTTGAATGGCAGTTCCAGGGCTTCGGGCAATTTCAACCATGTGTTGATGACTAGCCGTAAGCTTGCGTTAGTAATTTCTACTTTGTGTGCATCGTTTGGGCTAAGCGCCTCATTTTCAGCAGTGGATTGAAGCTTTTAAATCCTCCTGAACGCTGGATAATCCGCCAGCAACCGCCGAAACGATTAAAAACTGAGGAACACATCTGCGGGCTGCACCGG
The DNA here is from genome assembly GCA_964236475.1 of uncultured Chthoniobacterales bacterium. Classification (GTDB taxonomy): domain Bacteria; phylum Verrucomicrobiota; class Verrucomicrobiia; order Chthoniobacterales; family SZAS-18; genus CAHJWO01. The sequence goes on from CAXSED010000023.1 coordinate 10,056, forward strand.
ATCGGCGTGACGGTTTCGACAGCCATGCCACTCAAGATCGCATGAGGTCACAATCAGCCTACCAAAATTACCAATGCCACAGCCAGATAAATTGACCGCGCTGTTGATGCAAATTTCCTCAAGAAAACGATTTATGCATTTGTTCCCGTCGGGAATCGAACCCGAATCAAAGGTTTAGGAAACCTCTATTCTATCCGTTGAACTACGGGAACTAGTTGCTCTTCAAGAAGCTTACAAAATTTGACCGTTTGATAAGGTTTATTTTTCACCGAGTCCGCTGCAAATCCACAGGAATCTTTTCATCAGATCTGGCAGGCGATTTCTAGTCCAAGGAAATGTGCAGCAGACAGCACGAATGGTATCAGGCCGAGTGAACGAGGGGCAGACGGCAAGCGAAACATTGCAGCATTTGTGCAAAGCGCACAAAACTGTGACTTTGTTGCTTTGGAATATAGCTGAAGAATCGGAGGAGAAGAACCGCTTTCCGAACGCTGACACCGCTCCGGGAATAGCATCGCTATTTCATGCAAGGCTGGCGGAATTCATCGTGCCGTTCTCCATAGCTGGACGATTCTTACGGCTGTCTTTAACGCCATGAGAGACTGAGAGACTATGATCAGAGTTTCATGGTGCCTCCAACGATTCAGTTGCCACCGTCTCTGTGGACTGAGTTGCTGCCCTGTTACTCGTGATGGTAGGGGGGAAACTAATGGGCTATTCATTCCTTGAGCGGCAGCTTGATCCTCCACGTTCTCAAAGACCAGGCGGATTGCCTGGATCGACGCACAGGCGATGACAAAATTGGATGGGCTTCGGCGTCCAAATTGCACTTTTTTCACACTCCCATTCCTACCGTCGATAGTTTCAAGCAAAGGAGGGGCTGCGGACCGGCACACCAAAGGATATGCAACAGTCGTCCTGATTTATATCCCGAAATGCTTCCGGCGGCGAAACAGTTCTTGCTCCAAGGGTGGCGGATGACGACACGAGGCTACGCGTGCATTCCCTTCACGCATCGGCGTTGAACGAAGCGTTGATGCGCACCTGCCGCATTGCTTCGAACAGCACGATGCCCGCTGCCGTCGCCAGATTCAGGCTACGGGCGGCAGGGGCCATCGGGATCGTGAGCAGCCGGTTGCGCCCAGCACTGGTGAGTAGGCTTTCGGGCAGGCCGCGCGTTTCGCGTCCGAAGATCAAGTAGTCGCCCGGCTCAAAGGTTTCCTCGTAGTACGGACGATCCGTCTTGGTGGTCAGTAGGAAATGGCGGCTGGTGGCCAGATGGGCGGTGTAGAGCACATCCCAACTCTCCCAGACTGTGACCTTGACCTGCTCCCAGTAATCCATCCCTGCGCGGCGCAGGTATTTGTCATCCAACGAAAATCCGAATGGACGCACCAAATGCAAATGCGCGTCCGCCGCGAGGCAAAGACGCGCAATGTTCCCGGTGTTGGGCGGGATTTCCGGCTCAACCAAGACGACGTTGAACACGTCGCCGTGGGATTAAGCGGCGACCGCTGCCGCCGGAGCGACGACGTTTACCCGGCGGCCACCACGGTCGAATTTCACCTCGCCATCGACGAGCGCGAAAATCGTGTAATCCCGCCCGAGGCCAACATTCAGGCCAGGGTGAAACTTCGTGCCGCGCTGGCGAATGATGATGTTGCCCGCGACGACCTGCTCGCTGCCGAATTTCTTGACGCCGAGACGCTTGCTGACGCTATCGCGGCCGTTCTTGACGGAGCCTTGACCTTTCTTATGTGCCATAAGACTTGGAAATCGTTGAGTGCTGGGAAAAAGGGTTTAGCCGAGCGCGATGCTCTTGATGCGGACACGCGTGAGTTTCTGGCGATGGCCAACGGTCCGGTGGTAGCCTTTGCGGCGGCGGTACTTGAACGCGATGACCTTCTTGGCCTTGAACTGCTCGACGACCTCGCCAACCACCGACGCGCCACTTACGAGCGGGCTGCCGTGGGTGAGCTTGTCGCCGTCCGCGTGAAAAAGTACGTCGGAAAATGTGGTCTCCGCGCCTGCTTCCAGGTCCAGCAGGTCCACATCAATGATGTCGCCTTCGGCCACTCTGAACTGTTTGCCGCCGGCTTTGAGGATCGCGTATGCCATAAAACTCTGTCTTTGCTCCGATGAAAAGGAAGCGGAAAGTATGCCGGTCGATTCGCCTTGGCAAGCGCGAAATTTCGTTTTTCCCGCGTTCGCGCCGAAACCCGCGCTTGCAGGCTGGTTTGGAAGGTTCATCTTGCTTTTCATGCGCCGCGCCCTGCCGACCCTGGTTCTCGCCGTTTGTCTGGCCTGCGGTCACCCGGCAGATGCGCCCGCCGCACCGGATCAGCCGGCGGCACCTTCCACGCCGCACCATAGCTCCGACGCCTTGAAAAAAGAACTCACCGCCGTCATCGAAGGACAGCTCACCGCCTTCCGCGCCAACGATTATCCGAAGGCTTACACCTTTGCCGCCACCGAGATCAAGACCATGTTCCCGGTGGAAGATTTCGAGCGGATGGTGCGCACCAACTACGCGGTGATCGCCAAATCAACCCACACCGAATACGGGGTGGCGTTCGACACCGGCGAGGAAGCGGTGGTGAACGTGCAAATCGAGAACGCCGAGAAAAAGAGCGTGGAATACCAGTATCTGCTCAAGAAGGAAGAGGGCGGCTGGAAAATCAGCGGCGTGTCCGAAGTGAAAGCCGAAGGGCTGAGCGCGTAAGCGGGAGCAGGCTACGGCAGGCGGCTCCGTCATGGCCAAGGGGAGACGCGCTAATTTTGCTGGTTGACGGCAGCTTTCAGCAGCGTCCGGTCGAGCAGTTCCAGCAGGCATTCCAACTTGAACGGCTTGGAGATGTAATCGTCCGCGCCGCAGGCCAGCAACCGTTCGCGGCTGGGCAAAGTGGCATCGGCACTCAGCAGGACCACCGGAATGTGCCGCGTGAGCGGGTCGCGCCGCAACTCGGCCAACACCGCGTCGCCCTTCATTCCCGGCAACTGCAAATCCAGCAGGATCAGGTCCGGCGAACCCTTGTGCGTCTGTGACAACCCTTCTTTGCCATCCCGGGCCGACAGGAAGCGCCAGCGGGGGCGGCAGTTGGCCAACAACGCTTTGACCACTTGCAGGTTGGAAACGTTGTCCTCGATGTAAAGCAGCGTGGCGTCGGGTGTAGGCAGCGGAGCGCAAGCCGGTGGCTGCTTGGCTGGAGTTGCGGCGCGCACCGGCTCCGTGGCCGGACGCGGGGCCAACGGCAGGTCAATCCAGAACGTGCTGCCCCGTCCGACCTCGCTTTCCACGTCCAGCGTGCCGCCCATCGCCTCGGCAATCCGCCGCGAAATGACCAGCCCCAGGCCCGTGCCTTCCGCCTCGCCGAACTCCTGTTCCAACCGCTCGAACGGCACGAACAGCCGCGTCATTCCCTCGGCGGAAATTCCTGGGCCGGTGTCCGTGATCCTGAGCCGGAACTGGCCCGCCGCCGTTTCCTCGCTGCTCAGGTGCACGTCGCCGCCCTCGCGGTTGTACTTGATCGCGTTGGAAAGCAGGTTGAGGAGCATCTGGCGCAGGCGTTGTTCGTCCACCCAGAGCGACACCTCCTTGGGCACCGTCACGCGGCAGGTGATCCCCCGCGCCTGCGCCAGCCGGGCGACGAGGCCCACGCACTCCTGCGCGAGCGTTTCAACCTGCACGTCGCTGAGCAGCAGGTGCAGGTCGCCGGTTTCCGCGCGGGACAGGTCGAGCACCTCGTCGATGAGCGCGAGCAGGTGGCGGCCCCCCTTCAAAATATACTGGAGGCTCAGGGCCTCCTGCGTGCCGAGCGGGCTGAGTTCGAGCAACTGGCCGAAGCCCAGGATCGCGTTGAGCGGGGTGCGCAACTCGTGGCTCATGCGGGAAAGAAACACGCTCTTGGCGTGGTTGGCGCGCTCGGCCTCGTCCTTGGCGGCCCGCATGGCATCCTCGGCTCGTTGGCGTTCGGTGACATCGACGGTGGCGACGATGTGCAACCAGCGGCCATCGGGCAAGCGGCCCAGGTTGGCGCAGGTGAAATCCCAGCGGCGTTCGCTGCCGTCCGCGCACCGGATACGCTGGCCCGGGTATTCCACGGCGCCGAGGTGGTTGAGCAAACCCGCCATCTGCTCCCGGACCCGTTCCTGATCCGGCTTGGCGGGATAGGCGCGCTCGATCCAGTCCTCCATGGTTCGGAGTTCTTCCTCCATATAACCGGTCATGTGCGTCCACGCGTGGTTGACCTTCACGATCTCGCCGTCGCTGGCAAAGAGCAGGATGGGAAAGGGGGAATGCAGCAGCGCGAGCCGGAAACGCTCCTCGCTCTGGCGCAGCGCTTCCTTGCGTTTCTTCTGGTCGGTGATGTCAACGATGATGCCGTCGCAGATCACCCCGCCGTCGGGCAGCCGCTCGGGCTTGGAATCGACGCGCATCCAGCGCACCTCGCCATCCGGCAGCAGGTAGCGGCCCTGCCATTGCAACGGGGTCAACTGCGTCGTGGTCGTGTGGATCGCTTCGACAAAACCCGCCCGGTCTTCGGGATGCACGCTGTCCACCATGAGGTGCGGATGGCTCTCCATTTCGTGCGGTTCCCGTCCGAAGATCGTGCGGCAGCCTTCGCTGATGAAAGGAATCGCCAGGGTGCCGTCTGCCCGCAGCAGATATTGGTAGACCACGCCCGGGGAGCGGGCGGCGATGCGCTGATAGCGGGTTTCCACGACGCGCAGAATTTCCTCCTCGCGCCGGCGCATGATGGCGGCTGCTAAGACATTCGCCATGGATTGCAGGAAGAACTGATCGTCCCGCGTGAAGACCCGCTGCTGGCGGGTGGACACGCCCAGCACGCCGAAGCGCAGATCATCGGGGTCCTGCCCGCCGATCAGGACGCCCGCCACGCACTTCGCGCCGTGTTCCTGCAACCCGTGGGGGATCTTGAAACGCCCCTCGGTCTCCACGTCGTCAATGATGACGGCTTTTCCCGTGTGCAAGACATAGCCGCTGGGAGAACCGGTACTGTCGTCGGTCACTACTTCGCCCAGGTCGGCACCACTGGGGTCCAGGCTGGCACGCACCACGAAGACACCACGCTCGGGCAAATGCTCGTGGACACGGCAACGTTCGATCCCGAGCGTGTCCGCCACCAAGGTGACAGCCTCCTGCAAGAGTTCGTCCACGCTGCCGCCGCTCAGCGCGCGGGTCCCTAGCCGGGCGACGGCCTCCTGCTCGCAGGCCCGCACGCGCAGGCGTTCCTCGGCCCCTTTGTGCGCGCTGATGTCGCGGACCAGCGCCAGCAGACGGCAGCCCTCGGTGGTTTCCAGCACGCTGACGTGGATTTCGACGGGAAACGTGCTGCCGTCCTTGCGCCGTTGGCAGCCCTCGAATCGCTCCACGCTGCCGACGGACAGTTCCTGCCAGAACCGGAAACTCTCGATAGGGTTATGCGTGGTCTCGAAATCGGGAACCCCCATCGTGAGCAGTTCGGCGCGCGTGTACCCCAGCGAGGTGCAGGCGGCGTCGTTGACATCGACCACCCGGCCGTCCGCGTCGTGGACGAAGGCGGCGTCGCTGGCCTGGTTGAAGAGCTGGCGGAACCGGTGCTCGCTGCGGCGTCGTTCGTGGTCAGCGAGCTTGCGCTGGCGGATTTCCGAGTGCAGCGTGCGGTTGACCTCGGTCAACTCGACCGTCCGGGCGGCGACGTGCCTCTCCACGGACTCCTTTACCTCCTTGAGCGCCTCGTGCTGGCTACGCAGGGAGGCCTCGGCTTGCTGGCGGGCGGCGATCTCGGTGCGCAGGATAAGTTCGTCTACCGCCATCGCGGCCAGGTCGGACAGGATTTTACGTTGCCGCTCGTCCAGTTGGCGCGGCTTCAGATCGATCACGCACAACGTGCCAAGTGCTTGCCCATCCGGCGCGTACAAAGGCGCCCCCGCATAGAAGCGAATGCCCGGTTCGCCGGTCACCAGGGGATTATCGGCAAAACGCGGGTCGGCGGCGGCGTCTGGCACGACCAGCATCTCCTCGCGCAGAATGGCGTGTGCGCAGAACGAGACGTTGCGTGAGGTTTCGCAAATCGATAAACCGACCTTGGCCTTGAACCACTGCCGTTCGCGGTCCACGAAGGAAACCGCTGCGATGGGCATGTCCAGCGTCTGGACGGCGAGGTTGGCGATCCGTTCAAAAGACGCCTCGGGTGGGGTGTCCAAGATCTGGCAGGCGCGCAGGGCATTGAGGCGCGCGGCTTCGTCGTGAGGGAGGGGAGCAGACATGGAAAATCGTCTCGGATGAAGCTTGGACGCGTTTAAAGCATGATTCGCACCAGGGCTGGTAACGGGTAGACGGCAGAAATAGCCTCCCCGTTCCCATCGTGGTGGAAAGCGAGGAGATAGGCTAGTAATTTTTCAATATCGTCCTGACGAAGCGCCATCGGCGATCACCTTGTCAGCGGGAGGAATAACCCGTTGGAATTTGTCACTTCCCCGGGGGGAGCGGAGCGTTGGCAAAGCAGGCCACGTGGCGAAAGTATTGTAAATATCGTGTAATTTATCGTTGCTTCGCGGACGATTCCAAGGATGATATCGCGCGTCATGTTTGCCCCCGGTTTTCGCACGCTTTCGGCGGTCTGGTTGGCTCTCTGCCTGCTCGGGGGTGCATCGGTTCTCCGCGCCCAGCAGACCGCGCCCGTCCCGGTGTGTGACGCCACCGACCGCGCCCAGGTCGTCAGCCTCTATCAAAACGATTATCTGCCCTCCGCCAACCTCGACCCGGGTTGGACCGGCAGCCTCGCCACGGGCGATCCCGGCACGCTCAGCGACACTTTCCGGCAGGGCATTTTGCGGCGCATCAATTATTTCCGCTCCATGACCGGGGTGGGCAGCAGCGTCACGTTCGATGCGAACGAAAACGCCATGTGCCAGCAAGCCGCGCTGATGATGTCCGCCGCGCAGAACATCTCCCACACCCCGCCGTCCACCTGGCCGTTCTACACCGCCGCCGCCGCCACCGCTTGCGCCAGCTCCGACATCCGCCTCGACTGGCAGGGCGACGAGGGAGCCGCCGCCATCGACCGCTTCATGGCCGACGACGAGAGCAACAACACCTACGTCGGCCACCGCCGCTGGATCGTCTACGCGGGCGAGAGCGTCATGGCCAGCGGCGCGGTTCCCGGCGACGGCTGGACGTTTCCCGGCACCAACGCCACCTGGGTGCTCGGGACCACCCTGCGTCCGGCGGACGCCCCGGTCTCGACGAGTTGGCCGCCCGCCGGGTTCGTGCCCGCGCCGCTGGTGTTCAACCGCTGGTCGTTTTCCTATCTCAACGCGGATTTCAGCGCGGCGACCGTCCAGGTCAGCAAGAACGGCGTGCCGATGGGCGTGCAACAGGAAACCGTCGAATACCAGAGCAACGCCGATGGCAGTGGCGTGTTCGAGGGTGATAACACGCTGGTCTGGGAGTTGCCGGGCAACACGGTGAATCCTGACGTGGACGAGGTCTACGCGGTGCAGATTTCCAACGTGCTCGTGAACGGTGCGCCGCGTCAATTCAATTATCACGTGACGAGCATCGACCCGGTCGGGCCGGTGGTGACGCTCTCGACGCTCCGGCCCGTCGCGCACGTCGGCGGCAAGAAGGGGCGGTTCCTGTTCACCCGCACGGGCGACGTTTCCGCGCCGCTGACGGTGGGCTACGCGGTCGGCGGCACGGCGGCGGTGGGGTCGGCGTACCGGGCGCTGAGCGGCAGCGTGACGTTCCCGGCAGGCAGCGCCTCGGCCAAGGTCCCGGTCCTGGCGTTGGCGGGGGAGGAGACCGACGACGCGACGGTGGTCGTCGTCCTGCAAGCCGGGAACGGCTACCTGGCGGACACGACGGCGACGGCGACGGTGACGCTCTCGGAAGACCCCTGAGTGACCGGTGCCGCCTGCTCCAAAGCGGGTGACCGGCGGACCGTTCCCGCAAAATGATGCGAGCGCATCCGCGCGTTTCTGCTACGCTGCCAGCGGTGTCAACCGAGCGCATTAGTAAATTTCTCGCCCACCTGGAAGTCGGCAACGCCGCCGTCGAAACGATGTCCGGCAACGGCCGGGGCCTGCTCGGCGTCGGCCTCGGCTGCGGGCTGCTCGGCGCGCTGGTCCTGGGGTTGCGCTACACGATCCGCCCGCCGACCAAGGAACGCATCCCCGAGACCCTGACACCCGCCCGGTTCACCGCGCGCTCGTTTCAATCCAGTTGGGGGCAGATGATCTACCACGAGGGCGGCACGCCGGGGGCGGAGGGGTCGCTGGTGTTCATCCACAACGTCGGGGTGGGGGCGTCGTCCTACGAGTGGTCGAAGGTCTACCCGGCGTTGGCCGACCGGCACCGCATCCTGGCGGTCGATCTGCTCGGCTTCGGCGAGAGCGAGCGGCCCAAGGCCAAGCTCACCGCCGCCGATTACGCCGCGGCCCTGGCGGAATTTGTCGGCACGTTGTGCGCCGAGGAAACCCCGCGCCCGGTGATCGTGGCGCGCGGGCTGGGAGCGGGGTTCGCCGCGCTCATGGCCGCGCAAAACCCGGAAATCGTCAGCCGCCTCCTCTTGTGGATGCCCTCGGGCGAGGCGAACGTCCCGGCCTTGCTGAACCTCGCCAGCCGGGTGCCGACGCTCAACAGTTTTATCTACCGCAACCGGCTGGCCCGCCGCGCGACGATCCGGGCGCGGTTCGCGGCGAAAGGGGCGTTCGTGGACCCGGCGGCGGTCACACACGAGGCCGTCGAGATGCACGCGATCTGCGCGCAGCAGTATCAGGCCGACTACGCCATCTTCCGGCTGATGCAGGGCAAGATGAGCTTCGATCTCGACGCCCGCTGGCGCGAACTGCAAACCCCCGTGACGCTGCTTTGTCCCGAGCAGGCTTCGGCCAGATCGGCCGCCGATGCGGAACGGCTGCAAAAGCTCAACCGGCTGTGTGAGCTGCGCGTGGTGCCGGGCGCGGGGCCGTTCGCGCCGCTGGAAGCTCCGGCGGCGGTGGTCGGGGTCCTGAGCGACGAGTTGCAAGGCGGAAGCGTTTCCTCCAGGCAAGCGAACTGCTCGTAAGCAGAGCATGGGGAAGCCGTCAAAATGCGTGTTCGTTTGCCGGGGCGCATTGGCCGCGCTGCTGCTCTGGACGGCGACCGCTCGGGCTGCCGAGGATGTGGGCGACTGGCGCGCGCTGGTCGCCAGCGGTCAACTGGTCGAAATCAAAAAGTATGACCACAGCATCGTGGTCGAGACCCGTTACGCCACGCCGCGCAATTGCATGGGCGCGGCGGTCTACCCGGCGGACTTTCCGTGCCTGACGCGTCCCGAAACCGCCGCGCGCCTGCACGCGGTCCAGGGGATGTTGCGCAACTGGGGCTATCGCCTCAAAATCTGGGACGCCTACCGCCCGCCGTCCGTGCAGAACGCGCTCTGGAAACGCTGGGCCAGGCACGGCTTCGTGGCCAACCCGGACGAGGGACCCGGTTCCCTGCACACCTGGGGGTTGGCCGTGGACGTGACGATGGTCGATCTGCTGGGCCGGGAAGTGTCGATGCCGAGCGGTTTCGACGTGTTCACCGCCGACGCCAGCGCGACGTACCAGGGTCACGACGAGAAGGCGGCGTTTCATCTGCACCTGCTGCAATCGGCGATGGGTGCAGCGGGTTTCGAGGGGTTGTCCTCGGAATGGTGGCATTTCGTGGTGAAGGATTGGGCCACGCGCCAGCCGCTGACCGCCCCGGGCGGCGAAAACGGCAAACCGACGCCGAAACCCGCCGATGCGCCGGACTTCGTCACAAGGTAATTATCCCCCGACAGAGCCGGGGGATAATTACCTTGCAATTTACGGCACCCGCTCGAAAATTCGCCCGATGGGATACACGTTCAGGCGGTCGTCGAAATACGGCGTGCGCCGGTAAAAGAAATCCAGCCGCGCCGCCGCACTCCCGGCAAAAACCGGGTCGGTTTCCAGCTTCTGCAAAAACTCTTCCCTGAGCTTCGGATCACGCGCCATCATCTCGCGCGCCATCGGCTCCATCACGTACTCCTCGGAATATTCCTTCTGCTCGAAAATCGCGTCCAGATACCCCCAGTGCAGCAGCGAATCCGGCGCGTCCGGTTCCAGCAGGCCGACGGCCACCTTCGCCCCGGGCTGATCCAGATACACTACCGCCGACCCGGTGGGAAACGTCATGGTCCGCCGCACGGGATGAAACGTCATCTCCTTGATCGCGTGGTGGTTCTCAAACGGCTTGGCGTCCCACTCCACATGGTCGAACAGGTACGTCTCGACCTCCTGCGTCAACGGCTGCGCCAGCGTGTTGAACGCAATCCCGTGCGCGCGCAGCCGGTCGATCACGACCGTCCACGCTGCCGGGACGATGTAACCCAGCGGTGGGACTACCTGTTTCGTCGTCAGCACCTCGTTGAAAAACGGCACGGTGAACGTCACCGGCTTCGTCGCGTCGAACTGAATCCACGGCATCCCCGAAACGCCGCTTAACTCGTGCTTGTACTCCACCCCCAGAAACTCGAACGGCACGCTGCCCGGGCCGTTCTTGAAATCGAGCGGCACGGTGCGCGCCGGATCATATTTCTGCCCGGCGGCGATGGTTTCGCGGTCCGCCGTTTCTGTGGCGCGTCGCAAGGCCCCCGGAGCACGCTGAATTTCCGCGAGGATGCCCTTGAGCAAGTCATACGTGGCCACCACGCGGTTGTGGTAATCCTTGAGCATGTGCGTTTCCACGAGCAGCGCCGAGCGATTCCACAACGCGCCGTAACCGGTGGAAAAACGCGGTTTCGACGCGCCGTCGTTGAACCCGGACCGGGGTTCCAGCGGATTGTTGAGCGTGATATACGGCGCGATCTTGTGACCCTGCTTTGTCAGGGCGGGGAAGATGTGCCCGTCGAACGCCTCCTTTTGCCACGCGACGACCGCCGGGTGCTGGTTGGCGAATTTTTCCAGCGAGTATGTCAGGTCGTACTGGTAATCCGCGCCGTCGGTGGTGTGCGTGTCGATGAGCAGATCGGGCAGCCAGCGGTGGAACAGATCCAAATCGGCGCGCATTTCTGGCGCATCGGCTTTCAGCCAGTCGCGGTTGAGATTATAGTTCTGCGCGCTGGTGCGCCAGCCCATCTCGACGGGGCCGTTCTGGTTGATGCGGTTGTACGGCCCGAACCGCTCGTGGCCATCGACGCCGTGGATCGGCACGACGATCAGGATCGCGTGGTCCAGCAAGCCGCTCGTTTTTGCCTCGCCGTTGATGAGCAAATCGCGCAGCAACGCCAGACAAGCATCCTTGCCCTCGCTTTCGCCGGGATGAATACAGCAATTCACGAGGACGATTTCCTTGCCCGTGGCGCGCGCGGCTTCCGGCGTGAACGCTTTGTCCAGCGACGCGATGACGGCCAGGATGTCGCGTCCCTCGGGGCTGCGTCCGATAGTTTCCACATGGACGAATTCCGACGCCGCCGCGAGCCGTCGGCAATACGCCATCGTTTCCTCGTAGCGCGGGGTTTCCTTGTAGCCGGTGATTTCGGCTCGGGTGCGCCAATCTTCGGCGGGCGGGTTCGCGGCTTGGGCGGTCAACATGGCGAGGAAGAGGTAGCCGCAGAGCAGCGGCGGTGCGAGCGGGATTCGTGGTTTCATGAAAGGCAGCGGACAGCGTTATCTAGACTGAAATTAGAGGAGAAAGCATTCTCATTTTCCTTCACCACCCGCCTCCAGCGAATAATCCTGAAATCGCCTCCACCCGAGCAAATTATTCACCCACCCATGCACGGCGGGCCGCACCAGATAATTCTGGTTCTGGTGATACAACGGGATGACCGGAAACTGATCCAGCAACAGCGCATCCATCGCTTGCATATGCGTTTCGCGTTCGGCGTCGCTGCCCGACGCCCCGGCGGCGGCAAACTCCCGGTCATACTCCGCCGACACCCATTGCGTGTCGTTGTTGGGCGACGTGCTCAGCATTAACTGGAGCATGTCCACGGGATCGTTGATGCCCGTCCAGCCGTCCATGAGCATCTGAAAATTGCGCGTGCGCAACGTATCCAGCCACACTTTTTCTTCCTGTGTGACGAGATCGACGTGCACGCCCAACTCCCGCTGCCACATGGACTGAAGCGCCTCGACCAGATTTTGCTCGCCCTGGTGCGCGGTGGTGAAATTAAACGCCATCGGCGGGAAACCTTTGCCGCCCGGAAAACCCGCCTCGGCCAGCAACGCCCTGGCCTTTTCCGGGTCATGCGGCAGCCGGGTGTGCGCGGTGTACGGCGCGCTGATTCCTGTGCCCGGCACGGTCAGGCTGTCGGCGGCGCGGCTGCCGTCGCGCAGCACGTCGTTGACGATGGCCTCGCGGTCCACCGCCAGCGCGAACGCCCGGCGCACGCGCGGGTCATTGAACGGCGCCTGCGTCACGTTGAACGCGATGTACTTCGTGTGGGCCAGCGGGTCGGCATGAACTAGTTCCGGGTGGTCCTTGCGGTAACCGGCCAACTTGAGCGCCGACAGGTAACGCGTGGCATGGAGCAATCCGCCGCGAAACGCGCGCTCCTCGGTGTCCGTGTTGTCGATGGGATGGAAAACGACTTGGTTGAGCCGCACATGCGCCGCGTCCCAATAGAGCGGATTCTTTTTCACCGCGAGGAATTCGTTGATGCGCCACTTCGCCAGCGTGAACGGCCCGTTGCCCACCAGCACGCCGGGCCGGGTCCAGGTGCCGTCGCGGCGCAGGTAGGAATCATACTTTTCCAACGTCGGACGATGCACCGGAAAGAACGGCGCTTCCGCCAGCAACGCCAGCCAGAACGGCGCGCGCTCCTTGAGCGTGGTCACGAACGTCAGCGGGTCCGGCGCGCTGAACCCCACGGCGTTCAGATCGTGCGTTTTGCCGGTGCGGTAATCCTGCGATCCCACCACCCAGTCGGCGTACACGGAAAACTCGGCGGCCAGCGTCGGTTCGATGATCCGCCGGAACGAGTACAGAAAATCGGCGGAGGTCAGCCCGTCGCCGTTGCTCCATTTCAAGCCGGGCCGCAGATGGAAAGTATACACGCGCCCGTCCGGCGAAACGTCCCAATGTTCCGCCGCGCCGGGGACGACGCTATGCCCATCGGGCGCGTTGTTGACCAACCCTTCAAAGAGTGCGCAAAGGATGTTCGATTCCGTCGTGCTGGAGGCGATGTGCGGGTCGAGGTCGCGCGGCTCCGAGCCGTTGCCGAGGTGGAAAATCTGTTCGCGGTTGCCGCTTTCGACGGGCGTCTCGCGCCGGTGGCAACCACCGAGGAACAGGGCGATCAGGAACAATGGAACAAACTTGCGCATGAGTAGGTCCGCATCCTACGCGTGTTTTCCCGGATTGGCAGCGGAGAAACACGAAGAATTGTCAGCGGCCGTTGCGCTGGGTGGACGCGATGTAATGCTCGCAAAGCTGCCGCAGCACCGGACGCACCAGCCGCGCGAGAGTTTCGTTGGCGTACCCCATCCAGGCCACGGGCGTCGTCGTGTCCAGCGGCACGTCGAGCGAGCGTCCGTCCGGCGTTTCGAGCACCCCGCCCGCCTCCGTGAGCAGGAAGCCCGTGCAAATGTCATACGGATGGCACGTCATCGCGCCGTGGTAACCCAACGCCGGGAGTACCAGCGGTCGCAGGTCGCCGACCATCCGGTCTCGGCCCGTGAGCAATTCGTAAATCTGCCCGCCGGTGGCAAGGTACTGGTCGTCGAACACCACTGGCGACGCCGACCTGCCCCGGCCATGGAGCCGGTCCCAGAGCGCCTCTTCGATCTGCGCCGTCAGCGCCTTGCCGTCGGGAAAAAACTTCACCAGCGACGCAAACCCGTGCTGGAAATCCACCGCCCGCGAAGGCCGCACCGCCAGCGGCGCGCGCTCGCCGGTCAGCACGTTGACGCTCTCGGCCACGATTCCGCCCGGCCCTGCGCTACGCACCGCGCTGATCTGGTCCGCGCGCCATTGCTTGCTGGTAGGCAGTTCGGTCATCGCCGCCACCACGAGGTCCGCGATGTTCGTGCTCGGCCCGCGCTGCGGCGCGACAGCGGCCAACACCCAGCCGGGTCGTTTGTCGTACATCAGGCAGCGCGTGCCATCGATGGGATCGACGATGAGCTTCAGTTTCGTCTGCGCCACCGGCGTGTGCCGGGGAAAAGTGATCGGCCCGTCCTCGCCCACGCCTTCCATCACCAGCTCCACCGGCCATTCCGTCGGCCAGTTCGCGCCCAGCCAACCCAGAACCGTCCCTTCGCTCACCTTGTCGATGCGGTAGATGGTGTCCGCCGCCGTCACCCCCGCGACCGCGCTCAACTCCTCGGTCGCCGTGCTGTCACGCGCCGCGATGACCGCCGCCTGGATGTCGTCGCCCAACCGGCAGAGCAGCCCGCGCACGGTTTCCCAATCGTCGCGGGTGAACAGCATCAGAGCAAAATCTTCAGCAGCGGCGCGGCCTTGGGCGGCAGGTCGATGGCCTTGCCCTCGACGAACTCGCGCAGCACCACTTCCAGCCACTCGCGGGACGCGGTGACCTTGGCGATGCGCAGCGTCGGCTTCTCGGCAGACCCACTGATGTCGTAGCCGCTGAGCGTCAGTTTGATGGGCGAGGATTCGCCTTTCAGCAAAATCTCCGCGTCGATGGTTTTCGTTTCGGGATGGACGGAGAAGTTGAGCATGGAACCGTATTTTTCGAGGTAAGAACCGAGAAACTGCCGGGCGGCCATCGAAACGGCCTGCCCCTTGAGACGATCAAAAAAAGACATGGAAAGATTCAGCCCTGCGCGATACGCCGCGTGATCTCAATGGCCACTTCCAACGCCGCCGCCGCCTGCTGGCCGCTGACCTTGGGTTGCGAACCGGCGCGCGCGCATTCCACGAACGATTGCAGCTCCCGCCGCAGCGGTTCGTCCTTTTCGATTTCCACGGCCTCGCGGGCAATGCCGCCCGGCCCGCGCCGGTACACCTCGCCGGTCTGGCTCTGGTAGTCGAGCGACAGGTAAGCGTCTTCCTGAAACACGCGGATTTTGCGCATCTTCTCCGGCGAAATCCGGCTGGCGGTCACATTGGCCACGCAGCCGTTTTCAAACCGCAGCCGCGCGTTGGCAATGTCCTCGCCTTTGCTGAGCACCGGCACGCCCACCGCATCAATATGGGCCAGCGGCGAACGCACCAGATGCAAAATAATCTCCAGATCGTGGATCATCAAATCGAGCACCACGCCGATCTCGGTCGAGCGTTGCGGATACGGCGACAGCCGGTGCGCTTCGATGAACTTGGGCCGGGTCAGCAGCGCTTCCAGCGCGCCGAACGCCGGGTTGAACCGTTCGATGTGCCCCACCTGGAGCACGCACCCCTGGGCCTGCGCGAGTTCGGACAGCGCCCGGGCATCGGCGGTGTTCTCGGTGATAGGCTTCTCCACCAGCAAATGCTTCCCCTGTTCGAGCAGCAGCTTGGCCACGTGGAAATGCGTCGGCGTGGGCGTGGCGACGGTGGCGGCGTCCACCAAACCGGCAAACTCCTCCAACGAACGGCAGGCCCGCGCGCCGTGGCGTTCGGCGACTTCTTTGGCCGCCTCGGCATCGGAATCAAACACGGCGGTCAGCCGCGCCGACTCGCCCAGTTCGGAGTACACCCGGGCGTGGCTCTTGCCGATGTGGCCGACGCCGACCACGCCTACGTTGATCTGTTCCATCGGAGACTCATCGCCCGCCCCGCCGCGAATGTCACCGGCAAATCACGCCACCGTGTTCCCGCCGTCGAGCATCCCACTCTTGGATACCAACTGCGCGGCCAGCACCGTGCGGATGACTCCGGTGATGCTTTCCGTGGCCGCCCCCGCTGCCCCCGTGCCTTCTTCGCCCGTGCAAATGGTGACGAGCTTCGCCTTGGACAGCGCCTCGGCAATCGCTGGGGCCACCTGCGGCAACAGCTCCACCTGCCGGTAGCGGAAATATCCCTCGCCGCCCGCCGCGATGGCTTCGTTGACCTTGCGGATGCCCTCCGCCGTCGCCTCCGCGACCGCCGTGATGCGGATCGCTTCGGCCTGCGCGGCGGCGGTGGCCTCGATGCGGGTGCGCTCGGCGTCGGCGGTGGCCTGCGCGGTTTGCGTGGCGCGCAGCTCCGCCTCGCGCTGGATGCTCAACGCTTCCTGCTTCTTGGCCTCGGCTTCGGCGATGAGCGCGGCGTTCATGCGGATGGTTTGTTCGAGTTCGCGCTGGCGGTCCGAGATGGCGCGCTCCGCCTCCAACTGCGCTTCCTTGGCGCGGCGGGTCTGCTGGGTGCTGATGATGTCCGCACCCGCCTTGGCTTCCGCCACGGCCTCGCGGCGCTTCGTTTCCGCGATTTCCTGCGCTTGCAGCTTCTTGATGTCGGCGGCGGCGACCAGCGCGGCATTCGACGCGCGGGTTTCCTCCAGTTCGCGGTTGCTATCCGAGATGCTGCGCTCCACGGCGATCTTCGCCTGCTGCGAGCGGTAGGCTTGCTGCGCGGCGACGATCTCCGCGTTGGCGGTCGCCTCGGCGGCGGACATGCGACGGCGGGCATCGGCGACTTCCGATTGCACCACCTTGATGTTGAGCGAGTTGAAGATCAGGCCCAGGTCCGTCAGCTCACGCGAGCACGCTTTGCGGATAATGATGGCCAGCGGGTCGTCGTCGTCCTCGGCAGCCTCTGTCGCGTCGGACACCGGGGCGGGCGCGGCGGCGGTCGCCACCTTCGGCGCGGTCTTGGCGGAAAAGAGCTGGTCGTGGGTGAGCAGATTGACGGCGCGGCGGCCTGACGACGAGAGCAGATCCGTCAGCGTGGAAAGCTGCTCATCCTCGGATTTGGCAAAATAGCGGTTCGCCGCCGTGCGGACAAGGATGTCGGTGTCGCCGACCGACACGATGGCGCTGGCCAGCACGCGCACCTTGATGGGTTGCGGGGTGCCGCTGGCGTCCACGTCGGCGGTCTGGTCGGTGATGTCTAGGTCCACGTTGATGGCCTTGCTTGAAAGCGTCGAGCCGTTGGTCAAGAGCGGCACCTCCACGGATTTGCCGGGCCCGCGAAAGATCCGCGAGGTGCCGCCCCACCAGGTGACGATGCGGACGGTGCCGGCGTCCACGTTGCGTAGGAACAGCGCGACGATGAATGGCACGATGATGAACAGTGCGAACAGGATGGCGACGATGGCGATGATTTGGAACTGGTCCATAAACGGAATGGCCTTTGCTACTTGGGTTGGGTTGGTGGTGAGAGTGAGGGCAGAGTGCAGGGCGAAGGCGGGTCTGCCGGGGCGGCAGGCGCGGTCCACCCCGGGCGAAGGGTCCGCCAAAGGGAGTCGTCAGCGGCTGAGGCGCGACACCGTGCAGGTGTTGCGTTGCCGATTCACCGTGCGGATGAACAAGCGTTCGCCGGTGCGGACGCGGGCATGGCTCGCCGCGCGGTCTTCCGGGCAGAGAGTGCCGAGCACTTGGCGCACCTGGCCGTCGAGTTGCACGGCGATCAGGCCGTGGCCGTCGGCGTCGAAATCCGTGACGGCCTCGCCTTCGGACATCTCCATCGTGTCGAGCGTTTCCGCCGGGCGCGAGGCAAAGCCGAGGAGCAGTTCCCACAAAGGCGTGATGAGCAGCCGCTCGAAGCTCCAGCCGCCGATGGCAGCCAGCACGAACAATAGCAGCGTCGACCAGTGCGCCAGTGGACGCAGGATTAACCCCGTCGCGCCGAAACCCAGTAGGATGCTCAGAAACACCCGTGGGGAAAGCAGGCCGAGCAGCACCGCACCGACCCCGCTACGGTCGCCGCCGTGGAGCTTCCCCGTACGCAAACCATGCGGATGCGCGCCGTGGCCTCTCGCCGCCGACAGCTTGCCGACCGCGTGATGATGACCCAAGCCCGAGAGTGCCATCAGGGCCAGGCCGCTGAAGCTCAGCGCAAGCGTGAACAGATAGATGTCCATGGTCAGGCCCGGTGGTCGGACAGCGTCCGAAAAAAGCATGATATCAAGGAAGCCGGAAGGTAGCTTGCCTTGCGGAACGCGGTTGGCCTTCGCCAGTTACATTCCCAAACCCGTGCCAGGAGGCGCATGTTTTTCTGAGGATAAATATGCACGGTCTGCAAACCATTGCAAATCGCTCGGCGCGAAATTGTAGGGCAACCGCCCCGGTTGCCGACACGGTTTACTTGCCGTGCTCTTTCCGCTCCGTGCGCAACGCGTCTGCAACTGGGGCGGCTGCCCTACAAACCTACATCCGTTCGGGCACCTCAATCCCCAGCAACCCCAACCCGACCCGCAGCGTCCGCATCGTCACCCGGCAGAGTGTCAGCCGCGTTTCCCGCTGGCTGCCCGCCTCGGCTTTGAGCACCGGGCACGCCTCGAAGAACGAGTGAAACGTCCCGGCCAGTTCATACAGATAATTTGCCAGCAAATTCGGACGGAAATCGTCCAGCACGGCGGGCACGGTTTCACCAAACTGCGCCAACTTCTTGGCCAGAGTCTTCTCGGCGGGTTCGGTCAACGCCAGCGCATTTCCTCCCGTCCCGGCGGCCTCCGGGTCCAGTTCGCCCCGCCGGAAGATCGAGCGAATCCGCACGAACGCGTTCTGCAAATACGGCGCGGTGTTCCCCTGGAACGACAACATCCGGTCCCAGCTAAAGATATAATCCGTCAGCCGGTGCTGGCTCAGCTCCGCATACTTCACCGCCCCCAGGCCGACGACCCGCGCGATCTCCGTCCGCTCGTCTTCGGACAACGGCTCGTCCCTCGTCGCGCTCTTCTCGTCCACGACCTTCCGCGCCCGCTCGACCGCCTCGTCGAGCAGATCGCGCAACGCTACATTCTCCCCCGAACGCGTCCGCATGATCTTGCGGTCCTCCCCGAGAATCGAGCCGAACGGGATGTGCGTCAGCGGCACGCCGTAACCCATCCGCCGCGCAATGCCGTTCAACTGCTCGAAGTGCAACGCCTGCGGTGCGCCCACGACGTACCACAGCGTATCCGCGCGCAACTCGTTGACGCGTTGCTCGTAGGTGGCGATGTCGGTCGTCGTGTAGTTGAACCCGCCGTCACCTTTTCGGATCATCGCCGGTTGTTCGGCCAGGGTCGGGTCATCCGGGAAAAACACGACCAACGGACGTTTCCCGCCGCGCTCCTCGCCGGGTTGCGCGACGCCGGTTTTCTCCATCCGCGCCACCAGCGGCGCGAGCTTGGAGTTAAAGAAACTCTCGCCGTACTGGTAGTCGAACCGGATGTCGAGCTGGTCATAAATCCGGTCGAGTTCGGCGCGGGAAAGATCGACGCACTGCTGCCAGATGGCGGTGTTTTCCGGGTCGCCGGCCTGGAGCTTGGTCAGCTCGAAACGGCACGCGTCGGCGATGGCGAGCGTTTGTTTGCGGTCGGCCTCGGTGATGACGGCGATGGCCTCCTGCCGCATCTTGTCGAGTGCGGCGTCGTCCATGCCGGGCTGCCCCCGGAAACCCGAGAGCATGTCCTCGACCGCCGCCGCTCGCATCTCGGCCAACTGCCGGGCGGTTTCCTCGTTCGGATTCAACTCGGCCAGCGAACTGGCCAACTGGTAAACACGCACCAACTCCGCCAGCGGATCAGCGATTAACGCGGCCCGGCTGAGAAAATTCTTCCACCCGTAGATCACCTTGCCGAACTGCGTGCCCCAGTCGCCGAGATGGTTGTCTGTGACGACCTCATACCCCGCGAACCGCGCCACCCGCGCCAGGCAGTCCCCGATGATCGTCGAGCGCAGGTGCCCGACGTGCATGGGTTTGGCGATGTTCGGCCCGCTCAGGTCGATCACGACCCGGCGCGGGGTCTCCATCTTCTCCAACCCCAGTCGCTCGGGGTCGGCGTCCAACGCCGCCAGTTCCCGCGCCAGAAATTCCGGCTGCAACCGAAAATTGATGAACCCCGCGCCCGCGATTTCCGGCGGCGCGCTAATGCCCGCGAGTTCAGGGTCCGCCGTCAACGCCGTGACGATGAGCGTGGCCAACGCGCGGGGATTGGTCCGGCGCGTCTTGGCCAGCGTCATGGCAACGTTGGTCTGGTAGTCGCCGAACCGGGTGTCCGCCGCCGCGCTGACACCGGCTTCAAAATCTTCGGGCAGCGGTTCGGGCAGCGTCGCCAGCGCGCGGCGGAGCAGGGTTTGCAGTTGGGCGACGATGGTCATGGAGAAAAAGGATGAAGGATGAGGGATGAAGGATGAGGGCGGAGAAGAGAAGCGGCGGTCTCCCCCTGCTTCTGCTTCCCTCTGCCTTCATCCTTCATCCCTCATCCTTCATCCCTCATCCTTTCTGCCCGCCCCGGCTCTTGAAAATCGCCAGAATCTCCTCCGAATCCTTCGCCGTCCCCAACGCCTCGCGCACCGTCCGGTCGTTCAGCAATTTGGCAATCGCCGCCAGCGTGCGCAGATGCATCTGGAACTGGTCGCGCGGCACGACAAACAACACCACGAACCGCACCGGCGCGTTGTCCAGCGAATCGAACTCAATCCCGCCGCTTGACCGCCCGAACGCCGCCACCACCTCGCCCACCTTATCGCTCGAAGCGTGCGGAATGGCGATGCCGAACCCGATGCCCGTGCTCATGGTTTCCTCGCGCTGCTTGAGCGCGTTGAGCACCGCATCGTGGTCCTCCGCCTTGACCTTGCCCACCGTCACCAGCAGATCGACCAATTCCACGATGGCCCCCCAGCGCTCGGTGGAGTGCATCTGGGGGATGATTTGTTCGACGGTCAGGAGGCTCGACAGATCCATAAGGGCGGCTGGGGGACAACAGCCCGCGCACAGGCGGTTTTGCGACCTTAGCGGGTCCGCGAACTTTGACAAGCGGTTTCACCATTGCCGCCGCTTACGCCAGCCGTTGCCGCTGGAAAAACCACGCCGAATACCCCAGGCCCCACGTCGCAATCCCCACGACGTAAGCCACCAACAAATAGCTCTGGACCTCACGCGTGACAAAAAACTGGATCAGCAGCAGAGCCGCGGCGCCGAAAAACATCAGCCGCCCGGTTGTCCGGTGCGTGGCGCGCCAGGTATCGCCGTCCTGCAGGGTCCAGGGCGTGCGGCACCCCACGAAATAGTTGGGTGGCAGGTTGCCCAGAAAATTCCCGGCCACGGCCATCAGGGCGAGCACGCCGTTGAACGCGACCCGGCCCATGTCGAGCCGCCAGCCCGCCGCGATGGCGATCAGTGCCACCGCGACCACCGCCACCAGCCCCGTCACCCCGTACCGGTACACCCGCAGCACCCGGCGGTAACGCGCCGAGGCCGCCGCCGGGTTGCCGCGCAGCCGGGGATCAATCTGCGGCAGAAACGCTAGCAGCAGGCACAGCGCGACGTTGATCACCGGGGCCAGCAACAACCCGGGCACCTTGGGCATGGAACCGTTGGGCTGGCCATGCACGTTCCAGTGCGTTGCCACGACCGCCGGGATTTTATCCCACCACGCGGCGGCGAGCACGAACGGCAACACCAACAGCGTCAACTGGATGGATTCCCGGCGCAGGAAGCGGAGTGTTTTCATGGGGATGTCTGGAGCGTGGGTGTTTGCCGCGTTCGATGAGTTTCATGAGCCAGCCCAGGCACTCGTCGAGCACCGTGGCCTCCAGACGGTAACGGACCAACTGGCCTTCCTTGTGCGCGGAAACCAGCCCTGCCTGCCGCAGCAGCGCCAGATGGTGCGACACCGTCGGCTTGCCCAGCGCGAACGCGGCGGCGAGTTCGCCCGCCGTGTGGTCGCGTTCGCCGAGCAAGTCGAGCAGTCGCCGCCGGGTCGGATCGTCCAGCGCACGAAAGAGGATGTTCATGGAATGATTCGATCATTCGACAACTATCGAAATAATGCAAACAGAAAATTCATGCAACACCTGCAAACTAATCTAGCCCTCATCCGTCGCCCGCCGCCCTTGCTTGATGCCCGCCCGGTGACGTTTGCCCTGCACCATCCGCCGCTTCACCCCTCGGGGCCGGGGACGGTTTTGCCGCCGGGTCTTCTCCCGGGCGTCTACCTGCGCCAGCCGCTCGGCTCGCCGGGCGTCCTCGATGGCGTCGAGCAACCGCTCGCGCGCTAGTTGCCGGTTCATCGCCTGCGAGCGCGAATCCTGCACCGTCACCGCCAGCCCGCTCGGGCGATGCCGCAGCGTCACCGCCGTCGAAACCTTGTTGACGTGCTGCCCGCCCGGACCGCCCGAGCGCGCGAACGACTCCGCAAAGTCCCCCGCCTCCAGCCCGAGCCGCGCCAGCCGTTCCTGAAAATCCTCCGGCATCGGGACCCCTCAGGGAAACGGCTCAGGGCAGCGCCGTCCGCAGCAGGGTCGCGCCCGGCTCCAGCGGCGTGACCTGCGCCTGCGGCAAGCCCGCGGGCACCAGGAAGAAATCCCCCGGCTTGAACATCGCCCCCGCACACTCGACCCGGCCTGTCAGGCAAGTGAAAATGGCGAACCGTCCGCCGGTGCGGTCCAACGCCGTCAACGGACCGTCGAGCGTCCACTTTTCCACCTGGAAAAACGGGCACGACGCCACGGGTCCCGACGCTCCCTCCACGCGCGGCAGCAGCGTCGGGCGCACGTCGGCGAAGTCGGTCGATTGCAGCGAATGGTCGATGTGCAGCGTGCGGGGCTTGCCGTCCAGGCCGAGCCGGTTCCAGTCGAACACGCGGTAGGTCGTGTCGCTGTTCTGCTGGATTTCGACGATCAGGCAGCCCGCGCCGATGGCGTGGATGCGCCCGCTCGGGATGAAGATGGCGTCGCCCTCCTCGACGGCGACCCGGTGGATCAGATCGGCAGCGCGGCCCTCGTGCAGCGCGGTCTCGAACTGCGCGCGGTCGGTCGGTTCCGCCAGCCCGGCGAACACCTCCGCCCCGGCCTCGGCGTGCGCGAGATACCACATCTCGGTCTTCGGTTCGCCGCTGAGCGACGCCGCGAGTTCCGCCGGAGGATGCACCTGCAACGACAGCCGCTCCTGCGCGTCGAGCATCTTGACGAGCAGCGGGAACCGTTCACTTTCGCCCACGTTTGCACCGAAGATTTCCGCGCGCCGGTCCGTCCAGAGTTCGTGCAGCGTCATTCCGCGCAACGGCCCATCGTGCACCACGCTCTGTGCGTCCTCACGGTCCACGATCTCCCAGGATTCGCCGATCCGCCCACCGGGCAGGATGTTCTTCTGGTAAAGGTGTTCGAGTCGTCGGCCACCCCAGACGCGCTCCATGAAGAGGGGTTCAAAAACGAGCGGGGCTTCGAGAGCGTCGTGGGTCATGGCGGGTGCGAAAGATAAAAACGGGACCGGCGCGCCCGCAAGTTTCCCCCGCTTGCCTCACTTGTCCAGTGACGCTCTGGCGCCGAAACCCGGCACGGGACACGAGCTTTTCTTTGACAGGCTGCCCGCTCGCCTGTGAGTTGGTCTTTTGCGGTCCCCGTGTTCCCTCTTGTATGTGGTGGTTCTATCTCGTGTCCTCCGTCGTCGGCTATCTGTTGGGATCCATCCCGACGGGCTACCTCGTCGGGCGTGCCCACGGCATCGACATCCGCGAGCATGGCAGCAAGAACATGGGCGCGACCAACGTGGTGCGCGTGCTCGGCAAGAAGCCGGGCTACCTCGTGTTTACCTGCGACGCGCTGAAAGGATTGTTGGCGGTGCGGTTGGCCTTTTGGTGGGTAGGGCGGGCGAGGCTCGACCTCGGTTTAAACACGGTGTTATCCAGCAACGGGCACATCGCTTTTAGCGATTTCAGCCAAATCGACGCCCACGTTGCAGGAATTGTCTCCCTTTGCGGCATTATCGCCGCGTTGGCGTGTATCCTCGGGCACAATTTCCCGGTGTGGCTGCGCTTCAAGGGCGGCAAGGGCGTGGCGACCACGGTGGGTGTGCTGCTCGGGTTGATGCCAGCGGCGGTGGGAATTTCGGCGCTGGTTTGGATCGCCACCTACTTCACTTCCCGCTACGTTTCGCTGTCCTCGCTGCTGGCGGCGGCGATCCTGCCGGTGTCGGTGTGGTTGCTCACCGCGCGTCACGGTCCGCTGGCCGGGCCGCCGTGGTTGTTCTATTTTTCGTTGTTGGCCACCGCGCTGATTTTCTGGCGACACCGGGCCAACATCGGACGCCTGCTCAACGGCACCGAGGCGCGTTTCGCCCGCAAACCCTCTTCGACGCCGGAACCGTGATCCTTTCCCCATGAGCTTCAAAAAAGTTTCGGTCCTCGGCGCGGGCAGTTGGGGCACGGCCCTGGCCGTCTGGCTAGCGGCGCGCGGCCAGCCCGTGACCCTGTGGGGCCACGATCCCGACCACATCCGCCGCCTGCGCGAGACGCGCATGAACGAAACGTACCTGCCTTGCATCCCCCTGCCGCCGAAGGTCGCCCCGGTGGAAACCTTGGCGGAAGTGGCGGGGTCCGATCTGGTGGTGTTCGTGACGCCGTCGCGGGCGTTGCGCGAGGTGGCAGGGCAGTTGGCAGCGGTGCCGCTCGCGCCGGGTGCGGTGCTGCTTTCCTGCACGAAGGGCATCGAATTCGGCAGCGGGCGGCGGATGAGCGAGGTCCTCTCCGATTGCCTACCCGGTCGTGAAGTCGCCGTGTTATCCGGCCCCAGCCACGCCGAGGAAGTCTCGCGCCACAGCCCGACGGCCATCGTCGTGGGCACGCCGGACGCCGGGGTGGCGGCGCGTTTGCAAACCCTCTTCAACGCCGCCGCCCTGCGGGCCTACACCAGCGACGACGTGGCGGGCATCGAACTGGGCGGCGCGCTCAAGAACATTTTCGCCATTGCTGCCGGGGTCAGCGACGGCCTCGGCTTCGGCGACAACGCCAAGGCGGCGCTGGTCACGCGTTCGCTGGCAGAGTTGGTGCGACTGGGCGTCCGGCTGGGCGGGCGGCGCGAAACGTTCCAGGGCCTGAGCGGCATCGGTGACCTGATGGTGACGTGTTTCAGCCGCCACAGCCGCAACCGGCTGGTCGGCGAGCGCATCGGGCGAGGGGAGACCATCGAGTTGATCACCGGTTCGATGCGCATGGTCGCCGAGGGCGTACCGACGACCCGCAGCGCGTTCGCCTGTGCCCGCGAATACGGACTGGAAACCCCCGTCACCGACCAGGTGTACGCCGTGCTTTACGAGGGCCGTCCCCCGGCGGAAGCATTGCGCGGATTGTTCCTGCGCGACCCCCGGCCAGAAAGCGACGCAGGGTAGTCCGTCCGCTGTCCAACGCGCTTATTGAAGCTGATAGGTCACCGGCACCGAAATCGAGGAATTCGGCGGGCCGCTCCAACCGCTCCGCGCGGCGCGGCAGGTGTTGTCATCGAGCAGCTCATTACCCGTCGATTGTACGATGGCGGCGTTGACCACCCGCCCGGAATCATCGGTCGTGATCCGGACGCTGCCGTTGCCCTGCACATGGGCGAGTCGCAACGAAGCCGGGTAAGCGGGCTTCGGAGTGACCCAGCGCATGCCCGCTCCGGGCACGCCAAGGCCGGGAATGCCAACCGCCGCGCGGTTCGTGGAAACGCCACGTTTTTGTCCCCGGGCAATAGATGGCGCGGCGGCCGTTGCCGGATGCAATGGCACCCGTGAAGCGGCCACACGGAGCGCAGGAGTCGCCAGCGACATGTCGTCCACGCCCGGCTCCACCACGGGCGGTGGATTATCCGCTGGCTCGACGATCTTGAGCACGGGCGGAGGAGCTTCCGGGTCGCTTGGCGGTATCGCCGGTGGCAGATGTTCGCCGGGCGGCTCCGGTTCGCCGAAATCAACCACGGTCACGGTGGATTTCTCCACCGCGGAATGCGTCGGCCACAAAGCGGCGACGCCGATCAACGACCCGTGAAACAGCAGCGAACCCGACAGCGTGAAGATCAGGCCACGCTTGCGGCGGGGCAAAGGTGCGAACAAGGACGGGTTCATCATAGTACGCGCATTGAAAAACCGCGCATCGGTTAAACGATGCGCGGTTGAAACAGTGAATGTCAGAACGAAGCGACTGCGAGAGTGACAGCTCAGTTCAAATGGTAAGTGATCGGCACGCGGATTGTCTGGTTGGGCGGTCCAACCCAATTGGCCTTGCCATAACTGATGGTGTTGTTGTCCAAAATTCCGCTGCCAGCAGATTGCGTAACCGACACGCTGACGCAATGGCCGGAGCCATCAAAGGTCGCCGACGCATAACCACTGCCCGATAGATGGGCCGCCCTGGCCTGATAAGGGTATGGCGGATTGCTCAAATGAACATGAGACACCGGACCCAGCTTCGCTGCTCCCGGAGTTCCAGTGGTTTTTTCCGCGTGCGGCACACCGCCAACCACACCTTGTTGAGGATGGTCGCCGTGCTTGGCATTCGCCGGCGGCGGGGTGCCTCCGTTAAGGTGGAATGGCTTCGGATTCGGCGTCGGCTTCGGAGTATCCAGCGTCATTTCCGGCTCCTCGGTCGGCGGCGGAGTATCGTCCGGCGGCGGAGTATCGTCCGGCGGCGGAGTCGGCTGATCCGGCGTCGGTTCAGGGGCCTCATTAGGCAAAATCAACTCTTGCACTTGCTCACCGAGAACAGGACCAGTATCCAGTTCGGTGATGACTGGTGCGTTGTCCCAACTCTTATCGTGCTTGTAAATCTCCGCGATGCCAGCGAGCGAACCTTCGATGACAAGGGCTCCCACAAAGCAGCCGATCAGATAACTCCGGCGGAAACGCCGGGGAGCAAACAGGCTTTCAGACATAGGATGGCGGAAAAGGTTTGCGGAATTTGTTGACGGTTGGTGGCACGGCTAATCAGGGATTGGCAGCGGGCGGTACGGCAGGAGCAGCAGGTGCCCCGGCGGCGTCCGGCGCGTCGTGCGTGGTTGGGCGCGGCTTGTTCGGGTCGAAGGTATTGTTGTTCTTCACCGCGAAACTCACCTTGGTGATGCCAAGCTGGCGCACGGCATCCAAGACGCTGACCAACTGGTCATAGGACGCATCCTGGTCACAGTTGATAAAGACCTTCGTTTCCTCCTTTGACTTGGCGTAGAACGGCTGTAACCGGGCAGGGATGACATCCGCTGCGACGGGGTCCTTGTCCTTGTCGAAATAGATGGCGCCCGTTTTGTCGATGCCGATGGCGATGAAATTCGGCTTCTTGTCAGGAGGTGGTGGCGGTTGATTTTTGCTCGGCAGCTTGGTCTCGATCTTCTGGAGCTTGATCATGCTCATGCTCACCAGCATGAAGCTGGCGAGCAGAAAGAACATGATGTCGATGAGCGGAATAATCTCGATCCGCGCCTTCTTATGCGGTGTGTGTGAACTGAGCGTCATTGGAATAGCCGGTTAAGGATTAGCCGCAGGCGCGGCAGGCGCATTGGGGTCCGCTGCCTTGGAAGGAGCGGAGTTAGGCATGGTCGTCTTCGGTTTGCTCGCGTCAAAGCTGTTGCCCTTCGTCACGGCGAAATTCACGTTGCGAATACCAGCGCTACGCACTGCATCCAGCACAGAAACCAGTTGATTATAAGTCGCACCCTTGTCGCAGTTGATGAACACCTTGGTATCATCCTTCGACTTGGCGTAAACCGGCCCCAGCTTGCTGCTGACAACGTCCACCGTGACCGGATCCTTGTCCTTGTCGTAGTAAATCTTGCCGTCCTTGTCGATGCCGATGACGATGAAATCCGCTTTCTTGACCGATGTGGAAGTTTTGGACGACGGCAGCTTCGGTTCCAGCTTCTGGAGCTTCACCATGCTCATGCTCACCAGCATGAAGCTGGCGAGCAGAAAGAACATGATGTCGATGAGCGGAATAATCTCGATCCGCGCCTTCTTATGCGGTGTGTGTGAGTTCAGCGTCATTCTTCTCCTCCCGGCTGAGGTTTTGCAGCATGACTTCGAGGTTCGTGGAAGCCGTCTCCAACTCGAACTTCAAACGCTCGACCTTGGAGGTGAAGAAGTTGTACGGAATGAGCGTGCACATGGCGATGGTCAGACCGCAGGCCGTGGCGATGAGTGCCTCGCCGATGCCCGAGGACACGGCGTCGGGGTCGAGACCATTCTGGCCGACCGCGTTGAAGGCACCCATAATGCCCGTCACCGTGCCGAGCAACCCGAGCAGCGGGGCGAGCGTAATGATTGTGTCCATGATCATCAGGAAGCGGCTCGCGCGCTGGATTTCCAGCCCGGACGCCACCTGGAGCGCGCTCTGCATCGTGGTGTGATGATGATTCAACCCGTGCCAGACCGTCCGCAAACGCGGGTCCTGCGAGGTGCGGGCCACCTCGGAAGCTTCTTTGAGGTCGCCGTTCTCGATGTGCCCGAACACCTTTTCGAGCTTGGAACTCTGGCGCATGGTGTTTTGCCGGAACCACCAGACGGCGCGTTCCAGCACCACCGTTAGCGCAATGAGCGAGACGATGAGAATTGGCCACATAACGGGGCCGCCTTTGACGAAGTTATCGACAATGAAATTGCCGGTGTGGGATTCATGGAGTCCAGCCGCGAGAATATGCATGGAGGCTACGGTGAGTTAAAAAGGACCGAATTTCTTGTTTCCGCGCTCTATTAGCAAATCTCCTGCCACCTTGGGAGGAACCCCCTGCGCCGAAGCCGCTATCGGCCACGGATCGGCGGACCCGGCAGGTCAGCCCCGGCGAGTCCGAAGACTCTCCCTGCCAGCAGGCTATCGTCTGCTGGACGAGTGCCTGCGAGCGTGGATGGCTTTCCTTGCAAATAGAGCAACCGTGAGTCTATCGAAGCAACCGCCGAAAGAGAGCGTGTAAAATTACCGCCACTAAAAATATTTTTGCTGGGCAAAAAGCAACATTAAGAATGAAAAAATCCCTTCCCCCTGCCGATGGCGCTTTGGAGGCTCCGGCGCAAGTCCAAGCGATGTTCAGCCGCATCGCCGAACGCTACGATTTGGCGAACGCCCTACTTAGTGGCGGGATGGACTGGCTCTGGCGGCGGCGCGCGGCGCAGCTCGTACAGGGATGGCGACCGGCGCGGCTGCTCGATTTGGCCACGGGCAGTGGCGTACTAGCGGCGACGTTGGGGCGCGCGTGCCCGGAGGCGACGGTGATCGGCGCGGATTTTTGTTTGCCGATGCTCCAGCAAGCGCAGGCAGGCCGGGGACTGCGGCGGCTGGTCGTGGCAGATGCGATGCGGCTGCCGTTTGCCGACGGGGTGTTCGACGCCGTGACGGTGGCGTTCGGGTTGCGCAACATGCCGTCGTATCTCGGGGCGTTGCGGGAAATGCGGCGGGTAGTCAAGCCAGGCGGGCACCTGCTGATCCTGGATTTCTCCGTGCCGGGGGGCTGGTGGCGCGGGGCGTACCGCTACTACTTGCACCGCTGGCTGCCCCGGATCGCGGGTGCAGTGTCAGGCGAGCGGGGGGCTTACGAATACCTCGCGGAGTCCATCGAGCGGTTTCCGCGTGGGGAAATTATGCTGCGGCTGCTGGTGGAAGCCGGATTTGCGGAGGCGTACGCCGAGGAACTGACCGGCGGCATCGTCTCGCTCTACACGGCGACAGCGACGGCGGCTACTCCATCCAGTTGAGGAAATTGTACTGGGTGGCGATCATCACGATGATCAGCGTCGCCAGCAAAATCACCGGCAACGCGGCAGCAACGGCCAAGGCGGTCCACATGACCGGGCGCGGCAAGGCAACCGGAGCAGGGGTAGCAGGGGCGGAAAGCGTGGTGGCGGTGGGAGTCGGTTCCATGGCGAACGGGCGGTTGAAAGGCTGCGCTGTCTATAACCTCGGCGTGCGCCAAGGCGCAAGGGCTTTCAGTCAAATGACGCGCTCGCTCAAGGAACCGGCGTGGCAGCAGGTGCCGGAATGTCAGCGGGCGTCGAGACCACCGGCGTAGCGGGGGCGGACGGCGCGGGTGTTTCGGAAGTGGCAGCCGTCGGCATGGGGGTGGCAACAGGCGTCGGCTCCGGGGTCGGAGCGACTATAGGCATAGGCGTCGGCAACGGAGTAAGCTCCGGGGTAGCCATCGGCGTGGAGGTGGGAACGGGTGTCGGCGTTGCAACTGGCGTCGGTTCCGGGGCAGTCGGGGCCACCATGGGGGTGGGAATAAGCGTGGGCGTTGCAACTGGCATCGGCTCCGGGGTAGCCGTGGGCATAGGAGTTGGCGTGGGCAATGCCGGGGTGGCGGTCGGCGCAGGGGTGGGAGCAGGCGTCGGGGTGGCGGCTGGTGTTGGGACCGGCGTGGCGGCAGGCGTTGGCAGCGGGACCAGCAGGCCGGTCAAAACCTCGTAATCCGGCTGGCTGACCAGAAACGCACCCGATTTTCCGTCCACCTGCGCGTAATGCATGGCTTCGGGCGTAGCTTTGCCGAGCAGCAGGCGTCCGGTGGTTTTCGGATCGCCCGCCGTGGTGAACGTCAACGTCTCGACGGGTTTATCCAAACCGAACTCCGGCTTGACCGCGCCAATCCAGCGCACGGCGCGCAACCGGGCTAACACGTTGGACACCGACTGTGCTTTCGACGCGTTGAGTTCCCCGGTGGCTTTGTTGGTCAGGGTCCACGCACCTTTCTCGGGACGGGTCAGCGCAAGGTCGGGGCGGTCGTTGGCTTTGATTTCCAAAGAAACGACTTTGTCCGGGTCAGCCTGGAAAATGGCCACCGGCTGCCAAGCCAGCGGTTCCGTCGGGATGTCGGCAAGCAGCGTTTGCGGCACCGAAACCACGAACGGCTCGTCCCCGACCTTGGCGTACACGCTGGCGCCTTCGGTCTTGCCGAACGACACCGCCGTCAGCGGCTTGTCCCCGGCGTTGCTCTCGGCGGTGTTCTCGGAGGCGAACGAACTGAACGCCACCTGCAGCGCGGGTTTATCGAGGCCGTACTTTGCCAGATCCGACGCGCTGTCGGCGACGAACTCCGTCACGGTGGCATTGCCAAGCGACTGCATGAGCTGGCCGGGCGCAGCGGCGTCCACCGGCTGGGCGGGTGTCGCGCCGAGCACCGTCCAGACATTGTCCTTGCGTCCGAGCGTGAAGGCCGCGCCGTTCGCCGGGGTGAGCTTGATGCGGTCCACGGTATCCGGATTCAGGCGGACGAGATGGTGGTCGCGCAGGTCGTTGGGCTTGAGGTTGACGAACGCGTCGATGGTGTTGGGCACCGCGTAGATGGACTGGCGCGCGGGCATCCGGGCATAAACGGTGTCAAGGAGCTTGGCGTCGGGCGTCGGGGCGGGCGAAGCGGCAGGAGTCGAGCCAGCCTGCGCGGGACTCGCCGGGACGCCGCCGATCATCAGTTCGACGCCCTTGGGGTCTTGGGCGGTGAAGAGGGTCACGGTACCACGCGGCTCGGCGAGGCCGTAGGAAGCGGCGTCCGCCTTGTCGTCGGCGACGAAGCTCTTGATGTTGAGGGTCGCCACCTGCGAAACGAGGTCGTTGACTTTGGCATCGTCGGCGCGGGCGGCCAGGGGTTTGACGAGTTTCCAGTGGTCGTTGTCGCGCTGGAGTTCGATCTCCCCGGCGGGATTCTTGACGGTGAGCTTGGTTACATCGGTGGCGATGAGGTTCGTCAGCCGGTGGTCACGCCAGGAATTCACGTCCTTTTGCAGCAGTTTTTTGAGGTCGTCGTTGACCACGAACACGTCGCCGCCGCCGGTGACTTGCAGGTAGACCTTGCCCTCGACGGGACTCTCGTTACCGAACAGGAATTCGGTGGTGTGGCCCTTATTGTCGGTGACGGCGAGTTTCTCGCGCGGGGTTTGCAGGCCGTAGTCCGCGAGCTTGACCTTGGAAAGGAAACTGGCGGTGATCGTGTCCACCTTGCGCATGGATTCAAGAGTGGTCATCACTTCCTCGATCAGCGGGCCGTCGGCGCGGTCGGCCACGGGGGCGAGCATCTTCCAGTGGTTGGTCTCGCCGCGGTGGAGGTCGATTTTGGTGTCGTGGTCGGTGACGGTCAGGCCGTCGATCTGGTTGCGGTCGTAGGCGAAGACGACGCTGGCGTTCTGGCCGAGTTCACGGGTGCCGGGCCGCTGGTTCTCGTAGAAGTTGAAGTACGCGTAGAGCGCGGCGGCGATGACCAGGAGGACGAGGGTGGGTTTCCAGTTCATTGGGAAAAGGGGAATCGAAAGAGGACGCAGGGACTCGTAGCAGCCGTCGGGTGGCCGTCTTCAGGACCGCCGACGCCACCAGACCAGGATGCCCAGCAGCAGGCAGAAGCCGGGCACCGCCAGGACCGACATCCAGAAGACCGTGCCGATCTGCTGGTCGGTCAGGCTGAGCGAGGAAGTCTTGATTTGCTTGGGCGGGATGCCGATCAACGCCTCGCGTTCCAACAACCAGTTGACGCTGTTGAGGAAGAAGCTGGCGGAGGCCTCGGTGAGGCTCTTGTTCTCGACGAAGACCGAGTTGCTGACCACGATCATGCGCGCGGCGTTGGTCTGCACGCGCTTGTCTCCGACTGCGCCTTTCTGCACGCTCGCGGCGGCGTAAAGCGGCGGGGCCTTGTCGCGGCCTTCGTCGAAATAGACGCCGGTGCCGTTCTGGATGTTTTCCTCGATGTTCTTGTAATCCGCCTCGCCCCAGAATCCGTTGAGTGCCTGGAGCAGCGGCTCGACGTGGACGTTGGCGGGCGCGACGCGGGCAGCGTCGAGGGTGAGCGATTGCGTCGCGCCGGGCAAGATGACCGTGAGACCTTCGAGCGCCTGCGCAATCGGCGTGCTGCCGGTGGCATTGAGGTAGCTGTCGCGCATGATGCCGATGACGTTGCCCGCCATCTGGCGCGCGCCGATGAGCCGGTCGTCGTCCGCCTTGATGCCCACCGTGTTGAGGAACCCGGCGAGGTTGGGCGTCGCGGCATCGGGATTAAGCAGGATCATGAGGCGTCCGCCCTTTTCCCAGTAGTCGCCCAGCAGCTTGATCTCGCGCTCGCTCAGATCGACCTTCGGCCCGAAGAAAATGAGCATGCTGGCGTCGGCGGGCACGGCTTCGACGTTGAGCAGGTTGATCTCGGTGGTGGTGAGATGGTCGCTGTCGAAAATGGTGCCCAGCGCCTTGAGCGGCTTGTCCGCGCCGACGGCTTCCTCACCGTGGCCCTGCGCGTAGTAGATGATGCTCTTCTTGCCCTCGGTCACTTCCAGCAGTGCGCTGGTGATGGCCTGTTCGCCGGTGAACCCGGTGATCTGCGGCGGCTGGCCGTACTCCGCGCCGGAGCGGTCCACCTCAGCGAGCTTGTCCTCGGTGATGATTTTGGTGTGGTTGTCGCCGCCGTCCACGATGACGACGTTCTCCTGCTGGACGAGCTTGTATTTGCTCACCACCTCGCTGGCCCGGGTGACGTTGCGTAGCGGATCGACCTGCTCGATGCTCACGAACTTGGGCTGCGCGAGGCGGTATTCCTCGACGAGGTTCGCCGCGTCGATCTGCAAGGGCGACGTGGCCGGGTTCATGTAGACGATCAGCTTGACCGGCTTGTTGAGCGTGCCGAGGAATTGCTTGGTGCGCTGGCTGAGCGCGTACTTGCGGTCGCGCGAGAAGTCGAACCGGTGGAAATGCTTGTAAGCGTAGCCGTTGACCGCGATGACGATGAACGTCAGCAAGGCCATCTGGATGATGACGTTCGCGCCGATCTGCAACCGCCGCAGGAACCCGGCGGGACGCGCCGGACGGGGGGCGGGAGCGGGCGACGACGCGGGCACGGCTTCGGGCGAAGGTTCGACGGGAGTGGCAGCGGCCATACTTGGAAAAGCTAGGGACTCGGAAAACGGGTTACGCCTTCCACTTGCGGAACTGGAAGATGTGGAAGGTCAGGAACTGGAGCAGGACGGTCAGGCTCAGGTAGTAGACGATTGGGCGCGTGTCGATGAGGCCGCGCGAATAGCTGGCGAGGTGTTCGTAGCTGGAAAAATAGGCCACGAAATCGCGGAACGCCTGGGTGGCAGTGCCGGTGCGCGAGGCGATGACCCCGGTGAAGAACATGAGCACCACCAGCACCAGCGCGATGATCGCAGCGATGATCTGGTTACGCGTGATAACCGACGCCAGACAGCCCAGCGACAGATAGAACGCGCCCATGAGAATCAGCATGAAATAGCTGCCGAGGTAGGACCCCAGGCTAGCGGCGGCGGGCTGGCCGCTGACGTACTGGAAGATGGCGAAGTAGAGCGTCGTTGGCGCCCAGAGCACGATGTA
>CAXSED010000024.1:0-43262 GCA_964236475.1 uncultured Chthoniobacterales bacterium
TGTTCATGGAACGCAACGCGCCGCTGCGGATGGCCCCGGCGATCAACGCGCTGGTGGCCGGGCATTCCGATCCGCCTTGGGCCGTGCGCTGGCGGTACTGGTTGTTCTTGCTGGTTTGCCGGGTGCAACGGTGGCATCCCGTGGTGCCAAACGTCGATTTTGCGGTCCGCCCCGTTCAGCCAACGATAATGACCCAATGTAGGAATGAGGGTCCGAGGCACTCCGTCTTTTCATAACAAACCCGGAAGCTAATCCCGCGCGCACCGGGCTTCCAGTTCCTGCCGGTCGAGCTTGCCCCGGACGGTGCGCGGCAGCAGGGGGGCCACCCACCATTGCCGGGGAAGCTGCCAGGCGGGCACGCGCTCGGCGAGAGCCCGTTGCACCTCGGCCCGGCTACGCGCCGTCTCAACCGCCGCCAGCAGGAAATCCCCGCCTCCCGATGTCCGCGACCCCACCCCCCCCCAGGCGTCCGTCACCCCGTCCAGGCCGCGCAGCAGCCGCTCGATTTCCAGCGGAGCCACCTTCTTGCCGCCGATGTTCGCCAGCGGGGTCGCACGGCCCGTGAGCACCAGTTCACCGCGTTCGTTCCACGCGCCGAGGTCGGCCAGGGTATGCTGGCCCGGGGCTGCGACCGCCGCGCTGCGGACCGTCACGCGCTGGTCCTCGTCGAGCTGGACCGACACCCCGTCGAGCGGCTCGCCGATGCTGCGGCCCTCGGCGGTGGCGTCGCCCGTGCGGTCGAAACAGATGCCTCCCGTCTCCGACGAGCCGTAGAAGTTGTGGATCGGCAGACCGAACTTTGCTCGGAAGGCGGTGGCCACTTCGGCTCGCAACGGCGCACCGGCAGAGATCACCCGCCGCAGGGAACGGAGCATCGCGGGTTCCACGGAGGATTCCGCCAAAGCACGCAACACGGCGGGGACGGACGGAAGCACCGTGGCCTCGTCGCGTTGGATTTGCGCGGCCAGCGCGTCGGGCAGAATTTCGTTGGAGGCAATGATGGCGGTGCCCTGCACGATCAGCGGCAGGACGAGGTTTCCCAATCCGTAAGAGTGTCCGAATGGTATCGCGCCGAGGTTGCGGTCGCCCGGACCGATCTGCATCGTCGCCGCGATCTGGCGACCGTCGGCGAGCATACTGGCCGACGTGAACGCCAGCGACCGGGGCTGGCCGCTGGTGCCGGAAGTCGTTTTCAGTAGGCAAAAATTGCCGTCCCTACGCGGGGCGGTGGCCGACAGAGGTTCCCATTCACCGTCCGTCGTGTAAAGCCAGTGTGCGCCCAGTTCACGCGCGGTGTTCGACCACTGGCCCGGTGGCAGCGAAGCGTCCAGCGGCAAGGCAACCACGCCCAATTTTTGCAGTGCAAGAAACGTCCCCATCCACGGGCAGCCGTTGCCTTGCGCGAAGGCTACCACCTGCCCAGACACCAGCATCGCAGGCGCAGTTTGGGCCGATGCCAGCGCAAGCGCGGTCAGTTTCGCGCGGGAGCACACGATGCCGTCGCGTGCTTCGATCAGCACCACGGCGGTCGGTGCGGCGGCAGCAGTCTGCTCCCAGATGTGCCAGAGCGTCGTGGACTTCATGGTTCAGGCAAGTTGCGTGTCGGGACGCCATTCGAGCACGGTGGCATCGCCGCTGACGAGAACCCGCCCAGCGGCATCTTCCACGCGGCCCTCGAAGCGGATCAACCCGCCCGGCCCGGGTGCGTGGCCGCCATCGAAGACCGTCACTTTCAGGGATTCGCCGGTGGGCAACGAGCGGCTGCCGCAAGTGAGCCGTCGGCTGCCTAGCAGCAATCCACGCGCGGCGGGGTCATGGGCGCACCCATCCGTTTGCTGGCGCAGGCCGTGATGCACCGCCGCCGTTTGTGCAATCAATTCCAACCCGAACGCCACCGGGACTGCGCCGCCACAGGCCTGCGCGAAGGTCTCGTCGAACCAACCCTCGCAACACGTCTCCTCCTGCCGATGCGAGAGGACCACGCGCAGCAAAAGCATCGGCGGACGGTGCGGCAACAGGTCGCCCGGCGGCGGGAACGAAACAGGCATGCGAGTTTCTTAGAGCCTTCGCCCCGGGGCAACAACCCCTTTTCCTGGGGTTTCATAATCAAGCCGCTGGCACCGTCTTCCGAAGCACCCGGCGTGGAATTGATTCTATCGGGGTTGCTCCAGGCAACGGCGGACCGTTTGCGCCAGTCCGGCGACGTGCTCCGTGATGCACTCCAAATGCCGCCCGGCCAAGGTCTGTGTTTCGAGGCGCGGCACCAGCCGCTGCCAAGCGCGTGTCGGGTTGCCACCGCACTTCGTGCCGCCGAGCAAATCGCTCGACAGCAGCAACGTCATCCGGCCCGGGTAAGGCTTGGTCTCATAACCACCCATCGCCCAGAGAAACACCAACGGCACATCGAGACGCGGGTCGAACCACGAGGTCGCGCTTTCTTCCACGACGGGCGCAGCCGAGGCCGCCGGCGCGGGTGTCTGCCCGCGTCCGCGCAGCCGCTGCCAGAAGGTGGCTAACCGTTCCTTTGCCGTGAGGCGGCGGAAGCGATCCAACCGCGCCAGCCAATAATGCCAGCGGCAGAAAAAATAGAGCTGGCGATTGGCGTCGAGTCCCCGCGCCCGTGCCAGCCACTCGGTCATCCGGCGCAGCGTTTCCAGGCGGCGATTCTGCGGTTGCGCGTCGATGACCAGCAGCCGTTCGACCGTCTCGCCCTGCGCCACGAGTTGACGCGCCACTTCGTAGCTGATGAGTCCGCCCATGCAGAAACCCCCGATGATGTAGGGTCCGTGCAGCCTGACGGATTGGATCGTTTTGACGTGGGTGGCAGCCATTTCCTCCACGCTGGGCCGATCCTCCAGCGGGTTGCTCAATTCTATCGGCGGCAGCGCGTAAAACGGCTGGTCCGGCCCGAGGCCGCTCGCAAGCTTGCGGCAATAAAACCCGCCGCCGGAGATGTCGCCGTGCAGAAAGAAAAGCGGGGTCTGCGCGCCTTGCTCCTGCACCTTGACCACGTCCGGGGATGCCTCGCCGCCATCGTGCTTGAGGATTTCGTTGGCTAGGTGTTCGACCGTCGCGCGCTGAAAGAGCGTGGCAGGCAGCAGCGTTTTGCCGAAGTTCTGTTCGATCTGGTAAAGCATCCGCATGGCCAACAGGGAATTGCCGCCCAGCGCGAAGAAATCGTCGCGGATGTTGATCGACCGCGTCCCAAGCAACTCGCGCCAGATGTCGATGATCTGGTGATGCAGCGTCAAGTAGGGCGCGTCGTACCCCTCTTCGGCAGACGAAGCGGCTACCGCCGGAACATCGAGCAGCCGCTCCTCATCGAGCCGACCGTCCGGCGTCAGCGGAAACGCTTCGAGCGGCACGAACGCCGTGGGGATCATCTCTTCGGGCAGGCTTTCCTTGAGAAAAGCCCGCAACTGCGCGGGGCTGACCAAGGCGGCGGGCGCGCCGTCGCTCACGAAGTACGCGGTCAGGCGCGGCATGTTTTGCCCGTCGGCGCGCCAGAGGACCACCGCGTCGCGCAGGTGAGGATGAGCGCACAAAGCGATTTCCAGCGCGCGGAGGTCCACGCGCAGACCGTTGATCCGGCACTGCCGGTCCAGCGGCCCCACCCACTCCAGCGTGCCGTCGGTGCGTTGGCGGCCCATGTCGCCGGTTTGCAGGGAGCCATCCAGCAGTCCCCGAACCGAGATTTCCCCGGCGATGCCCACCGGCACGGGCTGACCCTGACGGTCCAGCAAGCACAACGTCACGCCGGGACGGGTGCGCGCGACACCATCCGCCGACGCGATTTCGAGAGCACGCTCAATCCACCGCACACTCGGCGCGGGCAGGCGGCGGCTTTCCGCCTGCAGCACGGTGGCACCGGCCATGGGTCCCACGGGTGGGTTGATCGAGAGATGGCTGACGAGCACCTCGGGACCCGCCGACGTGGCGATGGCTCCCAGCAGTTGTTCGTAGCTAGCGAGCACCCGGTCAATGGTGGACGCATCGAAAAGGTCAGCGTTATATTCGATGCTGATCGTGATGCCTTCCGCATCTTCGACGGCGGCGGCCATCCACTCGAAGAGAGCACCCGAGCTGCCCGTAGGCACCGGCGTCAGTTCGAGTTCCGGCAGCCGGGCGGGCTGCACGAAAGAGTTCTGGTAAAGAAAATTGACCTGGAGACGGCGCGGCTGGAGTTCTTCGACGAGTTTTTCAAACGGCGCATCGGAATGCTCGAAGGCATCAAGCACGATCCGGCGCACGCGACCCAGCAGTTCGCGGAAGGTCGGCGCTCCCGCTAGATTTACCCGCAACAGGAGCGGATTGACGAACAAGCCGATGAGGTTTTCCACTTCCAACCGGTCACGATTGGCCGACGAGGTGCCGATGAGCACGTCCTCCTGCCCATCGCTGTACCGGTTGAGCAACACGGTGAATGCCGCCAGGGTCACCATGAACGGACTGGCTCCCTCGCGCACCGCCAACGCTTTGATCGCCTGCGAAAGCCCCCCCGGCAATCGACGCGAACACACGCTGCCCGGCGCGGCCTGACCCCGCCATGGCCGACGGGAACGATCCACCGGCAAGTCGAGCACGGGCAGTTCCCCGGCGAGCCGGTTGCGCCAGTAGTCGAGCTGCGTGTCAAACCCGCCCTCGGCCAGCACGTTTTGCTGCCACTGAGCAAAGTCCGCGAATTGCACCGGCGGGTCCGGCAGCGGCGACGGCTTACCCTGAGCGAACGCCGCGTAGATCGCGCCGAGTTCGCGCGTGAGCACGCCGTTGCTCCAGCCATCCGCCACGATGTGATGCAGCGGGAACAGCAACAGATGGTGTTCCGGCGCGAGCCGCACCAGCCGGGCACGCAACACCGGCCCACGCGCCAGGTCGAAAGGCCGGTTCATTTCCTCGGCGAGCAGGTGATCGGGCACTTGCGCGCGCTCGGAAGCGGGAAAATCCTGCACGTCCACCACCGGCACCGTCATGGTCAGGGTAGGCGCAATCGCCTGGAAAAGCTGGCCGCGTTCGGAGTGAAACGTCGTGCGCAGGGACTCGTGGCGACGCAGAATTTCGTTAAATGCGCGTTCGAGCGCCGCATGTTCCAGCCGCCCGCGCAGACGCATCGCCAGCGGGATATTGAGCGCAGGATTGCCGCCGCGCACGAGCTGATCCAACAACCAGAAACGGCGTTGAGCCAGCGTCGCCGGGAACAAAAATACGTCGTCTTCGGCAACAGGTGTTTCGACGGCAGCTTCCGTCGTCACCGCCGTCAGACCCAGGCGGATGGGCAGTTCGAAAGCAGGCACGGGAGAAACAGGTTTCACCCCGGGCGGAGCTTCTTCTAGCAAAGACGAAATCATATCCTTGGCCTACTCACTCGCGGTACGTACAGAGCAGGAGATGGACCCAAGAATGCCGACGCGCGGTCTCTGCGGTAAGAAACGCGAGGATTTTTGTGCGGCGGATCGCCGTCACTCGCTACCGGCCAGCGTCGAGCGTTTGACCCGGCGACCCTCGCGCGGTACCGCGACGATGGAAGGCAACACCCTCGACACTGATGCCGGGGTCCATGCCGACACCGGCGCTTTTTCCTCGGACGGCGGCGGGGATTGGGACGGATTCTCGTAGCCGAAGCGCGCTGCGACCTCCCAAGTGGCCGGGCTGAGGAAATCCTCCCGGTACTCGGCGCGCCATTGGTCGGCCACCTCGGCCTTGAGCGCGCCGTGCCGCTGAAAATTATGGTCGCCGACCTGTGATGACTGCGCATGGACGCCGTCGGTCATCCGGGATTTGTCGTCTGCATACGGCGCGATCATTCCCGGGTCGTACCCCACCCCCAGAAATGAGCCAAGCGTCTGCATCGCGGTTTCCGGCCCAGCCAGCACGTCTTCAAAACGGATCATGCGCTGGCGTTCGGCGGGAACGTCCTGCAAGAATTGCTGGATGTTGCGGTGGGAGATGAGCCAGGTCAATTCGGCCATCTGCCGGGCGGAATAATCGTGCCGCCCACGGTGCGGGGATTCCAGCAGAAACCGTCCCTGTTCGTAGGAACGAATCATCCCCAGCGGGTGCCGGGCGAGATGGATGTAGCGCGCACCGTCGAACATCGCTTCCGCGCGTCGCAGGATATCTAGGTCCATCGCGTAGTCGGGCGTCTTGTCCACCAGCAGACGAGGCGCGACGGCAGCCTGCAGTTCTCGATAGAACTGATGTACGTGGCCTTGGGCTTCTTCCCGTTCGGCCATCATTGCCTGCGCGGCGGCCAAGTCGATGCGGTGGGTCTGCATCAGAGCGCGGACGGTGCCCTCCTGAAGATACTTTTCGTAACCGATGAACGCGTCGCGCCGTTCGGTCAGCGTGTCGAATTGCAGAAGCTGCAACTCCGGGGGTGAAAAGAGCTTCGGATTGCCCGCGAGCATGATTCGCAAGAGGGTTGAGCCGGAGCGCATCGGGCTGAGGATGAAAACAGCGGGCGGGTTCTTTTCGCCGGGAGTAACGATGGCGGCGGGCGGATGCGCGTGTCCGATGATCTGCTGCATCCGCGCCACGTCGGCCTCGTCAATGCGGGCCGCCGGGTCCGGCGCGGTTGGTGTGACGGACAAGCCGCAAAGATTTTGTACTGCCTGCGCGTAGTTTGACTCCAGAACCTTGGCCAACGCCTGGATCGTCGGCGCTTCAAAAACGACGACGAGCGAAACGTGCTCGCCCAGGCTGTCACGTAGCCGGTTCACCATGCGAAGACCTAACAACGAGTCGCCGCCGGACTCGAAAAAATTGTCGTGCAGGCCGACACTCTCGACTCCGAGAATTCCGGCCCAGAGCTTGGCGAGATATTCCTCCAGCAGGGTCATGGGCACTGGTGGAACGGACGCCTTTCCGGCGGCGGGCAAGTAGTCCGGTTTGGGCAACGCATGGCGGTCCATCTTGCCGTTGGGCGAAAGGGGAAGCGCGTCGATCAACACGAATGCCGCCGGGATCATGTATTCTGGCAGCCACGCCCGCAGACTCTCGCGCAAGGAGGCCGCCTCCTCGCCGTGGAGCGTTTCGGAGTTGACGGCGGAAGTTAATGAATGCCTGTGCGACTCGCTGGCATAAAACGCAGGCATTTGTGACGGGTCGGAGCCTGTCGGCAGCTCGAAATCGGCGTCCAATGTCTCCCTTCCTCTCACGACGTAGGCGGTGATCCGCCGTTCGCCTGGCGTATCCTCGCGGACCGCGACGACACTCTCACGCACGTCTGGACGCGCGTTCAAGACCGCCTCGATTTCACCGAGTTCGAGGCGGAATCCACGCACCTTGACTTGGTTATCCATCCGCCCCAGATAGGTGATCGCGCCATCCTCGCGCCAGCGCGCCAGATCGCCAGTTTTATAGAGCACGGCTCCCCTGTCGCTATCGGTGGCGGTCGGCATGAAACGCTTTGCCGTCATTTCGGGGCGAAAGGGGTCAGGGACAAACTTTTCCGCTGTCAGTTCGGGGCGACCGAGATATCCCAATCCCACGCATGACCCTCCGATGTATAACTCACCCGGCACGCCCACCGGCACCGGCTGGCCGCGCCGGTCCAACAGGTAGATTTGCGTGTTGGCCACGGGTCTGCCAATGGGAACGACCTGCGCCTCGCTGCCCCGCTGGCACTCCCAGAACGTCACATCCACGGCCGCTTCGGTCGGGCCGTAGAGGTTGTGCAACTTGACGCGCTCATCCCGGAACACACTAAAAAATTGCTTCTGTAATTCGAACGGCAACGCTTCGCCGCTGCAAATTACCCGGCGCAGGGACGCGCACTTCTCCGGCAGGTTTTTTTCTTCCAGGAACACCGCCAGCATCGGCGGCACGAAATGCATGGTGGTAATCGCGTGATTGAAAATCGTCTGCGCGAGGTAACTGCTGTCCTGATGGCCCCCGGGTCGTGCCACTACCAGCGTCGCGCCCGACAACAGCGGCCAGAAAAATTCCCACACCGACACATCGAACGAGAACGGCGTCTTTTGCAGCACACGGTCATCCGGACCGAGATGATAGGCATCCTGCATCCAGAGCAGGCGGTTACAAATGCCGAGGTGGCTGTTGATTGCGCCTTTCGGCTGACCCGTCGAGCCGGAGGTGTAGATAATGTAAGCCGGTCGCTCGGGCTGCACTATGATCGCCGGAGATTCGTCGCTCGACTTCGCAACTTGCGGCCACTCGCTATCCAAGCAGACCGTGACGCCATCGTGAAACGGCAACTTCGCACGCAGCCGTGCCTGCGTGATCATTACCGGGACTCGCGCATCGCCGATCATGTACGCAATCCGCTCGGCTGGGTAATCGGGATCGACAGGCACGTAGGCGGCTCCCGTTTTGAGGATGCCCAACAGGGCGACCACCATCTCCACGGAGCGTTCCATGCAAACGCCCACGCGTGTGCCGTTCTTCACGCCGCGACCCAGCAAATCGTTGGCTAACTGGTTTGCGCGCCGATCCAATTCGCGGAAGGTCAGTCGTTGCTGTTCAAAGATCAGTGCGGTGGCGTCGGGGGTGCGTCGCTCCTGCGCTTCGATCAAGCCGTGCAGCGTCGCGCTTTCCAAAGGGTAACCCACACACGTATTATTCCACTCGACGAGGACTTTCGCGCGTTCCACCGAATTCATCAATGGCAGGGTCCAAATCGAAGCATCCGGCTGCGCGCAGATCGCTTCCAACAAAGTATGGTAATGTTTTAGCCAGCGCGCGATCGTCTCACCGTCGTAAAGGTCCGTGCTGAAATCGAACTCGCACCGCAACTCCCCATCCCTTTCGGCTACGTTGAGATACAACTCGAACATCGCCGTGTCGCGCGGACTACGGTAGGGCACACTGTCGATCAGGAGTTCCGCACTCAATGCTCCGCCGAATTCACGTTGAAACTTACCGCTCTCGTAATTGAAAAAAACGGCGAACACCGGCGACCGGCTCGGGTCGTGTGCCAAGCCCAATGTTTTCACCAGGTTGCCGAAGAAATAATTTTGGCGCTCGTTAACTGTCAGCACACGGTCTTTCGTGGCGGCGAAGAGATCTGTAAAACGCGTCTGCTCCTGCACCTGGCTGCGTAGCGGCATCACGTTCGTCGTGTTGGCGAACAAACGCTCGCCGCCGGGTAGCGAACGCGCCTCTCCTTCGTAGGATGTGCCAACTACCAGATCGTCCTGGCCGCTCAGCCGGTGCATAAGCGCCTGGAACGCCGACAGCAACCCCATGAAGAGCGATCCCTTTTGCGCCGCCGCCATTTTTCGCAATGCTGCCGTGAGTTCCCGACCAATGTCGAGGTGGCGGCGTCCACCCCGGAGCGTCAAGCGTGCGGGCCGGGAATGATCCGAAGGTAGGCCAAGTGTGGGGATGCCATCCGCGAATTGCGCCTTCCAGAATAATTCATCCTCGACATGCTGAGTTGCATTTTCGTTTGCCCGCCATCGAAGATACTCGCCAAGTTGCAACGGGGGTCCCAAATTCGCCTTGCTGCCACCGTGTTCTTCGATGCTCAGAGCCGACAGGTCTTCGAGAAACGCCCAATAGGAAGGTCCGTTCCCCAATAGATGATGAAAGGTCAGCGTGAGGAGATGCCGGTCTTCCGCCAGCTTGATGAGTACAGCACGCAGCATCGGACCCTGCTCAAAATCGAACCGCCGTTGCTCGTACTCTTTGAACAATTTCGCTAGTTGCGATGATAACTCTGTCGAAGGCGTGTCCGAAAAGTCAAAGAAAGGCAGGTCCACCCGTCCCTCGGCATGAACCGTTTGTGTCTCGCCATCCGGGCTGATCGTCGTGCGCAACGCATCGTGCGCGTTGACCGTTCTTTGCAACGCTCGACCCAGCGCGGCGGCATCCAGAGCACCACGCAATTTGAGCGTGGTCGATTCGTTGTAAGCTCGCAAGCCATCGGCATCAGTTTGTCCAAGCACCCACAAACCCTGCTGGGATGGCGAGAGCACCAATCGTTGTTCTGCCGCGACGGGGCAGGTAAAATGTTCCCTCAGCGTATTGAGCGAACGCAGACCGTTCAGGGCCGCGTCGCAATCAACACCAAAGTCAATGAAGCAACCGATTTCATCGACGCCGATCTGCCGCAATTTCTCTACCACGGCGACGCAGGATTCCGGCGTACCGATAAGCGCCTTTCCCTGCACATAATCGTCGAAGGACTTATCGAGCAGATATTCGATATCTTCTTGGGCAATATCGACGGAGCCGTTTTGGCTCTCTAGGCGCTTCTGACTATTATCAAGGTACGAGCGCAGATACTCCCGGAGTGGTCCCCGCGCTTTCTCGCGCGCGGCTGTGAGGTCATCACCAAGGTAAGTGTGCACCAGAATGGTAACATGACCCTTCGACGGATCGTGACCATTCCTGACGAGCGCTT
This sequence comes from uncultured Chthoniobacterales bacterium, assembly GCA_964236475.1. Lineage (GTDB taxonomy): Bacteria > Verrucomicrobiota > Verrucomicrobiia > Chthoniobacterales > SZAS-18 > CAHJWO01. Next base: position 10,364 of record CAXSED010000024.1, read on the forward strand.
CCCGGTACTTACCGATCTTGGCAGCGAGTTCCTCTACCGTCTGATTCATCAAGTAGCCGAGCACGCCCGCCCCGACTTCTCCGGCGCGCACGAAAGATTCTTCTTGGATACACGTCAGCCACACAGGCAGTTGTTTTTGTAACGGCAGTGGGAACAACTTGACATCAAAATCACTCCCCGTACCCGCACGCATCGGCAACGACTCCCCACGCCAGAGTTTCTGAATCGTCTGGAGATCTTCCAGGCAAATCTCACGGCGGCGCTCGAACCGATCCGGAGCCAAGATAAAATCGTTCGGATGCCAACCGGATGCGATGGAGATACCGACCCGTCCGTGAGACAGGTTATCCACGACCGACCATTCCTCAGCCACTCGCATAGGATGATGAAGCGGCAACACCACGCTGCCACCGCGCAGTTGGATGCGGCTGGTGTCACGCGCCAGAGCCGCTGCCAGCACAGCCGAATTCGGCGAAAATCCACCTACTGAATGAAAATGTCTCTCCGGCAGCCAGACCGCCGTGAAACCGTGTTCATCGGCGTACTTCGCGCTTTCCAAAATCAGACGGTATTTATCCTTTGAATAAACCGCCGGATAGTCGCCAAAGTAGTACAACGAAAATTGCATCTGCTGCGTGCCCTCCCCCGAAAGGGCAGGAATGAGATGTTCGATAGATGCCTCTGATTTCGTTACACAAACCGTCGGTGGTTCCGTGCGCCCATTTACACCGGACGCGCTGATTTCCGCCAGCGATTCACCGGGGAAAAATCCGCCAGTCTGCATTTCCCGGACACTTTCCTTAAACGCATTGACGATGAATTCGACATCGGCATCCGTGTGCGCAGTCGAGAGGAAACAAGGCCGACCCTCCCAGATATGAATTCCCTTATCCCGCAGATGAAAGTACAGCAAACTACCGTACTTTATTTCCTCGTCAAAATGCGGGTAGAACCAGGAGGAAAATACGTCGACACGCATCGGTACTCCGCTCGCGGCGAAAAACGCGTTCAACTCTGCGACCATCGCCGCCGTCCGCTCATTGAGACGTTTTTGCAATCCACCCCCTTCACGCTTCAAATGATTCAGTATCGCCCAGGAGGCCGCCATCGTCAGCGGATGACGGATGTAAGTTCCCGCAAAGAACGTCACGCCCACTTCGGGAAATGAGCTGTCACCATATTGCCAAGCACCGCCGTCGAGGGCATCCATGTATTCGGCCTTACCGCAAACCGCGCCGATCGGCAGCCCGCCACCAATGATCTTGCCGTAAGTCATCAGGTCCGCGCGCACATCGAAGAACGCCTGCGCGCCGCCGATGTCACAGCGGAAGCCGGTAATGATTTCGTCAAAAACGAGCACGCATCCTGACTGTGCCGTGATCGCACGCGCCGCTTGTAAAAACTCGCGCGGCTGCAATCCCGGCTTGCGGCTCTGCACCGGTTCGATCAGCAGACACGCCAACTCGTGCGCGTGCTTCCTGAGCAACTCTATTCCCTCCTCCGTGCCGTAATCAATGACCAGCACATCCCGCACGATATGGTCGGGAATGCCCGGTGCAATGGCCGCGCCGCGCCGCTGGCCATCGACGGTCAACCCGCGCACGAGCACCTCATCATTGATGCCGTGAAATCCACCGGTCGTGGCGATGCGCGTACGCCCGGTTACGGTCCTCGCCAGCCGCACCGCCGCCAGGACGGCTTCGGACCCCGTGTTCGTGAATGCCGCGCGTTCCGCCCCGGTCATCTCGCAAAGCAGCGCGGCCACCTTACCCGCCAACGGCGTCTGCGGCCCGACTTCAATCCCACGTTTGAGTTGTTCTTCGAGCGCCGCCTTGACAAACGTTGGCGAGTGCCCCAGCAGATTCGTGCCGAAACCCATCGTCAAATCGACGTACTCGTTGCCATCAACGTCCCACAACCGCGACCCCGCTGAGCGCTCCACGACAACCGGATAGACCGCCTCTTTCCAATACTGCCGGAAACTCGATACCGTGCGCGGATCGGACAACCGGCCACGCGTTTCCTGGGTCTGCCGTTTCGAGCCGGGAGTACGCGCGTTGTAACGCGTGATGAGCGCATCCAAATGTTCCTGTTGCCTGTAGGTGAATCCGCCGCCAGCCCCCTTTTCGATTGGCCGGTAAGGGCCGAATGCTTTAGATTCAACCTTGGGTAACTGCGGCGTCGGCGTGGAAAAATCGGTCGCGCCGGGTAGTGGAGGCAAGGCAGGCTGCAAAGAATCAGCGGGCAACGACTCCGCCATGCCGCCATGACCGCGCAGCATATCGAGTTGGCGCGCCATCACTCGAAGTTGCTCCTGAATGACTCGTTCCAACGCACTGCTCCCCTGAGCAACCCCGGCAGCTTCCGAACTCGCTCCAGTTTGCGACGACTCCGGAAGGGCATTGCTCGCAGGACTGGTGGGCAAATTGTCCTTCGGCACCGCTTTCTTCACGGTGACCGGAGCCAACACGTCTGGCGGTAATTGAGCATCAAGATAACCCGCCAACGTCTCGGTCGTCGAATAATCTTCCAACAATTGTCGGAACGTGACCTTAACTCCAAACTCTTTCCGGAAAGCCTGTGCGACCTGCGTCAACAGCAGGGAATCAAACCCCAATTCTAGAAAGCTGACGTTAAGTGCTGCCCCCGTTTGGTCTTGCCCGGAAAGATTTTTGAGCACCCCCCGAATTTTTCCAATGATGGATTCTTTTCGCGTTGGCAGCATGGGATCAGGTTGACTCGGCGTTTCGTTTTCCTTCGGGATTACGCTGGCGGTCATTAGCATGCGCTCCTTTGCTATCGGTTCGATCCAATACCGCTTCCTCTCAAACGGGTAAGTTGGCAGCGCGACCCGCCGGTGCGGTCGGCCTGCCTGGAAAGCTGCCCAATCAACGTTCACCCCTTCGAGCCACAACCTTCCCAGCGCCGTCAGCGCGGCTTCGCGGTGGTTGCGGCCTTCGAGCAAGGTAGAAATCACGACCGCGCCGCCCGTTCCCGCTGCGGGATGCTGGCGGACCAAAGGCGCGAGGGTTTGCCCGGGGCCAACTTCCAGCAACACGCTGCCCGGCTCCGTACGCAATAGTTCTCCTACGCCGTCCGCAAAACGCACGCTCTCGCGCAAATGCCGCGCCCAGTAATGCGGATCGGTCGCTTGCGCCTCTGTGATCCACTGTCCGGTCAGATTGGAAATAAAAGGGATTTTCGGAGGACGCAACGCCACGGACTCGAACAACGCGGTGAACGGTTCGACCACCGGGTCCATCATCGCGGAATGAAACGCGTGGGATGTTTTCAACCGCCGGTAGACAACCTGCTTTTCATTCAGGAACTTCTCAAAATCCTGCACCGCTTCGCACGGCCCCGACACAACACAAAGTTTTGGCGCGTTGACCGCGGCCATTGACAAATCCACTCCTGACGCCGAAAGCAACGTACCGATTTCCGCTTCCGGCAAACGCACCGCCAGCATCACTCCGCCCGGTCGCGCCTGAACCAGCCGCGCGCGTTGTGCGACCAATCCGAGCGCATCTTCCAGCGAGAACACCCCTGCCAGGGTCGCCGCCACGTACTCCCCGACGCTGTGCCCCAGCATCGCACTAGGATGCACGCCCCAGGATTGCCACAGTTTTGCCAGCGCGTACCCGAAAACAAACAACGCGGGTTGCGTGAACCGCGTCTGGTCCAACACCTCCGCAGCGCGTTCTTTTTCTTCCTCCGCCGGGTACAAAATCTCCCGCAGATCGGCCCCGTCCAGAAACGGCCGCAGACCCTCGGCGCACCGGTCGATTTCGTTGCGGAACACCGCTTCGGTCTGATAAAGCGATTCACCCATGCCGACGGCTTGCGCCCCTTGTCCGGGAAACAGAAACGCGACGCTCGGTTCGCGTCGTGTCGAAAGTTGGGTGAACACCCTCTTCGCATCGCGGCGTTCAAGAACCTCTGCAATCTCACCTACCCCGCTCCCGACCACGATTCGTCGGGAACTAAATGCACGCCGACCCATTGCCAACGTATAACTCACGTCTGCCGCGCGTAATTCCGGCGCGTTGCGCAGGTGCCGCGCGAGGTTGGCCGTCGCCGCTTCCAACGCTCTTTCGCTTCGCGCCGAGAGCACAAAAAGTTGTGGTCGCTGTTCGTCATTTCCCGACCTCGTCTCTATGGTCGGAGCTTCCTCCAAAACTAGGTGTGCGTTGGTGCCACCAACACCGAACGAGCTGACCCCCGCACGTCTCGGAGTGTCGTCGTTGCTCGCTGGCCAAGGCAACAGCCGCGTGTTCACATAGAACGGACTGTCGGCAAAATCGATGTGCGGATTCCCCTCCCGGAAATGCAGGCTCGGCGGCAACTGCCGGTGCCGCAATGCCATCGCCGTTTTGATAAGCGCCGCCACGCCCGACGCGATGTCCATGTGACCCACGTTGGTTTTGAGCGAGCCGAGCGCGCAAAAATGGTTTCCTCGCGCTCCACCCGCACGAAACGCCTGCGTCAGCGCGGCCACTTCAATCGGGTCACCCAGCGGGGTCGCCGTCCCGTGCGCCTCGACATAGCTGATCGATTCCGGCGGGACGCCCGCCAACGCCTGTGCCATCTGGATCACTTCCGCCTGCCCATCGACGCTCGGCGCCGTGAAACTTACTTTGCCCGCGCCGTCGTTGTTGATCGCCGCGCCCCGGATGACCGCCACGATGGAGTCGCCGTCTGCCAGCGCGTCCTCCATTCGCTTGAGCAAAACCACGCCCGCCCCGCTGCTGAAAACCGTCCCCTGTGCCGCCACGTCGAACGTGCGCGTCCGCCCGTCCGCCGACGCAATCGCGCCCTCTTGGTAGACATAGCCGCGCCGCTGCGGAAACGAGATCGACACACCACCGGCGAGCGCCATATCCGTCTGGTAGCTCCACAATCCTTGGCACGCCTGCGCTATCGCCACGAGCGACGTGGAGCACGCCGTTTGCACCGTCAGGCTTGGCCCCTTCAGATTGAGTTTGTACGAAACGCGCGTGGCCAGAAAATCTCGGTCGTTGCTGAATTGCGCCGCCGATTCTCCCTGCTGGTATCCCGCGACCAGCCGCGCGAAAAAATCGGTCCCTGTCCCGATGTTGTACAATAAATACGAGTTGATCCCCGATCCCGCCCAAACTCCGACGAGGCCCGGGATACGGTCTGCGTCATAGCCCGCGCTTTCCAACGCTTCCCACGCGCATTCCAGAAACACGCGGTGCTGCGGATCGAGGAGTTCGGCCTCACGCGAATTAAAATTGAAAAACTCGGCGTCGAACAGGTCCGCGCCCTCCACCACGCCCCGGGCGTTGACGAAGGCCTCGCCCGCGTCTTCCGGTGGTTTCATCTCCAACTCGGCGTCGGTGAACCGCGAAATCGACTCGACCCCGCCCGCTAGATTATTCCAGAACGTCTCGACGTTACCCGCACCGGGGAACCGGCCCGACATGCCGATGATTGCGATGGGGTCCATGGGTAAACGCGAAACGAATCGCTATCGTCGGGCCACAGGGCGCGCCGCCGGTCTGGCAAAGGCCTCCTGCTGCCGCCGCGCCCGCTCCCGGGCATCGCTGGCCTTCAGCCCCTGATCCGATTGATCCCGGCCGGTCAAAAACGCCGCCAGCGCACGGATCGTTGGCCGCTGGAAAAATGTCGTGATGGGAAATTCCGTTCCCAACGCCTCGGCGATCAGCGCATGGACGCGCACGGCGGAAATCGAATTCCCCCCGGCATCAAAAAAATTGTCCTCCACGCCAATGCTCCCCCGCCCGAGCACCTGTCGCCACACCTGCGCGATGGTAGTTTCCATCGGCGTGCCGGGGCGGGCCGCCGGGGGTAACTCCCTCTCCCGCGCAGTCTCTTCCAAGCATGCGGCGACGAGCGCCTTGCGATCCAGTTTCCCGCTGGGCGTGACCGGCAGCCGGTCCAACGCCGCCAGCCGCGCAGGCACGAAGTAATCCGGCAACTGCGTGCGCAGCCAGCCGCGCACTTCGGTCGCGCTCGGCGCGGGCACCGAGGCGCGCAACAGGTAACCGGCGATCAGTTCCCGGTCGCCGCTCGCGGTCGGTTCGCTCGCGGCCACGGCGGCTTGCTCAATGGCCGGATGCCGCGCCAGCACGGCCTCGATCTCGCCGAGTTCGATGCGAAACCCGCGCACTTTCACCTGATCGTCCGCCCGACCCAGAAACTGCCATGTGCCGTCGGCATTTTGCTGCGCGAGATCTCCGCTGCGGTAGATGCGCGCCGACGCATCGTCCGGGTCGGTCAAAAAGGCCATCGCCGTTCGTTCGGGATCGTGCAAATACCCCCGCGCAACCGAACGCCCACCAAAGTACAACTCCCCTGGCTGCCCTAGCAGTACCGACTGGCGATTCGCGTCGAGCAGCAGCGGCTTTACACCCTCGATTGCGTGCCCGAGCGGCGGCAATAGCGGCCAGCTTTCCGGCGGACCGGTGAGCGTGTGCGAGTGCGTGATGACGGTAGTTTCTGTTGGACCGTACTGGTTGCGTAACGTCGCGGGCGTGTCGTCGGCAAAGAACCGCGCCACCGCCGGTGTGATGCGTAGTTGCTCCCCGGCTGCCGTCACGTCCCGCAACTCGGGTAGCGGCGGCCCTTTCAATTCCGCGATCCGATAGAGCAGCACGGGAGTCAGAAAAAGCCGCGCGATACGCTGATGGGCCAGAAAATCGCGCAAGGCCTGTGGGTCCTTCCGTAAATTTTCGTCGATCAGAACCAGCGTGCCGCCGTCCGCCAGCGTCCCGAAAATCTCCTGAAACGAAACGTCGAAGCTCAACGGCGCGAGTTGGATGACTCGCGCGCCAGTCGGCACGGGCATGTTCGCGGAATGCCAGCGGATCAGGTGGCAGGCCGATTCGTGCGCTACCGCAACTCCCTTGGGTTTGCCCGTCGATCCGCTTGTATAGATGACGTAGGCCAGCGGATTGTCGGCGGCAGCCGGTTCCGTTCGTGCGGGATGCTCATGCACCTCTTGTTCCTGTGAGGCCTCGAACTCCCGGAACGAAAGCGTGCGCCCGGGCGCAGCGCGGCATTGCCAGATTTCCGGCTCCGTGATGAGGAGCGCGCACCGGGAATTCTCCAGCATGTACGCGAGCCGGTCGCCGGGGTAAGCCGGATCGAGCGGCAGATACGCACCGCCCGCCTTCAGCACCGCCAGCACGCTCAGAATCGCGCTGACCGACCGCTCCAGACAAATCCCCACGATGACCTCCGGTCCGACGCCCAACCCTCGCAAGTGCTGCGCCAGCCGGTCGGCCCGGTCGTTCATTTCGCGGTAGGTCAACGCCACCTCGCCATGAATCAGCGCGCATACCTCGGGCGTCCGTGCCGCCTGCGCTTCGACGAATGCGTGGATGCGGCGAAACGCTGCCCCAGCGACAGGTCCGGGCGGAGAGCAGGCTATCTTTGACATCGAGAAAATGGATTTTCACTCTGGTACAGCCTGAGTGAAAAGCTAATTCCGTGCCCCAGTTCCCCCTTTCGGAATCTGGTTGGTAGGTAACCGTTCCCATTGTCCCGGGAAAGGGACTAGCTTTGCCATCCCGTAACGGGTTACCACCGGAAAGGCATCAACCTCACGCTGGCTTCTGCCGGAAGGCGTGCATCGCGGCAAGGTACACCTCGCGCACCGGCTGTCCGCTGCGTTCCCCAACCATCTTGCAGGACTCAAACTCCGGCGCGACCTGCAAGAGCTTTCCCTGCCCGTCGAACCCGAGCTTCACTTCCACCGCGCCATGCGGTGTCTGCACGGTTTCCATGCGGCGTTCGAGCTTGAGCCGCCGCTTTTCGCTCAGACGCACCCCGAAGGAACTCGTCTCTTCAAAAATCAGTTTGCTTACCGCCCCCACCCTCCCGGGTTCGCATAGCACGGTCAGCAGCACGCCGGGCCGGTTCTTCTTCATTTGGGCAGGCGTGAAAAAAGCATCCAGCGCACCTGCCGCCAGCAGTCGGTCAAGGAGCGAACCCGTGATTTCAGGCGACAAATCGTCGATGTTCGTCTCAATCTGCGTGACCGTGTCCGTCGCGTATTCTCCCTCCGTCGCCGCCTCGGTTTCGACGGCGAGTTCTCCCACCACCGCCCGCAACACGTTCGGGCGGCCCGGCAATTTTCGGGAACCCAAACCGTAGCCGATTTTTTCCACCTTCAGGCGCGGCATCGGCCCGAAACCCGCCGCGAACTCCGCCGCGATGGCTGCCCCTGTCGGGGTGATAAATTCAAACGGCTCGTCGATCTGGCCCACCGGAATCCCGCGCAAGATTTCCAAAGTCGCCATCGCTGGGATCGGAAACCTTCCGTGCGCGCAATCGACCCACCCGTGTCCGTCCGCCAATGCGCTGACAAAAACCTTCTCGACCCCCAGTTCCTCAATGCCGACGCAAGCGCAAATGATATCCGCGATGGAATCCAGCGCTCCGACCTCGTGGAACCCGATGTCGTCCAACGCCGTCCCATGAATTTTCGCCTCCGCGACCGCAACCCGGTGGAAGATGCTCAAAGCGTGCTTCTTGACGAAATCTGACAGGTCGCTTGCCTCGATCAGCGCGCGGATTTCGACGTAAGAGCGTCCGTGCTCATGGTCGTGCGGGTGCTCGTGGTCGTGGTCGTGGTCATGGTGATGCTCGTGCTCGTGCGCATCTTCACTCTGCTCATGATCCCCATGGGCGTGCTCATGATGATGTTCATCGTGCACGTGCTCGTGCTCGTGCTCCTGGGCATGCTCTTCCGGCTCGTCATCTTGGTCGTGCGTGTGGACCGATCCCCCGTGGATGCCAAACTTCACTCCTTCGACGTTCTGCCGCTTGTCTCGCTCGAAGTGCATGTGAAAATCACCGATTTCCACTTTGGCCAACTCCCACTCGAAAGTGGATGGCTTGACTCCGAGATCACACAACGCACCCACGGTCATATCGCCGCTAATGCCCGAGAAACAATCAAGAAAGAGAACGCGCATGACGGAGATAGAGACAGGAGCATCGGACGGGATATCTCCGAAGAGCGGTCCCGGTCTGTGACATAGGAATAGAGACAGCCTTTAGCCGACCGGCAAAGTGATCTTGATGTTCGGATCGTAGTCGAAGGTGATCGCCATCTGCCGATTGACCTCCTGACCGCCTGGGGCACCCGTCTGCATTTGACCTTTGGTCTCACCTTCCGCCTTGAGAGGACGATGATCCTTGTCGGAAATCCACAGCTTGGTGGAGGAGTGCATTCCCATCGCATCGGAAGAGAACGAATAAACGCTGGCCGGGACACCGCCCACCGTATCGTGGCCGGTAAATTTCACGTCCTGCGCCATCTTGGTGATGGCGTCGAGCGTGGCCGTTTTGCGGGATTGCACGATCATCGCGGCAACCTGCGGGGGCGCCTCGGTCATCTTGCCGCCGCCCTGAGCCATGAAGGTCTTCTGGCCGTCACTGACGAGTTCCATCTGCGTCGTCGCGCCGTCCTCGACCTTCATATGCATCTTGTCCGGGTTGACGTTTTCCAAGGTGATCGTGTTGACTTTCTTGGTCGCGGGATCCGTGGAGACGATCTTCATCCGGTAGGCCGGCGCGTCGTTCTGCGCTTTCGTGGCAGCCTTGATCGCCTCCACCGGATCGTCGGCAAAGGCGCAGGTGGTGAACATAGCCGCGAACAGAGTCGCAATCGGCAAGGTGGAGGCGAGTTTCATGCGACGAACTTTAGGCGGTTCCAAACGCTTGGCAAACGGACGATTGGCCTTTCAACTGAACAGAGGACCAACCGGCGCGCTGCCTTCTTCATTCCAGCCGCGCGGGCGGGTCGTCTTGAGCCAATCGACCGCTTTGTGGCTGAGCAGCGTGCCCAGCGTTTTCGGTGTTTGCAGCGGCAGTTCCGCCAGTTCGACGATCTGTTCGTCCGGTTGGTTGCCGCCTTTGCCCAGCCCGCCGCGCTTGCCCGGCTTGAACGGCTTGTACTTGATGTAAACCCGTTCCAGGGGTTCCGCCGTCAGCAGCAGGAGTCTGGCCTTGGGCGGCACGCAGGCGTAATCTTTGTTGAGGATCGTCCCGCCGAATGCGAACCGTTTGAGATACGTAGCACTCGACGTGGAATATACCAGAGTGTAAACCTGATCACGCGCAAACGGCGCGTGGTAGTAAAGGTCGCGGTCAACGAAAAGTTTCTCCGGCGGCGGCACAACCTTGTAAGTGCCGTTCGTTTTCACGGTCAGCACGCGGTCCAGTTCCGAGACACGGTAGGCCGCTTCCAACCCCTCGCCTTTCACGCCGTAACCCAGGTATCCTTTCACCGCGTCATAGGCGATGGACAAATTCTTTGCCGCCACCTGCCGTGCGTCGGCTTCCTCGAAGGTCGCGGTCTTGGTCAGACGCGGGTACTGTTTGCCGTAAGTTTTGAGCAGGTTTTTGAGGTAATTGATCGCATGGCGCGTCAGGCCCTTGAGATTCTTTTGCGTCTCGTCCAGTTCCGCCAGTAGCGCGTCGATGTCCCGCCGGTTCTGCGCGAGGTCGAACAGTGAAATCCGCTTGATGCGCAGCCCGAGCAACGTTTCCACGTCGTCCGCCGTCACGTCGCGCCGCAACTGGTCGCGGAATTTGTTGACGCCCGTGAGCACGGCACTTTGCACCGCCTCGTAGGTCTCGCACTTCTCGATATTCTTGTAGATGCGGTTCTCGATAAAAATCTGCGCCAGCGTTTTCGCGTGGATCAGATCGAGCAGTTCACCCTGCCGCAGTTCCAGTTCGGCCTTGAGGAGCACGAGCAGTTGCACCGTGTTGGCGCGCAACACTTCCTCCACGTCCATCTCTACCGGGCGGTCGCCCTTGATGATGACCGGGCGGGCAGACACCGATTGCTCGCACTCCGTAAAGACGTACAACGCGGCGATGGTTTTCTGCGCGTCCTCACCCGGGGCCAGCTTGATCTCGATCTCGACGTTTTCCGCCGTGAAATCGTCGATGCTCTTGATCTTGAGCTTTCTCTTGCGCACTGCGTCCTCGATGGAGGCGATTAGCGAATCCGTGGTCGTCCCGGCGGGCAGTTCTCGGATGACGAGTGTTCCCGGAGTGTGCGCCTTCGGTTCGATGACCGCACGCAGCTTGACCTTGCCCGTGCCCTTGGCGTAGCCGGACGCGTCCATCACGCCGCCCTGCGGGAAGTCCGGCAGCAGCTCGAACGGTTTGCCTTGCAGGATGGCCATCTGCGCTTCCATCACCTCGCAGAAGTTGTGCGGCAGCATCCGCGTGCTCAGGCCGACGGCGATGCCTTCCGCGCCGAGCAGCAGGAGGAGCGGCAACTTGGATGGGAGCGTGACGGGTTCATGGTTGCGACCGTCGTAGCTGGGGATCGTCTGGGTAAGCTTGTCGTTGAAAATCTCGTTGCGCGCGAGGTCGGTCAGGCGGCACTCGATGTATCGTGAAGCCGCCGCCGGGTCGCCCGTGTAGATGTTGCCGAAGTTCCCCTGCCCTTCGATGAGATAACGTTTCTGCTGCAACACCACGAGCGCATCGGCGATGGAAGCGTCGCCGTGCGGGTGGAATTGCATTGTGTAGCCGACGATGTTGGCCACCTTGATGAACTTGCCGTCGTCGTTCTTGTGCAGGGAGTGCATGATGCGCCGTTGCACCGGCTTGAGGCCGTCTTCCAGCGCGGGGATGGCCCGGTCACGGATGACGTAGCTCGCGTAGGACAGGAAATTTTTGTCCATCAACGCCCGGAAAGGCGGGTCGTCCGGCGGCGGCGCGTGGACGACATTGGCGGGGCCATCCGGTGGTAACCCGGCGGCGGGGTCTTGCGCACCGGCATCGGGAATGGTGTCGGCGGGGACCAGACCATCGGCAGGGAGCGGATGGCGCGCGGCGTGGCCGTTGCCGTTGACAGCGTCCTGACCAGAAAAACCGAGCGGAAGATCGTTGTTGGAGCCGTCGGGAGACATCATGTGCGCCATCACTTTAAGCCAGGAAAGTGTGAACGACAGCCGGGCTGAACGTCACGCGTTAATTTGAAGAACGGCATCATGGAGAAAGCAGTTTGCTACATTTACTACAAATTGCAACCCCGCTGGCCTCAAATAATGCGGGGACAGTCTCGCGACGCCAAACTAGCGGCTGACTGGCAAGTAGGCGCGCCAACTGGTCGGCAAGGAGCCGAGAATCGCCCCGCGCCATTGCGCGCTCCGGTGTTGGTAAAAGATGCCTCCGGCGATCACGAGCAATCCCATGAGGCTCAGCACGAACGGGAAGAGCAACGAATTGGCGAAAACATCGTAGGCGAGGTGTCCGAGATAGATGTTGACCCCAATCGCACCGAACACCACGCAGGCCCGGCGGTTGACGACCACGCCGATCCCCATCAAGCCAACGTTGATCAGGGCATAGATCAGTTTGCCCCGCTCGTCGCTGCTGTCCATGCTCGTCAGGCCGCCCCAGAAAGCCAGCAGCCCGAACAAGGACACCCAGAATCCGTAGTCCGGCCCACGCCAGCGGCGCGCCACATCCACCGCCAACGCCACGACCAGCATCCCCAGACCGAACCAGAGCGATACCCATCTCCGCTCGTCCCAACTGAATTCCGGACGGTGGAAAAGAATGGGCGTCAGGTCCATCGACAGAAACCACAGGGCAAAGGCCACCGGCGCGGTGAGAAACGGAAACCGCACGAACCGCAACGCCACCGCTCCGGCCAGCACCGTGCCCAGTTCCATGACGATCCAGCTCCCGTTGACGTAGGGGTGGAAGTTGGCGTAATCGCCGGGGTCTTCCTGCGGCCACCAGTTGAACCAGCGTTCCAAGCCGTAGATCGCCAGCGGCATCATGCCGACCGCCAGCGTGACCAGCAGGCCGCCGGGCGTGCGCAGGGCCGGTTGCCGCGAGTGCGTCCACAGTTTCCAGCCGCCAAACGCGAATCCCAGCGCGTAGACCGTGGCGATGGCGAAGATACCCTCGCCGCCGAAAGCTTCCCAGGCGTTGGTCATGAACCAGCCCATCGCCCCGAGCACGATCAACGCACCAAAATAATAGGCGAGATGCGCGAAGTCGAAACGCGAGCCGCCCGGAACCGGGGTACTCGTGCCGCCGACGGATGCGGCGGGGGATTCGCAGCGTTGCAGTTCCTGCCAGAGCGTTTGCGCCCGGGTTGTGTCCAGCGCGGCCAACGCCACGGCTCGGTCAAAATCTTCTTTGGAGATATTCATGGATGGAAATCTGCCTTGCGGGCAGCTGGGTCCATCCTAATGGATCACTGACCCGGCGCCTCATTGATAAAACGAAACGTTTCATCGGTTTTTTTGAAGGTTGGTCAGGCTTATTGAGGCGTCGGCAGCACGACCCGGGTGGGGAGTGCGGGCGTCGCAGCCCCCGCTGGCGCGGCCACGGGCGGCGGGGTCGCTGCCGGGGCGGCGGGACGCTTGTCGAACACTCCGGGCGCAGCGGCCAACGCTTCGGCAGCGGAATGCACGACGGCAGGTTTTCCCACCACTCCGGGCGCGACCGCCGTGGTCACAGCCGTCGTGGTTACGGCTGCCGTCGTGGCCGTCGTGACCGTCGTGGCGGCAGTTGCCATAGTCGTTGCTGTTGCCGGGGTGTTGGCGATGAGTGGCGGCAGCAGCGCGGCCAGCCGGTAACCGGCCAGCGCCAGCCGTTGATCGGAGATGAGCTTGCCCTTGGCCAGATAATCCGGCGGCAGCGGGATTGGCGAGTTCTTGGTGTCTACCGCTGTCCCCGGGATTTGCCCGTGCAGATAAGCGCTGTCGATGGCGATGGTCCGGCCCTCCAGGCTCCAGGCCACCGGGTCCTTGTCTTTGACGAGGTCAGGCAGAGACGCCGCCGGGTAGGTGCGCGCGATGCGGCCTGCGGATTCCACCGCAAAAGGAGGGCTGAAAATCATGCCCGGCAGACGGTCCCAAAAGGCGTGCAGGTTGATCGGGTTTCCACCGACCGAGACGAAGATCAGGTTACCGCCACGGTCGCCGTCGGGCAGCGGATACTGGGGCGTCACCAGTTCGGCGCAGTGGAGCGGCTGGTGAATGTCGCCGATGAGATGAATCAGCCAGCTCAGCGCAGCGGCGCGTTGTTCGGGCGTCGCCGCAGGATCACGCAAGGTTTTTTCGCTCGCGTCGATGCCGAAGAGAATGTTGTCTTGCGGATCGCGCCCGGCGACGAACGGGAAATCCGGCGGAGTTAACGGGTAGTCAACGTAGTGCCACGCCGGATGGTCATAAGGGCTGTTGCCCCGGCGGATTTCGTCGGGCCAGGTGCTCGCCCGCATGAAGAAATACTCGGCGGGGTCGGTCGGACGGTCCTTTTCCAGTTGCTCCTTCCATTTTGCCATCATCGGATGGGCCTGGAGGATGGCGAGCGTTTGCTGCTGCGTAGCAGGCGGCAATTGCTGATAGGCGATGCCCGCCACGATCATGTGCCCGCCCGGACCCCAAGCGAACACGCGGCTGACCAGGAGCACCTGCCCAATGAAGACCCACACCAGCGCGCCAAACCCCCGCCCCTTTAAATATCTTTTGCTCACCCGGGCATCATGCCCGGTTATTTGCCACTGTAAATGTCTATGATCGTGCCGAGCAATTTGAGCGCGTCTTCTTTTTTGCGAGTGAAGCTGTTGCGCCCGATGATCGAGCCGAAGCCGCCGCCCGCCTGAACCCCGCGCACCTGTTCGAGCAACTGGTCGTCGGTCTCGGCGGCACCGCCGGAAAAGATCACGATGCGCCGACCGTCGAAGGTGCATTTGACGACGTGCCGGATGCGCTCGGCAATCGTGCCGATAGGAATCAGTTCCTTTTCGTAGACTTTCTTGGCTAAATCCTGTTCGAGGAACGCGCTGGGAATTTTGACCTTGATGATGTTCGCACCGAGTTGGGCGGCGATCTGCGCGGCGTAGGAGCATACGTCGATGGCCGTTTCGCCGTCCTTGCTCAAAGCCGACCCACGCGGGTAGCTCCAGATGACCACGGCCAGTCCGTGCCGTTTGGCGTGCGCCGAAATTTCACGGATTTGACCGTACATTTTTTGCGCGTGCTCGCTGCCGGGATAGATCGTGAACCCGACCGCCGCCGCGCCGAGGCGCAGAGCGTCTTCCACGCTCCCGGTGATGGCTTGGTCGGGGTCTTTGTCGTCGCCGTGAAGCATGTCATGGTCGTTGACCTTGAGGATCAGCGGCAGCGCGCCTGCAAACTCCCGCGCGCCTGCTTCGAGGAAGCCGAGCGGCGCGGCGTAGGCGTTGAGGCCCGCGTCGAGCGCGAGTTGAAAATGGTAAAGCGGATTGTACGCGGGAGGGTTGGGCGCGAAGGAGCGGTCCGGCCCGTGCTCGAAGCCCTGATCAACCGGCAGGATCACAAACTTGCCGGTGCCAGCAAGTTTACCAGCGTTCATGATGCGCGCCAAGTTGGCGAGTGTGCCGGGGTTTTCGCTGCCGTACCAGGAGAGGATTTCTTTGACTCGTGGGGTGAGTTCCATCGTTTTTTGTAAGTTACTGCGCCGCGTTGAGAATGAACTTTTCGATGGCGTTGGCGAACCCCTCGTCCTCGCTGGAAGTCGTGGATTCCTTCGCCGCGCCTTTGACCTCGTCGTTCGCCTGGCCCATGGCAATGGAGAGGCCGCCTTTTTCAAACATGGGAATGTCATTGGCCATGTCGCCGATGGTGGCGATTTCTTCCGGTTGGAGGTGGAGCATCTTCGCCAGAGTCATCACGACGCCGCCTTTGTTGGCCTCGGGATGCGTCACGTCGAGATAGTAGGGCTGCGAGCGAGCCGCCGTGACGACCGGGTGATCGCCGCCATCGCGCTGCGGGGTGGACTGCTTCGTGCCGACCTGCGGACCGAACGCTTCGCGCACAGCTTTTTCGCAACGGGCGACGGCCTCGAGATCGTCGCCGACGCCGACGATCTTGGCCACCTTGTCCATCTTGCCCTCGTAGGTACTGACGACCTGCGGAGCGAATTTGACCGTCCATTCCTCGCGGTCCACGTGCGCGCCGTGGCGTTCGTGGACAAACCAGTCGTTGCCCCGGTAAATCCACACGTCGAGCTTGTTGTCCTCGATGATCTTGATGATCGGCTCGACCACGTCAGGGCCAAGGACGTGCTCGGAGATGATCGACAGGTCGGGCTTGACAAACAGGCCGCCGTTGAACGCGGCTATCGGCGTCGTGATGGCGAGCGGTTCAATCAGCATCTGCATCCCACGCGGCGGGCGGCCGCTGGTAATGGCGAACTCGATCCCGGCCTCACGCAATCTTTTGACGGCGGCGACTGCGCGCTCGGTCAGCTTTTTTTCCTTGGTGACGAGGGTGCCGTCCACGTCGGCGAGGAGCAGCTTGGGGCGGGGCACAGGTTTTTCGTTTGCCATGGTCCTTGTGTATCGGGACACCGGCCATCCACGGCTGTCAATCCTTGGGATTGGCGGCTGGCTTGGCGAACTCGATCTTGTTCGAGCCACGGAGTTCCTGCGTCCAGACGGGTTGGGTCCACGCACGGGTGGAATAATCGCTCATGGTGATCGTCAGTAGAATGATGAGCCACAAAAACGACGCAGTGGCAAACAACCAGACAATGGGATGGCTGTAGCGCACCTCCATGAAAAACATCATGATCAACGCGCCTTTGGCGATGGAGATCGCTAGTGCGACCACGACATTGAACGGCCCGAGGTTAATGAAGTTCGCGCCGACAGTCAACACGAGCAGGCCGAACAGCGCGACGAAGGTCCTGAAATACGTTTTGGCCGAGACGATTTCGGTTGGCATAGGATTGAGGGAGTTAACTCAGTGCGGCGAGATCAGGTAGAACAAGGGAAACAAGAACACCCAGACCAGATCGACGAAATGCCAGTACAGGCCGGAAACCTCGACGGGCGTGTAGTAATCCGGCGAGAACTTGCCGCGCCAAGCCTGGAAGGCCATCACCGTGAGAATGCCAACGCCGATCATGACGTGCAGACTATGCAGACCAGTCATGAGGAAATAGAGCGTGAAGAAAAGCTCGACCTTGTTACCTGGCCCGTCGTGATTCCATATAAAATGTCCGCCCGGGACGTGATGCTCAGCGAAGTCGCGGTAGTATTCGTAGCCGTGCAACAGGAGGAAGCATCCACCCAACCCCGCGCCTGCCAGCAGGAGGAGCGTCAACAGCCAGCGGCGGCCACCGGTCTGCGCCGTGTGAACCGCCATCGCCACACAGAAGCTGCTGATAATGAGAATGGCGGTGTCCGCCGCGCCGGCCCACATCATCAGTTCCCGGCTGGCAGCGGCGAAAATCTGCGGGTAGGTGAACCGGTAGATCGTGTAGGCGGCGAACAAAGCACCGAAAAAGAGGAGTTCCGTACCGAGGAAAAGCCACATGCCCAGGTGGGCGGCCTCGGTCTGTTGATCAAGGTCGTCGAACTGCTCCGCGCGAGCCGGGAGCGGCGTCGGACGCAGGGGCGGGCGCGGGAGGGCGGTGGAATCAGGCATGGACGACGGGTTTCTGATTCGGGCTGGCGTGTTCGACGGAAGCCAGCAATGGGTAAGTGTAAGGCTCTTCGGTGACGACAGGTGTCTGGTCGAAATTCTGGGTCGGAGGTGGCGAGGAGGTTTGCCATTCGAGGCCGGTCGCCCCCCAGGGATTGTTGCCCGCCGGTTTGCCGTTTTTGAGCGACCAGATCAGGTAGACGAATGGCATCATGTAGCCTACGGCGAGGATCGACGCCCCGGCGGTCGAGAGGACATTCCACACCTGAAACTCCGGCGGGTAGGCATGATAGCGGCGGGGCATCCCGAGGTAGCCGAGGATGAACTGCGGGAAGAACGTCAGGTTGAAGCCGATGAAAGTGGTCACGGCGGCTAACTGACCCAGGCGTTCCGGGTACATGCGCCCGGTGATCTTTGGCCACCAGAAGTGTAGTCCGCCCATGAAGGCGAGGACCATGCCGCCGACCATGATGTAATGGAAGTGCGCCACGACAAAGTACGTGTCGTGCAGATGCACATCGGTCGCCAGCGCGGCGACGAAAAGGCCGGTCATGCCGCCGAAGGTGAACAACCCGATGAAACCGAGCGCGTACAGCATCGGGGTCTCGAAGGTGATCGAGCCTTTGTAAAGAGTAGCCGTCCAGTTGAACACCTTGATGCCCGAGGGAATGGCGATGAGGAAACTCAGGAACGAGAACACCATCCCGACGTAGATCGACTGGCCGCTCATAAACATATGGTGCCCCCAGACGACGAACCCCAGCACCGCGATGGCCATGCTGGCGAACGCGATAAATCGGTAGCCGAAAATTTTCTTGCGCGAAAAGCAGGTGATGAGTTCGCTGATGACGCCGAACCCGGGTAGGATCATGATATACACCGCCGGGTGCGAGTAAAACCAGAACAGGTGTTGAAAGAGCACCGGGTCGCCACCGAGCGACGGATCGAAAATTCCCACGCCCCAGAGTCGCTCGACGACGATCAACCCCATGGCGGTTGCCAGCACGGGCGTCGCCAGGACCATAATCAGGCTCGTGGCGTAAAGCGACCAGACGAACAGCGGCAACCGCATCCACGTCAGCCCGGGCGCACGCATCCGGTGGATGGTGATGATGAAATTCAGCCCGGTCAGGATCGAAGAGAAGCCGGAGATGAACACGCCCAGCGCCATCATCATGACGTGGGAGTTGGAGTATTTTGTGCTCAGCGGAGTGTAGAACGTCCAGCCGGTATCCACGCCGCCTGCCGCGAGGGAATAGAGCGTCACCGCTCCGGCTGCCATGAGAATGTACCAGCTCAGCAAATTGAGCTTCGGGAAGGCAAGGTCCCGCGCGCCGATCATCATCGGAATCAGGAAATTGCCCAGCACGGTCGGAATTGACGGAATCAGGAAAAACCACACCATCAGGACGCCGTGTGTGGTGAAGAGCTTGTTGTAAGTCTGGGAAAGAACGAGGTCGCCCTGCGGCGTCAGCAGGTTGATCCGCATCAACGCGGCGGCGGCCGAAGCGATGAGGAAGAAAAAGATGATCGTGAAAAGGTACAGCAGGGCGATGCGCTTATGGTCGGTCGTCAGCAACCACGAGCGGATCGTCGTTTCCTTGTTCAGATAGTGGGTCGGATGCCCACCGAAGGGTTGGCGGACGGTAGCCTGGGCTTGCATGTTAGTAGGAAGTTGGCTGCGGCTGGAAAGGCGGCGTCGGCGCGGGGACCGGCGTGGACCCGGGCGGCGCGTATTGCGTCGGGCCGGGCGTGGCGTCGGGCGGAAGCTGTTGGGGATGAATGCGCGGACCCTGGGTCTGGCCGGGCGCATCCTCGTTACGGCGGAGATATTCCTCGGGCGTGTCCTTGGCCATGCTCTTGATGTACTGGATCAACTGGAAAACCTCCTCCTCGCCGATCTGTCCCTCGTAACTCGGCATGATCGGCGCGTAACTGGCCACGATTTGCTTGAGCGGCAGCAGGATCGAATCGTGCAGATAATGGTCGTCCGCCGTGACGATCTCACCCGTGTCAAGCGGCACCGGATGACCGTATAATCCGGCCAAGCTAGGCGCGCGAACGAGCGCGTTTTCACCGTGGCAACCGCTGCACCCCAGCGAGCGGAACAGCCGAGAGCCCCGCGCGACTAGCGACGCCTGCGCACCACCTTCGTTGAGCCACTGCGCATAGTCGGTCGGCGTCATTACCGTGACCCAACCGACCATGTCGGCATGGCCGCTGCCGCAGAGCTTGCTGCAAAAGATGTGGAAGCTGCCGAGCTTGGTCGCCTTGAACCATTCTTCCGAATAACGTCCCGGCACCACGTCTTGCTTCGTGCGGAAAGCGGGCACGTAGAAATCGTGGATCACGTCCTGCGAGGTCATCACGAGCCGCACCGTCCGGCCCAGCGGGATGTGCAATTCGTTCAACTCGCGCTTGCCCTCCGGGTGCTGTACGTTCCACATCCATTGCTTGCCGATGACATTAACCTCCAGCGAATCGGCGTCGGACGGCGGAGTCTTAAGTCGATAATAGATGGCCGCCCCCCAGACGAAGAACCCCATGGCGATCATCAACGGGATGGCGCTCCAGATCAGTTCCACTTTCCACGTCTGGAAACTGAGTGGCGTCCGGTCGGCATCGCTGCCTTTACGGTAGGTGTACAGGAAGTAACCCATCGGCACGAAGATCACGGTGAGCATGACCACCGTCAGCAGGATCAACCCGTAGAAAAGCGCGTCCGTCTGCCCCGCCATGGAGGAGGCGCGTTCGGGGGCAAAAGGTAGGTCCATGGCAAACATAGGACAAAAGGGTTAGATCAAGCTCTCACGTCGGGCGCGCGGCGGACGAGGTAGAAGAGTCCGCCCGCCATCGCCAGCAACGTCAGCACGCCGCCGACGCGCACGGTGTTGACCACGAGCGCACCGTATTTGCCGTTGATCGGGTTGTAGTGAAAACAGGTCAACAGGAGTTCCTGGATGCGCGAGCCGACCTTGCGCTGACCGGCGGTGGCGAGCGCGGCTTGCAGGTCGCCGGGATCGAAATTTACGCCGAAGAAGTAGCGCGCCACCTTGCCGTCGGGTGTCAGGATCATCACGCCGCTCGGATGTGCATATTGCTTGGTCGTGGGATCATAGCCGTACCGGAAACCGACGGTGTCGGCGAGCCGGTGAATTGTCGCGGGGTCGGGGCTGGTGAGAAAATGCCACCCGGCATCCGCGCCGTGGCGGGCGTACCGCTTGAAGTAAACGCGCTTTTGCTGGGCGGCCATCGCCGGGTTGTCGGTAGGATTGATGCTCACGTCGATCAAGTCGAACCCGGTGCCGGAGGTCAGGCGCAGATCGTTCATGGATTCCACCAGGCCGCCGAGCACCAGCGAACAAAGCATCGGGCACTCGTGATACCCGAGCACGAGAATGGCCGGACGTTGCCCGAGCACGCTGCGCAGGGCGGTCGGCTGGCCGGTTTCGTCGCGGAACACGGCGTCGAGCGGCACCTGCGCGCCGAGGTTTTGATCGAAACGTCCCTGCTGGAAAACCGCGTTGGCAGCGTTGGTATCCAGCGCGCGCACGCCCGGCACCGCCGCCAGCAAAACCGCGAGAAATGGAAGGAGACACTTCATCATGGTCGCAGACTTTGGCCGAACACCTGCGGTTGGGCGCGCTCGCGCTGGAGGCCCTCCAGCGTCTTGCCCGGCGAGACCGGCGGCACCCCGCGCTCGGCCAGCAGGTCCATCGCCCGGTCCACCGGCAAACGAACCACCCCGGCCTGCCGGTCCAGCCAGGTGTAAGTCTGCAAATCGGTGGCATTGTGGACGCGCATCCCGCCGAGGTCTTCCTCGGGTTTTACTTGTAAGAGTGGCCCCTGGTAATCCGGCGCGATCTTTACCTGCGATGCTGCACCCGGTTCCTGCGTGGGTCGGCGGGCGTCCAACTTACCATTGAGAAAACCAAACCCTTTGAACACCACTGCGATGCTGAACAGAAAGATCGCCACCGAAAAAAGCATCGCAAAGGCAAAAATGAAAATGCCCTTCACGTTGACATCCGTCATCTCGTGACCGGCGTCTACCGTTTCCATGAACGCGAGATCGTCCACCGGCGGTTCGCCCGCGTCTTGGGGGATGGGTTGGTACTTAGTGTCCATGGACGAGGGCCGGTTCCATCCGGGGGTCGTTTTGCGGCAGGGTCAGATGCGTCTTCAAACGGGCGAGAAAGACGGCAAACCACACGCCGCCGATGCCGACCAGCGCCGCCGCGTCCAGCCAGGACACGCTCAAGCCGTCCCGGTGCAGCGACGGCATGATTTGCCAATACCGCTCGACCGCGTGAACCCCGCAGATGCCAAGGGCCAGCACGGTGAGAAAGCGCACGTTTTTCTTGTTCTCACGCGAGAGGAGCAAACAGAACGGTAACCCGAAATTGAACAACGCCAGGAAAATGCCGATGTATTTCCATGCTCCCGCCGTGCGGTGCAAATACCACGAGATCTCGCGTGGCTCGTTGCCCGACCAGATGATGATGAGTTGCGAAACGCTCAGGTAGGCCCACATCATCACGAAGGCGAGCAGGAAGTTGCCCAGCGAATGAAAATGCTCCACGCGCACCACACCGCTGATGGGATTCGCCTTCCGGTCGAACGGCGCAGGCCCCACGACCCACGCCAACATCGCGGCGCAAAAGGCGAACGTCAGCAGAATTTGCCCGATGATGAGCAAGGCCGGAAAAACGGTGGAATACCAATTGCGTTCCAGCACCATGATCCAATCGACGGTCGCCAACGAGACGGTGAGCACAAACCCCAACAATGCCGGTCCGCAGAACGTACGGATGCGCCGGGTCAGCGCCGGGTCAGAAGTCGAGTCCTGTTGAGCGGACCAGCGATTGAGGAGAAAGGCCGCCGCGATCCACAGGCCGAAGCACACCGCCATCCTCGCGCCGTAAGCGGGCACGTTGAGATAGCCGTGAATTTTCTGGAGCGCGTCGTCATGGGCGACGATTTCCGGGCGCGCCCAAGGATAAAGGTGCTTCAAGCCGAAGAAGAAAGGCACGAAAAGCACGGCCATGAGTGGCAGCGTCGAGATGCTCGCTTCGAGAAACCGCCGGATTGTGTACCCCCAGCTTCCACCCGCAAGATAATGAATCATCAGCACGCAGAGACTACCCAGCGGCAGTCCCATCCAAAACACGAACGCGAACAGGTAGGAAAAGAAAAACTGGCGCGGGTCGGGATGCAGAAACGCGCCGACAGCGGCCAGCGCAAGACCTATCACGCCCGCAACTAGCGCGACGATTTGCACACGGTCGAACTGGGCACGGAGCGGCGTCATGGCTTGGGTGCGGCCTCCAGTTTGGCGCGTTCGTCGGCGGGCACATCGTCGAGGTGACCGTTGCGCGAGAGTTGCAACGCGCGGATATACGCGGCGATGGCCCAACGGTCAGCGGGTTCGACGCGCGAAGCGTAGGGATACATCACGCCGTAGCCGTTGGTGATCACGTTATAAAAATATCCCGGCGGCGCCTGCCGCAAACGGTCGATGTGATAGGAATTCGGCGGCGGAAAACCGCGCTGCACGATCATGCCGTTGCCGTCGCCTTCGTAGCCGTGGCAGACAGAGCAATAGATGTTAAATCGCTCTTGCCCACGTTTGAGCAAGTCGTGCGTGACCGGCATCGGAAACCCGGCCGCCAGCGTGCCGTCGTCGTTTTTGCCGGTGAAGAAAACCACGTCCTCGTCGAGATGGCCACGAGCCACGGTGTGTGGCGGCAGAGGCCGCGCCGAGGTCCCGTCGGCAAAAAATTCGCTGGCGGCGAGCGGCTTGTATTTCGGCTGGTTGTACATATCCTGCCGACACCCCACACCACCACCCGCCCACAGACAGGCAATGACCAAAGTAAAAGCGCGCCGGTTCATCGCTTGACCTCCACCACGTCGGCGGCGTGCAATTCATCTTCTAGAAAACGGCGCGTGGCGTCGCGTTCCCAACGGGGATCGGTGGCTTCTAGGCACAGAAAGAAGCGATCCACGGTAGCGCGCTCAATGCCTGCCGCCGAGAAGATCGGGTGATGCAGCTGGGGCAAACCATTGAGGAAAAGCATTCCCAACACCCCGCAGATCGCGGCGAAAAGCACCGTCAGTTCAAAGATGATCGGGATAAACATCGGCCAACTGTTGAATGGCCGCCCGCCGACGTTAAACGGATAATCGTAGGTGGCCGAAAACCATTGCATGAACCAGCCGGTAAACCCGCCCATGATCCCACCGCCGAGGACGATCATCGGCATCACGGTGCCGCGCCGGCCCATGGCTTCGGCCAACCCTTCGACGGGCACCGGGCTATAGGCATCCATGCGCCGGTAACCGGCCTCGTAGGCCTTGCGCGTCGCCTCGACGAGCGCCTCGCCGGACGCAAACGCGCCGACCAGTCCGTGCAGGTTTTCCTGCCGGAGACCAACGGGGACGCGGGTAACGGGTGCGACGGTCATGGCCGGTTGGAAAGGTGAGCAAACACGGGCGGCAATTCCGGGCCGCTGTCCGGCAGGCTCTCGCCATCGGCCACGAGTTCGCGTACCTCAGTCATCGAGATCATCGGCAAGAAGCGGATGAAAAGGAACAGCAGCGTGAAGAACAAACCGAGCGTGCCCGCAAACGTCGCGTAATCCCAGAACGTCGGATAATACATCCCCCACTTCGACGGGGAAAACTCGCGCTGGAGGCTGATGACGACAATGGTAAACCGCTCCAGCCACATGCCGATGTTGATAAAGAATGCCACGACAAAAAGCAGCACCGGATTCATCCGCACCCGCCGCGACCAGAGCGCCTGCGGCACGACGACGTTGCAAAGCATCAGCGCCCAGTACGACCACGCGTAAGGACCGAACGCACGGTTATAAACCAGGTAACGCTCGTAGATGTCTCCGCTGAACCAACCCATGAACGCCTCGGTCGCATAGCCGTAGCACACGATCAATCCGACCACGAGCATGATGTTGGCCATGTTGTTGAGCGTGCGCTCCGTGATGAAGGCGTGCAGCTTATACAAGTGCCGCACCGGGATGATGATATTCAGCACCATCGCAAAACCGGAGTAGATCGCCCCGGCCACGAAAAAAGGCGGGAAGATCGTCGAGTGCCAACCGGGCGTCAGCGCCACGGCAAAATCGAAACTCACGACGCTGTGCACGGACAACACCAGCGGTGCGGCCAACCCGGCGAGGAGCAGATACGTCATTTTGTACCGCTGCCAATGGATCGCCGATCCACGCCAGCCCAGCGCGCCGATCCCGAAAAGAATTTGCTGCCAGCGGTATTTCGAGCGGTCGCGCAACGTCGCCAGATCAGGAATCAATCCCACGTACCAAAACAACAACGACACCGTAAAATACGTCGAGACCGCGAACAAATCCCATACCAGCGGGCTGCGCCACTGGGGCCACAGACCCATGGTATTCGGATACGGCACGATCCAGTAAAATACCCAGGGCCGTCCCAAGTGAATTAGCGGAAACATCCCCGCGCAGGCCACCGCAAAGAGCGTCATCGCCTCGGTGAAGCGGTTGATAGAATTTCGCCACTTCTGAAACACGAGCAACAGAATGGCCGAGATGAACGTCCCGGCGTGGCCGATACCGATCCACCAGACGAAGTTGATGATGGCAAACCCCCACGCGACCGGAATGTTGATCCCCCAGATGCCCACCCCCTTGTACAGGAGGTAAGTGACCGACATCAAAAACACCATTAACAGCGCGAAAGCGATGGCAAAACCCAACCACCAGCTTTTCGGGTGTTGACCTTTGAGCACGATGTCGCCGATCTGGGCCGACACGCTTTCCAGCGTTTGCCCCGGGCCGACCAATTCGTCCGGGTAACCAAGGGTTGACATGGGCACGGGCTCACCGCTTCCGTCGAGCTTGCGCGGAACGAGGGCCTGACCGTGCCCGTTGGATGACGAAGGTGCAGGCATCAGGCTTTGCCCTCCGGGTTCGGGTTGGTGATGCGCGCCAGATAAGTGGTGCGCGGGCGGGTGCCCAACTCGGCAAGCATCCCGTAGTTGCGCGTTTGTTTCTTGAGGCGGGACACGCGGCTCCCGGGATCGTTAACATCCCCGAAAACGATGGCCTCCGTCGGGCAGGTCTGCTGGCACGCCGTCTTGATTTCGCCGTCGCGCACCTTACGGTCCTCCTTCTGCGATGTGATCTTCGCCTCGTTGATACGCTGCACGCAGTACGTGCATTTTTCCATGATGCCGCGCGAGCGCACGCTCACGTCCGGGTTGCGCTGCATTTTGAAAGTCAGATGGGTGTTGTCCGCCCATTGCAGGAAGTTGAACCGGCGCACCTTGTACGGACAGTTGTTCGAGCAGTACCGCGTCCCGATACAGCGGTTGTACACCTGCTCGTTCAGCCCTTCCGGGCTGTGAACCGTCGCCTCGACCGGGCACACCACCTCGCACGGCGCGTTCTCGCAATGCATGCACGGCACCGGCTGGTGGTAAAAATCCGGGTGATCGAGATCGCTGCCGCCGAAATAACCGTCCACGCGAATCCAGTGCATCTCGCGCCCGTTGATGACTTCACCCTTGCCCACGATGGGAATATTGTTTTCCGACTGGCAGGCCACCACGCAAGCATTGCAGCCGATGCAGGTGTTCAGATCAATCGCCATGCCCCACGCATAACCCGGATAGGTATGGTCCGGCGGATAGAGCGTGTCGTCGACTTTTGGCTCCTCGGATTTCTCGCGCGCGAACTTCGGTTTCTGATGAAACTCCTCCAGCGTGCCGGTACGGTAAACATCGCGCCCGGCAAGCGTCTGGTGCGACTGGGTGGTAGCCAGTTGCCACTTCACGCCTGCAATCTTGCGAACTTCCAACCCACCACCGAAACTCATCGCGTCGCTGGTGCGCAACGCATACGCGTTCACCCCCTGCCCCGAGCCGACGTGCCCCGCCGTCGTGCGTCCATATCCGAGCGTCAACGTCACGGAATTCTCCGCCTGCCCCGGCACGATCCACACCGGCGCATGGACGCTCCTCCCCTTGAACGCCAGTTCGATCACGTCCTCGTTGGCCAGCTTGAGCCGCTCGGCCAGCTTCGGGCTGACGAGCGCGGCGTTGTCCCAGGTCAGCTTCGTGATGGGCTTGGGCAGCTCCTGCAACCAGCCGTTGTTGGCGAACCGGCCATCCCACACCGCCGGGTCCGGCTTGAAGACGATTTCCAGCGCGCCGGTCGCGGGTGTCGTCGCAGACGCCGCGCCGGAGTAGTCACCCACCGGTGAGTAAGTAGTCGATGCGCTGACCAGCACGCCGATGACCGCTTTCCCCACCGCCGGCGCGAGCGAAGTTCTCAGCCCGTCGTGGATCATCCGCCGCCACGCCTTCTCGAAATCGTCGCCCCGATGCTCGGAACGCCAATGGTCGTGGACGATGTCGTAAGCGCCCCGCGCCGTCTGTTCGAGCACCAGCGCGTCCATGAATTCGTGCGCCGTCTTCCCTTGGTAAAGCGGCTCGATCAGCGGTTGCACGATGGAAGCCGGGCCGTCGAACGCCAGCGCGTCGCTCCAGGATTCCAGATAATGCGCCTGCGGCAGATGCCACTGGCAGAGCAACGACGTTTCGTTGTAGGCCAACGCGAGTTGCACGCAACGTTTCGCCTGTCGCATCGCCGCCTCGAATTCGAGGTCCGCCGGAGCGTCGTAAACCGGATTTCCACCCAGCATCACGAACAAATCCACGGTACCCGCGTGCAGGTCTGCCGCCAGTTCCTTGAGCGAATCCGTTTGCCGCACGGCCCGGGCATCGGCACAGGGCCGGTAGGTCAGCGTCTGTCCCACGTTGCCCAGCGCATCGTTCATCGCGGCAGCCAAGTCATGCACCACGCCGGGTTGCCCCTCGCCCGCCACTACGAGGCCCGCCCCGCGCACCGCCATCAGGTCGCGCGCTGCTGCCGCCAGCCACGACGCCGTTGCCCCGGTCCCACCGGTCGCCTCGGCCTTGCCCGCTTCGATGGTCCGCGCGAGTTCCTTCGCCAACTGCACGACCTCCCCCGCCCCGCACGCCAGCCGTTCGTCGGCCATCGAACCAGTGATCGTGGGCGTCGGCTCCGCGACGTAAAGACGACGAGAATCTCCCCCGTCGGTCATCTGCCGCCGTCCGTCGGCGAACTGCCGCGCGTGACGCAGACTTGCCGGATGCGTGAAAAGAAAATCGCTGTCGAGCGCGACGACCACCCGCGCCTTCGCAAAATCATAATGCGCCTCGACCTGCGGTTGGTCCGCCTGCGCGTGCCGTAACCCGTCGCGGTTCCATGGCTCGTACTGGTGCCATTTCGCCTGCGGATACTCTTTGAGCAACGCCGCCAACTGCGCGGCCAGCGTTGGCGAGGTCACCGTCTCCGTGAGAATCCTCATGCCCGCTCCCTGCTTCGGCCCCTGCTCAGCCAGACGCGGCACGAGGTCCGCCAGGAACTCTTCCCACGAACTCGTCTCCCCGCCCCGCAGCACGGAGCGCGAGCGGTCGGGATCGTACAGTTCCAAAATGGACGCTTGCTGGAACACGTTTGCTGCGCCCAGGCTCATCGGGTGGTCCGGGTTGCCCTCGATCTTGGTCGGACGCCCTTCGTGGCTCTCCACCAGGATGCCCGTGGCATACCCACCCAGCGTCATCGCCGTGGCGTATTGCAGAGGAATCCCGGGGATCAATTCCTCCGGCTGCTTGACGTAAGGCAGAATCTTTTCGATGGGCTGCCGCGTGCAGGCGGTCGCTCCCGCCAGCGCGAACGACGCCGCCATGATCTTCAAAAATTGCCGTCGGCTCGGCGCGTCAGTCCATTCGGCGGCTCCCTGCGGAAATTCCCGGTGCAGCCATTGATTGAACTCGGTCGTTTCCGACACCGCCTCCAATCCGCGCCAGAATTGCGGTCCGTCCGCCGACGCCAGGCGCGCACGCACCGCCGCCAGGTCCAGCGGGACCGTTGGCACAGGCAGAATAGAAAGCTTCTCGGCGGGATCGTTCATCGGTGGCAGGTGGCACAATCCGTCAACACGCCCGAGGACTGGACGTGATAATCTTTTACGAGCTGCTTCGCCCAGTCGAGCTTCCCCTCGTCCTTCAGCGCGACCCGCTCCGGGTTAAACACCTCCTTGCGGTCGGCGATAAAATTCTCCGGGTGCCGGTGGCATTGCAGGCACCACGACATGTAGAGCGTCTGGTCCTGCCAAGTGAGCTGCATTTGGTTTTCCCGCCCGTGGCAGGACGTGCAGCCGATCCCCTTGTTGACGTGGATCGAGTGGTTGAAGTACACGAAATCCGGCAGATCATGGACCCGGGTCCAGGCAATCGGCTTGTTTTCGATCAGGCTTTGCCGCACCGGCGCGAGCATCTGCTGATCGGTGTAAAGCTGGCTGTGACAAGTCATGCACGTTTCCGTCGGTGGCACCCCGGCATACGCGCTTTTTTCGACGCCCGTGTGACAATAACGGCAGTCGATCCCCAACTGCCCGATGTGGTGCTTGTGGCTGAACGGCACCGGCTGAGCGATCGGTACCCACATGCGCGTCGCCCAAGGGGACCACTCGATGGCGTACAGCGCGCCCACCACGAGCGCGAGGGCCAGCGGCACACCCACGATCACCGCGCGCACCACCGAATTGCTACCGGCTGGGAAAATCTGCGCCATGTGGTGTCAGATTCTACGCCCCGCGCGGCGACGGGAAGAGAATTTTTGTAACTTTTCTTTCAAGGCGCGGGAGTGCGGCGGCGGATGGTTCTTATACGCAAAACCGACGTGAGCTGGATGCGAAAACCCGCGCCGAGTTTCGACCGGGTTCGGGCGATGGTTTTCACCGGCGGCGGGATGGACTATGTTGCGCCCCCATGCCGACGCCCGCGCTCCCGACCGAAGACGTTCTCGTGCTGGGGGCTGGAGCCGCCGGGCTGATGTGCGCGGCGGTCGCCGGACAGCGTGGCCGCAGCGTGCGGGTGTTGGAACGTGCTGAGCGTCCCGGCAAAAAAATCCTCGTTTCCGGCGGCGGCCGCTGCAATTTCACAAATCTCCACGCCGGGCCGGAAAACTACCTTTCCGGGCAACCAGGCTTTTGCCGGTCGGCCCTGGCGCGTTACCAACCGCAGGATTTCGTCGCGCTGGTCGAGCGGCACGGTGTCGCCTACCACGAAAAAAAGCTCGGCCAGCTTTTCTGCGACGGCTCGTCGCGTGAAATCGTCAACCTGTTAGTTGCCGAGTGCACGGACGCGGGCGTGCACGTCGAGACCGGCGCGGACGTGCGGCGGGTCGAGCGCGGGGCGGATGGGGTCTTCCAGGTCAGCGTCGGCGGGCGGGAACTCCGGGCGCGGGCGCTGGTCGTGGCAGCGGGCGGCCTTTCCTGGCCGAAGCTGGGCGGCAGCGATCTGGCGCACCGGTTGGCGCGGCAGTTCGGACTGCGGATCGTCGCGCCGCGCCCCGGCTTGGTGCCGCTGACCTTCGCCGACGAACCGGGACGAATGTGCGAACAACTGAGCGGCGTTTCCCTGCCCTGCCGCGCCGAGGCGCACGGACGAGGGGGCCGGGCGTTCCACGAAAGCCTCCTGTTCACCCACCGGGGACTGAGCGGCCCCGCTGTGCTGCAAGTTTCCTCCTACCTGCCGGACGGCGCGCAAGTATCCTTCGACCTGCTGCCGGACCAGCCGCCCACCGACGACTGGCTCGTCCGCCGGCACGCCCAAGGCGAAGCGACGCACCTCGCCAACGTTCTCTCTGAACGCCTGCCCACCCGCCTCGCGCAAGCCTTCTGCGGCCCGTTGGACCCGGCCCGGCCATTGCGGCAGCATTCCCCCAAGGCGTTGGCGACGCTGGAACGCACCCTGCGGAATTGGTCGCCACAACCCAGCGGCACGGAAGGTTATCCCAAGGCGGAAGTCACCCTCGGCGGCGTGGACACCCGCGACCTCAGCAGCAAGACGATGGAGTCCCGCACGGTGCCCGGACTATACTTCATCGGCGAGGCGGTCGATGTCACCGGCCAGCTCGGCGGCTTCAACTTCCAATGGGCTTGGGCCAGCGGCCATGCGGCAGGCGAGGCCGTCTAAAACTGCCTCCCGCCATCCTTATTCCCGCTCCACCGGCGGGTACGTCACCACAGCAAACGCCGAGTGATTATGAATGCTCTCCAGGTTCACCGCCCGCACCTCGAACGACGCGATCCGCTCGTCCTCGCGCAACCGGCTCGCCACGTTGCGCACCACGTCCTCGACGAACACCGGGTTGTCGTACGCCTGCATCGTGACGTGCCGCTCGTCCACCCGCTTCAACAACGGATAGATCGGCGCGGACGCTGATTTCTCGGCCACGTCGATCAATTCCTCGATCCACACCATCTGCCACCCGCCGTCCGCGTCACGCCGGGGCCGCACGGACATCGTCACATAGCCTCGCTGGTTATGTGCGCCATAATCACTGATCACCTTCGAGCACGGGCAAAGCGTGCTCACCGGCACCTTGACCTTCATCAAAAAATCGTCTCCGGCTTCGCCCGTTTCCCCGATGAACGTGCAGCGGTAATCCATCGGCGCGGCCAGCCCGCTAACCGGGGCCGTGCGCTGCAAGAAATAAGTAAACTCCACCTCCAGCCGCGCCGCTTCCGCCGCCAGCCGCTTTTTCAACTCGTGCAAAATCACGGGCAGCGTGTGCATCGTGATCTCGCCCTGGTGCGCCGCCAGCACTTCCAGAAACCGGCTCATGTGCGTACCCTTAAAATGGTGCGGCAGGCTCACCGACACCGCAATCGTGGCCGTCGCCTGCTGGCGTTGGTTATCCCGGTCGAGCACGACGATGGGATACGTCAGGTCGCAGATGCCAACGTGGTCGATCTGCACGCCCCGGGTATCGGGCGTCTTCTGCATATCCGGCAATTGCAAATGCGTGGCGTAGTTCATCGGGACCGCGCCGCCTCCGGTTCGTACTCCGCCCAGGAACTGCTCGTTTCCCACACGCGCACCTTCGCCACCCGCACCCCATCGGCAATCGCGTACCTGATTTCCCGTCCCACCCCCTCGGCCAGCCGCGCTTGCAAATGATCGTAAACGACCTTCGCCAAAACCTCCGTCGTCGGGTCGATCTGCTCGAATCCAATGATCCGGTCGCCGTATTGCTTCTTCATTTCCGTGTACATCGGGTCCGTCATGTTCATGCACATGGCATGGTCGAACCCTTCGAGAAACTCGCCCACGGCTTCCTTGAGCGCCTTGAAGTCACACACCATGTCGTTGCGGTCCAGCCCATCCGCTTCCAACACCAGTTCCACCTTGCGGGTGTGCCCGTGGGGAAACCGGCACTTGTCCGGGTGTTTGGACAGCATGTGGCCGTTCTCGACCTCGAAAGTTTTGCAGATGCGGTAAGGCATGGCCCATCACTCTACTCGAAAAACCGCCCGGGCGCGACGGCGATTCAGGTTCCCTTCGTATTCCCAAACAACTGGATGTGCAGCCGGGAACAAAACCGGTAACCATCGGTCTTGCACGCTTCGAGAATCAGAGCCTCCCGCGCCCGCAAGGTTTCGAGGTCGATCCCCTGCGGCATCAGCAGCACTTTCCAGGGCGGAACACGCCCGCCGATCTCGTCCAGCATCGCGCGGATTTCCCGCAAATCCTCGGCCCGTTCTACCACGAACTTCAACTGGAACGGGTACGCCTTGATCCACTCCCGGATCACCGCCGGTTGAAACCGCGTGCGCTCGTGACGCTCCACCCACTCCGGCGAGATCGTCCCGGCGGCAGGCGTCGAATTCGCCAGCTTCGGACTGATTGACGCCAGATCGCAAGCGATCCCCGCTGGCGGCAGCGTCCCCGCCGTCTCTATCGTGACGTGTTTTCCATGCTCGCGTAACCGCGCCGCCAGCAACGGCATCTCCTTGGCCGCCATCGGTTCGCCGCCCGTCAGGACCACGTGCGCCGCCGGGGCCGCCACCGTCCGCCGCACTACCTCCTCCACCGGGACGTTCTCCCCCTCGGGCCGCCACGAGGCATAAGGCGTGTCGCACCACGCGCACCGCAGATTGCATCCCGACGTACGGACGAACACCGACGGCACCCCCGTCAGTTCCCCTTCGCCCTGCACGGAATGGAAAATCTCGGAAATCAGCACTTACTTCACCCCCACCGGTCGTTGCGGCAGCGGCGAGGTACTCTCGTAAACCGTCGGGTCAGGTACGCCCGACAGCAAAAACGCCTCGCGCCGCTCCACGCATGTCCCGCATTCCCCGCAGTGAATCTCCCGCCCCTCGTAGCAAGACCACGTCTGCGCAAAATCCACCCCCAACTCCGCCCCGCGCTTGGCAATCTGCGCCTTGGTCAAATCGATGAACGGACGCACCAACTCGATCTGCGCATACGTCCCTTGCGCCATCGCCGCGCCCATCGACTGCATGAACGACTCCCGGCAATCCGGGTAAATCGCGTGGTCGCCCGCGTGCGC